>SHMW01000017.1:14195-58540 GCA_008080735.1 Promethearchaeota archaeon
TCAATATATAATCTAAATAGATCTCTGGTATTATGGTTAAGCCAATAAGATTAATTTCTACCCAACAATTAGACTTAATGGAATTATTAATAATTATTTCATAAATAAGAATTATCTATTGGTTACAAATGGATCCTGAAAAATTAAGTGTTTATGATACGCGCCGATATCCTGTGAGACCGCATGTGGGCGTTGGAGTTTTATTGGTTAGAGATGAGCATCTTCTTTTAGTAAAAAGAAAATATAACCCCGACGCGGGATATTGGTCAATCCCTGGAGGCCATCTAGACCTTGGCGAGCAAGTCAGACGCGCAGCAGAAAGGGAGGCATTTGAAGAGACGGGTTTTAAAGTGAAAGTCACCAAACTAGCAGGGATAATCGATAAAATTATGTATGATGATAAAGGTAAAATCGAATATCATTACGTCCTACTCAATTATTTTGTCGAACAAATTAAAGGGGATGAAAACCAAAAACCTATAGCCGATGATGACGCCCTAGAAGCTAAATTTGTTCCTTTTGAGCAACTGCAAGAGTATAGGTTAACGGGTTCATTGGTTGAATTATTAAAAGAGCTTAAAATAGGATTTCAATAAAATGAATTATAAAAAACCTAAAGACAGTTTCTAATCAAAATGAGCCCGAGCAAATTGACCTATCTTTTTAATCGCTTCTTCTCCTTCAGGCGCCCAATCTGCAAAAGCTTGAAATACATGGATCATATCATCCCACACCTCCAACTTCACATCAACTCCCGCTTTCTCTGCTTTTTTAGCCAGTCGTACTGCATCATCTAATAATATTTCTGGACTCCCTACTTGAATGAATAACGGAGGGAGGCCGCTTAAATCGCCATATAAGGGAGATATGAGGGGATTTTTAGGATTTTTGTCTTGAATATACAATGAAGCCATAAAAGCCAAGTCATAAGATTTTAGGAACTTATCTTGGTTCCTGTTTGCATTAATTGAATTTCCTTTCATTGCTAAATCTGTCCAAGGTGAAAGACATATTGCCGCTGAGGGTAAGGATTTATTCAACTCCTTTAGTCGCAATAAAGTCGAAATAGTTAGACCCCCTCCTGCGGAATCCCCTGCTATAATAATATTTGATGATGGGACGTGTTGATTCTTGATTAACCATTCATAAGCGGAAACAGCATCACTCAACGCTGCTGGGAAGGGATTTTCGGGAGCTAAACGGTAATCAATTAATAGAATTCGGGCTTCTGACGCTTTTCCGATTCTCATAGCCAAATCCTCATGGGATTTCAAAGATCCCTCCATATATCCACCTCCATGTAAATAAAGAATAACTTTTTGAGAATCAGACTCGGGGCTATCAATCCATACTGCATTCATTCCATTTAATTCTAATTGAGTAAGATTCACATCTTCGGGAAGCTCGACCAAGGCTGCCAAACTTTCTAAGTTTTCCCTCGATTCTCGTACTCTTTTATTTAATTCGAGTTCATTACGTTTTTCAAGTAATTTCATCACCCTACGCATTCCTTTGCTTACCATCAAATCACTTTAGATTTTGCTTAATAATTAAAATTAATAATTAAGATGTGGAGTTATGGATTTTTATTTATTTCGATCTATCCTTTTTATAATTCCATTTTTTTAACCTAACTATGAATAAATAACCTTCAAAATAGTAAAGCTAAAGAATAAAATTCTAATCACATTAATTTAATCAATATCTAATATTAATAGTAAAAATTTGTTTAATTTCGAGGCAAACTATATTGGCCACCTTAATGAAGGAAGCTAAAGAAGGGAATATAACCAAGGAAATGCGAATTGTTGCCGAAAATGAAAAACTTGAACCAGAATTCATCCGTCGGGGCATCTCTAAAGGAAGAATCATTATTCCAAAGTCTAATCGAAGGGAATTAAATCCTCCCATCGGAATTGGGAAGGGATTGTTTGTCAAAATAAACGCAAATGTCGGTTCCTCGAAGAAGGTATTCGATCCCGAGGAGGAATTAGCAAAAGCACAAATTGCCGAAAAGTATGGTGCAGACACTTTGATGGATTTAAGCACAGGAATTAAGGAATCAGATGTAATTCAAATTCGGCGGAAAATTTTGGAAAACACAAATATCCCATTGGGAACGGTCCCTATTTATCAATCTGCCTTACGTGCCATCGAAACTAAAGGAGCCATAATTCATATGGATGAAGACGATCTCTTTAATGTGGTCGAGGAGCAAGCAAAAGAAGGCGTGGATTTCTTTACTATCCATGCGGGAGTCACAAGGGAGATAATCGATTATTTAGTTGATCATCCTCGTATGATGGGTGTAGTTTCGCGTGGCGGGACGTTTTTGGCAGCCTGGATATTGCATCATGAACAAGAAAATCCTTTTAACAAAAAATATGATTACCTATTAGAAATGGCCCAGGAATATGATTTCACGCTCTCTTTAGGTGATGGTATGAGACCAGGGGGTATATTTGATTCTACTGACTATCCTCAGATACGAGAGTTAATGGAAATTTCTACATTGGTGAAACGAGCGTGGAATAACAATGTTCAAGTGATGGTAGAGGGTCCTGGGCATATACCGGCTCACGAAATCGAACAAAATATAAAGATTCAAAAGTCTCTCTGTGATGAAGCCCCCTTTTATGTGCTTGGTCCATTAGTAACCGACATCGCTCCTGGTTATGATGAGATTGTGAGCGCAATCGGAGGCACAATGGCTGGACTTGCTGGAGCCGACTATCTATGTTATGTAACTCCCTCAGAGCATCTTGGTTTACCAAATCGGGAAGAAGTGAAGAGAGGTGTGATTGCGTCGAAAATTGCTGCTCATGCTGTTAATATCGCAAGATATGGCAAACGTGCTTCGGAGTGGGATTATAAAATGGATATCGCCCGAAAAAATCTGAATTGGAAAGATATGATTACTTTAGCCATAGACCCGGAACTTGCTGAAGAAAAACATCTGAGATCGGGTGAGAAACTCGATGAGGATGTGTGTTCCATGTGTGGAGATTTTTGTGCAATTAAACTCTTAAGAGATGCTTTAGAAGAAAAAAATAAATAGGGGTTCACAATTGATTTTTGTAATAGAAAATCCCCAATCTATAAAATATGGTTTTCTCTGCTACGGTTTTAAGTCATCCGAAAAATAATACGGTGTTAAAATCGGGAAAAATTCTCTGTTTAACTCCAGAAAAACTTTTTCAGGTATTAATGACCCATCTTCAGGAGGATTCTTATATTTTTGCTTTAGTTGTTTCACATATTCTCGCATCTCTAGTTTTAAGAAATATGTACCTTTTTGCGCAATTATTACTAAATAATAGGGTTCTCGATATTCTACGATTATAGCTCTATCACCGAATTTTAAAGAATCTATCCCTGCTTTCGATTTGGCAACTTCCTCACCCACATTACTAAATGCAATAGTGAGCCCACCAATAAGCTGTGAAGTTGCGCCACTTTCATTGAAATCAGCGAATTCATCAGAAAGGGGTTTATAATAATGCGTGATTCCCGCATCATCTACGAGGCTGACGGCTTGTACATTTGGGGGTACTAATCCTATCAACTCGGGATCTACGAAATGTGGAATACTGATTAGGAGTAGAGCCACGACGAAGATCGGTGTATTATAGGTTGAAAATTCTACTCCCACAGCATCTAATATACCTTCTGTGAATTCAAATATTATATTTATGAAGAGAAGAACGATTCCCGCAAATTGTAAACCTCCCAAAATTCTTGCCCGATTACTATGGTTAAAGAATGCTTTCGACATTCGAATTCCGATTAATAACACAGATAAAAATACACCAATTGCACCGATTTGTACTAAAGTTCGTAGAAAAATTTGAAATGCAGTATTAGTCCCATAATCCATCGCGAACAATGAATACACATTTTTAAGACAATAGGGGATAATACAGAGTGTAATGAAGATCATGAGTCCGGGACGTGGACTATCTCTATCATTGAGTTCAAAATGGAAAAAGAGGAACAATATGGAAAGTGTTGAGGTTAAAAGTTGTACTTCGAAAAGCCAAGTCTGTGGCACAGAACCTGCAGGATTCCAATTTGCCCATCCAAAGAAATATGAGGTCATAGACAGGAATAATCCCACTAGCAGAAATAATAAAGAGGTTAATCCGTATTTGAAAGCTCGATAAGAAAGTAAAGATGCAAAGAACAGCATAATTACAGCTAATGTGAAAAAATAGGGTGAGAATGACCCTATCTGTCCATATACAACATTACTCTTAAACCAAGACTCAAAGATGAAACTTGTTAAAAGCAAATATATACCCGCAAAAATACTTATAATTACTGAGATAAGAATGATATATTCTTTCGCGCTTTTGAGAAATCCGAATAGATTACTTGAAAAAGTTTTTTTTATCTTCATTTTAATCCAAGCCTTTTATTTTAGTTTATGAATAATAAATAGAGAGAAATTAACCTATTTAAAAATGTGTGAAACAGTTCTAAAAAACTGAAATTGGATGGGGGCCACAAACCTCATATTACTCAATTACTTCATCTTGATGTAAAATTTCTAAAATGATCTCTAATTTCCGAATCATATCATCTGCATCTTGAGCAAATAACCGCATCATCGCTTCTTTACCCATTGCACCTTTATCCCAAATTATATCTGGAATCCTTCCTATCTCATCAATAGTCTTCTTAATCAACCATTGCATAGTAGAATGTTCCTGTTCCTTAACCTCTTCTGGTTGTTCTTCTCTAATTATTTCTCGCAATTGTAAATCCGAGTGCTGCTCAAGTCTCTCGATTATGTGTGGAAAATATTTCAAATTCATCACAATATTGATATTCTCATCGAATTGTTTGGCAGTGAGAATCAGCCTTGCGGTATGATCCGATACACCAAATTTAATATCTCCGCACGCTTTTGGAAACCCTCCTATTACCGTTATCCGACCTTCAATAGCGGCAATATTCTCTTCGGTTTCCGTATTCCTAGTAGCTACAGATATATTTGTTCTTACTTCTGGAATAAGCATACTGAATGTTTGGATGCTAGAAAAATAATTATAGATTGCTCTAACTTGATTAATCGCGTTTGATTTGATATTCTCCATAACTTTTCACAATATTCTTTAATGAAGAAAAATGAAAGAAATAATAAAAAATCAGAGATAATTGGTATAAAACTCAATTAGCTCTTTCAAACGCCCATCTTGCTTTATCATCTAGTCCTAATGCTTGATAAGATCTTCCTAAATAAAGCCACGCATCTGGAAATTCAAAGTCCTGTTTTACCAATTTGAAAAGATGGTTAATTGCCATATCATAACGCCCTCGTAGAAAATTGATTTTTCCGCGTAGAAACATTATTTCGTGCTTTTTATCATCATCATTCGTGAAACCATCCAACAGTTCTAATGCTTTTTTATATTCTTTCTGTTTAGTTAATTTCTCAATAACTTCTATTGTTTTAAGAAAAACCATATTCTTACATATTTCTTTAATCTTTATCTTATTTTCTTCCTCCATCTGGAGTTTAAGTGCTTTCTGTGTTTCCTGCTCTTTTTTTTCTATGTAGGCTTGGAACTTTTGAATAATATTGTCATCATATTTATCGTTGCATAAAGGACATTTTAACGAATGCGTTAACCATTCCCTTAGGCACGAAGTATGTGCCGCGTGACCGTTTGGGCATTCATCATACATCTCGGATTTTTCATCAATAGGAAGATGACAAATAATACATGAGGTTGGCATTTGATAGTTTCTATAAGTGTGATTTATTACAATTATATTATACTAAACATATAACTCTAAATTATTATATCTAACGAGTACTTTTAAGAATGTTCTTTTCGAAAAAAGATTAAATTGAAATACCATCATAATTGTTAAAATAATAATCACTTAAGGAAATTCTAAATGTCTATCAATCTTACAGAACTCTTTGAAACTCTCTGCAACAACTTTTTTCAAGTAAACGATGAGGTAGATGCGATTATTGTTTCTGATATTGATGGACTCACGATATTTGGCGAAAAAAGAGAGGATGTAGATCTAGAAATCGTGTCAGTACTTACTTCTATTGTACATCCGGTACTGGAACGGATTCGGGATGAATTCGCCTTCCAACAATTTGGGACTGCTTCCTTTGATACAGAGGAGCATAGATTATTATTTATCTCCATCGATGAAAAAACTACGTTAAGCTTAGTTATCGATCCAATGGCATCTTTAGACAAAATCTCTCCTTATGCGTATTTTTTAGCAGAAAAAATCGCACGAATCCTAAAAGCAGAACAAGATGATATTATCCAACTCGAAATACCTAATTTCGAATACGAAGCAGAAAGAGCTCAACAACTTAAAAACCAAATCTATCAACTCCGATTAGATACAGGGAGGAGATTTCGCTTTAAATTCATTATTATCGGTGATCATGAGGTTGGTAAGACCTCGATCGTTCGCCGTTTTGTAGAAAATAAATTTACACACGATTATCGAGCAACAATTGGTTTAAATATTCATACCCATTCCATCAACTTCTTAGAAAACGATGTAAAGTTTTCCATTTGGGATATCGGAGCTCAAAAATACTTTAAACGATTTCGAAAGACCTATTATATCGGCGCGCAAGCAGCATTTATCGTCTTTGATTTGACTCTCAGAGAATCATTTGAAAATGTGATTTCGTGGTTTGAAGAAATTGATAAATTCCTTAATACCGAGAAGTTACCGATCATATTAGTGGGAAATAAGTCCGATTTAGTCGAGGAAAGAGCGGTCGAGTACCAAGAAGGCGTTCAGATGACAAATCGCCTAACTGAAAAGGGTATAACAAATATTTCCTACATTGAAACGAGCGCACTAACGGGTGATAATATTCATGACGCTTTTCGATTAATTTCCTATCATTATATTGCAAAAAGCAAAGAAATCGAAGAACAAAAACTTAAGGCCGATGTATTAGAGGAAATTGAGGAAATATTACCATTAAAGGATCAATTGGTTATTACATTCTTGACGGAAAGCCGATATTTTAGCCCCGCCTTACAAATCCTCAATTCTGCATTATCAGAGCATAAAATGACCAATAAAGTCGAAGTAAAAGACAAACAAATCTATGAATACGAGAACGGTATAACATTACATAATTATTCCTATGAGAATATGGATATAGGGAATTCGGACGGTATCTTTTGCATATTTGACGCCAGAAATCGAGAATCTATCAAATCTGAATGGAAAAATATGATCATCAAAATAATTGAGAACATTGATGAGAAAAAAGTCATTTTAGTGGGAATCAGAGTGTCTGATAACGCTGATTGGTCCAAAATTATGGAAGAATTTGATATAAATGAATATTTGGAAAAGAAAATGGTGTCCTTTCTATTTTTCAAGATTGGAGAAGAATATCGTTTGGAAATATTTGATCAACTAAAAGTTATGTTTAGTACGATTGAATCTATATCTCGTACATAGGGGCAATCATTTTTTTAGAAAACTCTTGAGCTTTTCACTAATCAGATCACCCATTTGAGTGGTCGTGAGCGTTTCAAGCAATTTATTTTCAATATCGATGGTTCGACCCTCATTTAACGCTTCTTCTACACTTTTTTCTATATCGTGGGCGATTTCTTCTTGCTTGAATGATTCTTCGAGCATTAATTTCACACTTAAGATGGTCCCAATGGGATTTGCGATATTTTTACCTGCGATATCGGGGGCTGACCCGTGGATCGGTTCATACATTGACACTTGACCCGGATGGATGTTTCCGCTTGATGCCATCCCCAGACTCCCTATTAAGAAAGCTCCCTCATCGCTGATGATGTCTCCAAATAAATTTCCAGTCACAACTGTTTCATAATCGTAAGGACTGCGTATTAACCATTGGCAAAAAGCATCAACATACATATTTTCCTTTTCTAGTTTGGGATAGGATTTTCCTATTTGTTCAAAAATTTCCCTCCATAACTGACTGGGCTTTAAAATATTAGCTTTATCTACTGAGGTTATTTTCTTATGATTATGCTTTTTTGCAAATTGGAATGCATATTCAATAATTCTCTCACAGCCACTTCTCGTATATATCATATTATTAATTGCTACTTCCTTTTTCATGATACCTCCGATATTAGCATAAAGTCCTTCCGTATTTTCCCTCACAATGGTAAGATCAATCCCGTCTCCGATATATTGGTCTTTAAGAGGACACCGATCCTTTAATGCATCAAACAGCTTTATTGGGCGTAAGTTTACATAAAGATCTAATCCTTGTCGTATCCCTAAGATGGCGGACTCAGCGACTCCTTGCGGAAGCCCGGGTATCCCTATAGCTCCAAAAAGGAGGGCATCAGACTCTTTTATAATTGTAAAAGTTTTATCGGGTAGACTCTGGCCCATTTCTTTCCATACTTTTCCTCCTGCTGGTGCTTCTTTGAACTCAAAACTGAGGTCTGAATATTTCTCAACAGTTTTGAGGATCTTCATACCTTCCTCGACAACTTCTGGTCCCACACCATCTCCTTTTGTAATAGCAATCTGAGCTTTCATTATGAAATACCTTTAAAAGTAAGATTATCTTTTATTTAACTTGATTTTAGCTAATATTAAATATTAAATGAATTTATTGAAATCCTAAAAAAAGTACCGATGAATAATATAAGAGATGATAACATTATGGAAACGTAAATTTATTATTTTTCAGGGACAGGTAATTCGCTCCATGTTGCCAGAGAATTAAAAAAAAGAATTCCCAATACAACATTAATCCCCATTATTAGTGCGCTAAAAAGCGAGAGGACAACTTCTTCCGCAGATATAGTTGGAATTGTGTTTCCTATACATGCACATACCTTTCCTTGGGTAATAGAGCAATTTTTAAGAAAAAGTAATCTTCGGGGAGCTTCATACCTTTTTGCCCTTTCAACACGTGAATGTGCTGATAAGGTCTTTTCTGATATGAACAAGATTCTGAAAAAGCAAGGCATAGAGCTGGATGCTTCTTTTATGGTTAATACCCCCGAAAATTTTATTCCGGTTTTTCCAGTTCCTACAGAGGAAGAAATAAATCATTTAGAAGAAGAATTACAAAATAAGTTGAATTCAATTCAAAATAAGATCGCTAATAAAATCCCTCACCATGAAGATACTGGGATTTTAGTTTCTGTTTTTGCAAATACTATACTTCGCATCAGCACTTTCTTATTTCAAAAGACTGGGTATTTTGGATTACAAAAAGTATATTATGCCGATGAGGGGTGTGTGGGATGTGGAACGTGTGAAAAAATATGTTTATCTAACAAAATCAATATAATTAATGATAAACCAGTTTGGAACCGAGAAATCCCTTGCATGTATTGTTTTGCATGTATTAGTTATTGTCCCCAAAATGCGATTCAAGCCAAACGGATGCGAACCAGAAAAAAAGGAAGATACCATCATCCACAAATTATAGCAAAAGATATCTCTAACCAAAAATCCTATGCTCTAAGGGATTCTTTATCTATAAAACACTAAATTTATGGGTTAATTTCATTAATATTAAAAAGGAATATGGACCTATTTGATTTGAAATGACTCAAATTAATATAAAATCCAAATTCTTAGGTGGAATGATCGGAGGTGCTTTGGGTGATTGTATTGGGGAGTTAACCTTTCGGTATGGGAATGAAAAAACTCTTCTCACCCAAGTAGCTAAAAAGGACATCATTCGATATACGGATGACACCGCAATGGCCATCGGAATCGCGGAAACAATCATTACAACTGAGGGGAACTGGACAACTCAAGACCTTGGAAGAATATTTCATGCCAATTTTAATGAGGAACCCTATCGCGGGTATGGGAGCGGACCACCTCAAATCTTTCGCACAGTAGAACGATCTGATAAAAATTATCAAGAAATTGCCAGTCAATTATTTGGTGGAGAGGGATCATTCGGAAACGGGGCTTCTATGAGAATCTCCCCTTTGGGATTGTTCTATTATGATAACTCGGATATATATGAAATCGCTAAAAAGTCCGCGGTCGCAACCCATACCAATCCGTGGGGTATTGATGGTGCAGCAACTCTAGCTAAATTAATTAGTCTCCTTGTTCCAAAACAACCAGGAGAACTCACCGATCAACAAAAAAATGGAATATTGGATGAATTGATTGAGTTCTCCCACACAGATAAATATAAAAACATCTTAAAAAGAGGCAAAGAATTAATTCAGCAAAATAAATCTTTAAAAAATGTAGAAAGAATAATAGGGTCTGGAGTGTTAGCATATACCTCTGTTCCATTCAGCATTTTTGCATTCTTATATAATCCAGAATCGTATAAAAAAAACCTAATTGATACGGTTTTACTTTCGAGAGACAGAGATACTGTGGGAGCAATGGTGGGGGGTTTACTCGGTGCCTATTTGGGAATTGAAGCTATCCCAGATGAATGGATTCAAAAAATTGAAAATAAGTCTTACATTGAAAATTTAACCCTTAAGCTTCTTGAACTGAAAAAAGAGTAGAAATTGTAAGTTTATTAGGATCCATAATCAAATTATATAGTATGAAAGAGATTGTTTTCTATGGAGATGATGCGTTCTTCTATGATTTTCCGGATAAAGTTGATATATACTACGCAAAACCAACGATCGAGCCCGAAAAGGATATTAATGCTGTGATTGATTCTGCACTACAAAATCCAATTAATTCTCCTAAGATTGAGGATATAATCACTCCAGAATCAATGATATCTGTGTGTTTTGATGATATAAGCGTCCCATTACCTCCGATGAAAAGCGATGTAAGAGCAGTAGCTGCTCAACATGTTATTAGCATTCTTAGAGGAATTGGAGTGAAGGAGGAGAATATAAATTTCATTTGCGCAACCGGACTCCATAGGAAATGTAAACCTAAAGAATTAAAACATATCTTGGGAAAAAAGATTTATCGAAAATATAAAGCCCAAATTATTAATCATGATGCTGAAGATAAGAGTAATCTTATAACACTCGCAACCTCTAGTAAAGGGTATAAAATAGAGATTAACAGAATGGCCGCTCAATCGGATCTTATTATTTATCTCAATATCAGCTTCACCCCGCTAAATGGGGGATGGAAGTCTATTATTGTTGGGTTAGGAAGTTATAACACCATTATCCCCCATCATTCCCCCGAAATGTTAAAAAAAGGTACCTTTATGGATCCTGAATCTTCGCAGTTACATAAAATCATCTGGGAGATGGGTGATCTCATAAAAGAAAAACTTAATCTGTTCACAATCGAGATGGTTATTAATAACAACTTCTATCGAGGAATTTATGAAAAAATGTATAGACCTCTTAAATCTAAAATACAGAAACCCCCGCTATGGCGTAGAATGCTTTTTTCAATTTTTAGAGCTTTTCCGAAATCTGTGAAGGCATATGTACGGAAAAATTTGAAAGCGGGATATCAATTAATTGATGTGTTTGCGGGAGATATAGAGGATGCGCATAAGAAATCGATGGAGCTTATGAATCGGCAGCTCAACGTGGAAATTTCTCAACAATATGATATTCTAATTTATGGAGTACCGAATCTTACCCCTTATAACGTGGGCTCAGAGATGAATCCCCTTTTACTTCATACTCTTGTTTCTGGATATTTGTTTAATATGCATCAAGGAGATTCACCTTTGAAAGAAGATGGCACTCTTATTATTTTAAATCCCGCCTATGAGAAATTTGATACTACTCAGCATCCGTCTTATCGAGATTTCTATTATGATATATTGTCTAATAAACCCGATATATTTAATCTTAAACAAATAGAACATGAGTATTTGCATAATGAAGAATATATTTCTAAATATAAGAATGAGTACGCGTATCATCCGGTTCACGCTCCCATCGTATATTATTGGGGAATTCGGGGGCTTTTAAATATTGGGAATGTAATTGTCGCTGGAGCCAAAAATAAAAATGTATTGGATATTTTCGGCTTTGAATATGCGAAGGATTTGGACGATGCACTGGGAAAAGCCCAGAGTAAATATCAAAAAGAATGCTCAATCGCATATTTTTGTATTCCTCCGTTATTTGTGGCTAAATTAGAGACAAAGTAAAAGTTTTCGATGGGTAGAGTTCCAGACTGAGAATGTTATTTGCTACTCCTTACATTTTCCACATTTCCATAGGATGGTTAGTGAAAAATTATATGTAGTACCCTCTTTTTTCATATGCAATTTATAACCTATATACGTGCTTTATCAGATGACTAAGGAAAAGTTATTAGATAAAATTGGACATTATTCGGGAAATCATCGCCTTGACGTGTCCGAATGTGAAGAACCTCGCTATGATGATGAAGAAAGTAAAAAAAAATGGATCGAGGGAGAGCGAAAAGTTCGCATCAAAAGAAAGTTAAAACGATGGCGAAATAAAATACTAGAAACAACGCGCCCTAAAAATCTTAATATCCATATCGTCGGTCAGTCTCATATTGATTGTGCGTGGATGTGGCGTTATGAGCAAACGAGGAAAAAAGCTCAAGTGACCTTTAACAAGGCAATTTTCCATTCTAATATCTTTCCCGATTCATTTTTATTTGCGCTCAGTCAGCCGATCCTTCTCGAATGGATCAAAAAGGATAACCCTGACCTGTTTTACCACATCCAAGAAAAGGTACTCAGCGAGAACATAGAACTTGTGGGTGGATCTTATGTGGAACCAGACTGTATGATGCCTTCAGGCGAAGCAATGATACGGCAACGACTCTACGGAATGAGGTTTTATAATACTCATTTCCGAAAGCTCCCAAAAGTCGAATGGTTTCTTGATTCTTTCGGTTATAATGCGGGGTTGCCGCAAATACTCGCGAAATCCGGGGCACAATATTTATGGACCAGTAAATTAACGTGGAATCGAGATACAACCTTTCCATTCGTGAATTTTTGGTGGGAAGGTCCAGATGGGACGCGATTACTTGCTTCGAACTTTCATTACGACCCCCAAGTGTTGGAAACTTGGGAAGAATATGAAATTGGGAGACATTTACTCAAGTCGGACGGGAAAAAGATGTGGAATTATAGTGATGATTATACATTACTGAAAAACCATGTCCAAATGGAAGATATTTGCCCGCATGTGGGATTCTTTTTTGGTCAGAGTGATGGAGGACACGGCCCTACCCATCAAGAGGTTGCTGAAGCCAACAAGCTCTCTGAGATGGAATGGTTTGAATGGAGCAGCGTGGAAACCTTTTTCAAAGGAGTTGAAGCGTACGCGAAAGATTTTCCGATCTGGAACGATGAGCTCTATCTGGAGTTTCATCGGGGATGTTTCTCTAACCACGGCCAAGTCAAACGTTATAATCGTAAATTTGAGAATTTCCTCCCCGCGCTTGAAAAATTAGCAGTTTTTTCACTGCTTACGAATCCCCATTATTCATATCCTCGGAAAATATTGGAAAGGTTATGGAAAACCACTTTAAAAAATCAATTCCATGATGTATTACCCGGCAGCTCGATCCCGGAAGTCTATGATGATTGTTGGGAAGATTGGCTTAAACAACAATTACTTATTAACGAACTCCTCTCTGAAGTAGTAACAGCCTATTCCCACAACCAAACCCAAAGCAGTGAGAAACATCAAGACTCACGACATCTCATCCTTTTTAATCCTTTAAGTTGGAAGCGAACAAGTCGTGTTTTTATTCCAATTACTCTTTTTAGAGATGATAAGATAGAACTAGATGAACATCAGAAGCCTTCCTATGCCCATCTTACCCTCTTGGATGAAAATAACAAATCATATCTCTGTCAACCAATTGCAGCGGAATCAGAGGATTTAATTGATCCACGACCCGCAGGCTGGTGGACGGTTCTTGAAATCGATTCTTTAGCCCGATTACCCGCCAAGATTGAGCTTATTGATGATGTTAATTTAAGTGCAAAGGATGAAAATAATGAGGGACGATTTGAAGTTTCGTCTAGCTCCTTATCAAACGAATGTATTCGCATAGCGCTTGATCCAGAGACTGGTGCCTTAACCGAAGTAATCTCGAAAGATATAAATAACAACCAAAATCTCTTAAAGGGAGAGGAGTCAAATCTCACTTTCGGGTTTCTGGATAATGAACCGATTCAATATCACGCATGGAATCTCACTCCCGAATATTGGGAACATCCCATAGATCTCTCTAACAAAAAAGGAGTTGAGATAGAAGTGGTTGGAGATGGCCCCGTCTTTAAAACCATCCAAATAAATAGGATGCTGGGAGAGAATCCAGTAATACAAAAAATAACTTTGTTTAAATCCGATCCGCTCATCTATTTTGATTACATAACCGATTGGCAGAGAGAAAACACTATGCTAAAAGTAAAGTTTACCCCCAATTTCAGAGCTGAAGAAGTAATGGCTGATGGTATGTATTGCACGATTTCATCAAAGGTATTTCCCGATACCCCATGCGATAAAGCCCGATTTGAAAAAATTTGTCATAAATATATTGATATGTGCACACCTGATAAGCAATGGGGTCTTGCTCTTTTAAATGAAGGAAAATACGCGTTCGATGTAAGGAACGGCGAACTTAACCTCACGATGCTGCGGGCGTGTCGCTATCCCGAATCTGCTCCTGAAGCCTGGATAAATAAGGAGCGTGAGCTCAATGAGAAATATTTCTCACAACAAGTTCCTGAATATAGTGGTTTGGGTCCTTTTAGCTGTCGCTATGCGTTATATCCTCATAAAGGTGGGACATTGCAGTATGCTGATAGGGCACCTAACGTGGACATCTATAGGAAAGCAGAGGAGTTTAATAATCCGGTTATGGTTATCCCCATCAAAGAGAGCCTAAGTTTGGATACATCGCTCTTTGATGCCGCAGAAAAGTCGATCCGAATCATCCCCGAGAATGTGGTTTTGACTGTGATGAAGGTGAATGAATGGGATCTCGACAATTCTTTGATATTGAGATTTCATGAAACGTGTGGAGCCTCCACTCAAACGGAAATCCTATTCGGCAAATTACTTGGAGAAGCTATATCATCTATTGACTCTATAGATTTATTAGAAAGATCTGAAAAGAGAGAATTTATTTGGGATGATGTGCAGAAGACGTTAAGATTTACTATTGGGGCGTTTGAAATCGTTTCTTTCAAAATAAATTCAAATTAATTCTGTCATTTTCTATGCTAAAGGACTAAGTAGTTCTAACGTTTTTTTAACTAAGTTCTAAAATGCGGAATGATTTATTGAGTTCATAATCCGAGTCAGTTGATTTTTTGGACCCCATTTCTATAAAAATCTCGTGGGAGATGGCTCAGAGGGTATCTCCCGACTTTTCTTCTGTGACTTCAATTTTTTGTCGTTCACGCAACTTTGATCAAGTTATTAACCCCATTATAAAAATTGGACGATTTTACGCAATCTTTAAATATTTGAATTGGATATTATTAGTTAAAGGAGTTTATTGTAAAATATGTAAACTTCTCAGAATAAAAATTTTTTAAAATACAAAACTAGTGGAGGAATGAAAAGAAATGGCTAAAAAAGTATTTGCCTGGTCCCCAATTCGTAAATTAATGAAAGATAATGGTGCTGAAATGGTTGCTCGAGATGCTGTTGACGCTCTAATAGATTATCTTGAAAAATTGGCTAAACATATGACTCGAAAAGCACTTGAAATGACACGACATGCGGGCAGAAAGAAATTAACCATAGAAGATATGGATATGGCGATTGGGTTAACTGAATAAATTATTCCATCAATCTCTTTTATTTTTTTTATTTTAATTATTATTTTCTCTTCAAAATTAAGGATTAAAGATAGCATCTTTTTTATTTTATAATGCGAAAGCAAATTATTCTAATAATTGACGATGACAACTATAATATGAATTATGATAATATCATAGAATTGGAAGTACCTTTTTATTTTTGCTTGACTATTTTAGTATTAATTCAATTTAAAGGTAATTTAAAAGAAAATAAACACATTAAAAATGGTTAATATTGAAGATTTAGATGAGGTCTTGATAGTAGGGGCTGGTACAATGGGACATTCAATCGCTCAAGTATTTGCTCAAGCGGGACTCCACGTCGAACTTGTTGACATTAGCCAGGAAAAATTAAAGCATGCTCTGGAGCTTATTCAATCCAATTTGGAGATATTAGCAGAATTCAAAAGAGTAGATGCGAACCAAATTTCTAATATATTGTCCCGAATTCATGTTTCGACCGATTTAGCCCAAGCAGCTAAAAATAAACTCTATGTGTTAGAAGCAGTTAGTGAGGTACCTGAATTAAAAGAGCAAATATTCAAGAAGTTCGCGCAATATTGTTCTGATGAGGCCATTTTAGCAAGCAACACATCGAGTTTAGATATTTTTAAACTCGTAAAAAGAATCGTAAACTTAGAACGTGTTATCGGCCATCATTGGTTTGCGCCTCCTCATATCATTCCCTCGGTAGAAGTAATCCCTGGCAGGAAAACATCTCAAGAAACCACTGAATTGGTAATCTCTCTGTCTGAGAAGGTCGGTAAGATCCCGATTGTCACCAAAAAATTCACCCCTTCCTATATTGTGAATAAGATTCAAGAGTCTATCAGTGCCTCTATGTATGAATTAATGGCAAGGGGAGTCGCAACCGCCGAACAAATTGATCTAGCTATAAAGACGACCCTCGGAATACGCCTTCCTATTGTAGGGGTGGTACAATTACATGATTTCACCGGGCTTGATGTAGTACAGAGTATCCAGAGCGAGAAAGGGGGATCGCTTCCGATAGTCGATAATAAAGTTGAAAAAAATCACCTGGGGGTAAAAACAGGAAGAGGCTTTTATGAGTATGGAGAACTAACCGAAAAAGAGATTTTAAATAAGAGGGATCGATTATTATTACAGCAACTTGAATTTCTAGAAAATCTCACTAATTTTCGTCCTATTTAAACTCGCTTCTTCTATATTTAAATTATTTTCCCAACTATAGTAAAATTAAAGGAAAGAGATTTCAAGAGAAACAGTTCCTATTAATCTATTCACCATGATCATTTTTTTGTGCTTTATTTTTTATATTGATGATTTCCTCGTATAATTCACCTCCAGTTTCAGGGGGAACATACAGTGATCTCTTCACTTTTAGTTGGATGGCGCCATTTGGGCAATAATCAATACAATTTCCACATCCAATGCATCTTCGCTTGCTTATAGTAAAGATTTCGCTCTTAGGAGTAATCGCATCCATTTGACAGCGATCCAGACACACTCCACACCCATCACATTGGTCGGAATTGATTCTCGCATAATAATTTGATTTGATAAATTTTGCTGGCATGGGAAGCGAATTTAAGATCTTTATCGCTTCACAACAGCAAACGCAACAACTACAAATAAAATCTGGTTTTTGTGCATTATTAATTTGATGGATTAAACCGTCTTCAGCATTCTTTTTTAGGATTTCTAGAGCTTCTTTTTTATCAATTTCCCTTCCCCACCCTTGTTGAATGTATCTCTCTGCAGCATAGCCAAAGCTGATACACACTTCTCTTCTCTCAGTCATTTCGCATGGTTGGGTTATTAAATCTTTCCCTTGGCGACATACGCAGTTCGTTACCATGAATGGTCCTTCAATACTGTGAAGTATTTTTTCAATATCATCAAATGGCGCCATTTTAGTAGAGAAATTTAGATCTTGTCTGACGGGTATTAATCGAGTTTGAGGTGTCGGAATTTTACCAATTTCTTGTATGTAAGAGTCATACAGATATTTAATAGAATCTTTTAAAAAATCAACTGTTAATTTATTTACTTGATAATCCCACATTCCGATCATAAAATTAGCGAGACCATAAGTTTTATCTTTTCCTTTTTTGAGGGCCATAATTACCCCCTTTTTAGCCATGTTATCTAAATTTTCTTCCAATTCTTCAAAAGACTTTCCTTTATGTTTTAACCGGGAAAAAATCTCTTCCAGTGGTTCTAAATTATCCCAAGAGAACTTTAATCCTAATGCGATTTCTGCCTCTTCTTCGGTGAAAAGCTTTTTGAGCAATCTAATCTCGATTCCAGATTTGGTTGGTGGAAAGGCAATCGTTTTCTTATCAAGATGTTGCTGTAATTTTCTGTACACTTTCGCACTCATAAATAAATCAATCCAATGGAATTATTAATAGTTATCGGTATTTCTTGAAATGTCAATCAATAGAAATTGTCGAAAATATGATACTGCAAAAATAGTGTAGAAATTAAAAGCAAGCCATATTTGTTAACGATGCGTAGACCAGATTAGTTGAACTTATTTTCTGTATACATTTATATTGACTTAAGTAAGAAAAGTTATTTATATTCGATTTAGACCGGAAAACTAATTAAATTAATGCTACTTAAATAAATTCAGAAATAGACTCATTACTCGAGCAGTTATTTATGAAATTCCTTGCAAAAACAAAAGACGACATCAGCAGAGCCGCGATAGATTGCTTTAGTTTTACTCACATAATATTAGGTTTTTTTGGGTATTTTGTCCTCGATAGCATTTCCTACACCATTTTGGGAACCAGCAATACCCCTATTAGTTTGATTTTACTAATTAGTTTCAGTATAATTTGGGAGCTTTTTGAAAATTTTGTACTATTACAATTTGGTATTAAATTTGCGAGCAGGAAGGATAGTGTGTTAAACTCTGTGATGGATGTTATTTTCTTTTTTGGTGGTGGGATGGTCGTGATGCTAAGTTTTTATTTAGATTTATCTCAATTTCTCCTTTTCATTTTGATTTTCTTTCCCAGTACGATACTGACTTCCTTCTTCTATTTTTATTATTTGAAGTGAACAGGAAAAATAAAAAAAGGGGCTTAAAAATATAGGTTATTGATACGACATAGCCATTGCAAATAAGCATGGACCGAAAATGATAAGCCCTAAGTATATAGATCCGAATATTGGAAAAAAATCTGTTGAGGGAAGACTGAAATTTTGCACAATTGCATAGGTAATAGCGGCAGAGAGTAAACCAAAAAACACGAAATAACCAATAACCCCAAAGATAATTAGGTTTTTTCTGCTCTTGGAAGCTTTTGGTTTAGACGGTTCCTCTAAATAGGTTTGATGTGAAGGTCCTTGATACTCTTTATTATCAGACTGACTAATAATTTCAATATCTATTCCCTTTTTTTTAAGCTTTTTTAACTGGCTTTTCGGGATATTCGCCATTGGGCTGAGAGCGATATATTGTAAATTATTCAAATTTTCCAATTCTCGAATATCTGTAACTTCGTTATCTTCTAAATAAATTCTTTTTAAATTGGTAAGATTAAACACCTCCCTAACGGCATCTATCCAATTATTATTGAGATTAATCATCTCCAAATTATTCAGATTATTTAATCCCCTAGCTTGAGCTATTTTATTATGGCTAAGAATTAAAACCTTCAAATTCCTCAGATCGTCTAAGTTTTTGATTTCCGCTATATTGTTATTCGCAAGATTTAACATCTCTAAATTCTTTAAGTGTCCCAGATTTTTAATTTCCGTAATGTTATTACCCGATAAGTCTAGTTTTTTTAAATTAGATAAATTTTCAAGACCGTTAATTTCAGAGATATCGGAAATATTCTGGTTTCTTAAAGAAAGCTTATTATCTATTACCTCAAATACCTGATCTCGTACAGTGACTTGTACCATTCATATCAACTTTTTTAATATTCACCTTCAAGATATATTATACGAATAATCCTTAGTTCAGATCTTTTTCCCATATTGCGATCCGGTAATATAGTCGGGAATATCACAATTTCATTGAGATGTTCTTATGACTTCTCTAAACAGCTCTCATTAGGCTTTAGGATATACGATCAAGAGATTTCAAGAATGGATAAAAAGATCCAAATAATAATTCGACAGTTTTATTTTTAAATATTTCGTCGCAAACACTATATCAGCTCTGCTTGCTATTACAGACATTAAGAGAAAGCTTTTCACACTAAGATTATCATTTTGATGAGATTTCATCATCTTGGTTTTATTAACTTAATAAAATTTTTAAAAACGATGGATGCTAATTTTACCCATAGGTTGTTTACAAAAAAAATAACGGGATATTAACCTACAATGTGTCAATATTGTTATGAACACACGAGTAAGGTGTGGTATTTACAAGATGTGGCTCATGATCTCACCGCGGGAAGATTCTTAAAATTGTTTCCCGGACGATTTCGGAAATGGTTTTATGAGTTCATCGATTCTAAATTGGACCAATTTGTCGATGACAGCGTAGCGGATATCAATGAACTTCAAGCGGAACGAGAACCATATAAAGGGCTTACACGATGGTTTTATAATTTCTTTGCGAAAAATATTTTGGGTGGACAAGTAACTACGTCCGTGGATGATGCCATCAAGGTGCTGGATAAGGGAGAAGACTATTTCCTTCATTATTGCTCTTGTAAGAGGGGTGCTGGAGGTGGGGATGATTATCGATGTATTTTTATGAATCATAACGCTCGAAGACAACGAAAATTGAGCACGGAAGATAAAGGGCGATTTATTGACAGAGATGAGGCAGAGAAAATCATTAGAGAGCATAGAAAAGACCGTCATTTTCACACGGTCATGTGGGGGATGAAAGCTAAGGTCGATTGCATATGTAATTGCGACCATTATTGCGCGGGATTATATGTGCCCGAAATTCGATGGGGACTTCTTCCTTCTATGAAGATCACGCGTGTGAGGAATAGGGATCGATGTGATCCGGATTGTAATATATGCGTGGATATATGTTATGCAAATGCGATCGTGAAAAATGACAAAGAAAGGATTCTAAAAGTGAATGAGAATAAATGTATAGGATGCCATCTATGTGTAGAGAATTGTCCGCGCGATGTATTTGATTCTGTCCCTCGCAAAATCTATTACGACGCCGCGATCGGAAAAATAAAAAGACGTACCGAGGACCATTAATTTTTAAATAGTAGCCCAGGATTCCAGACTATTTCACCCATAAAGAGTACCCTAATCAAAAAAACATATAAACGCGCTAAATTTGGTGAAGTGGGTTTAGCTTCTTTCTTTTTTCCAGCTTCGTAATTTATATCTTTTTAAAACAGCAATCAGTTAACGCCATCATCTCTTCAAGGCATTCATCCACGAATCGCACCCGTTTTTTCCATTCAGACGTGGATTGGAAGCTTCTACTCCATTTTTCATAACCACTCTCGTCTATTTCCACATGATATCTATCTGGGGTTTCCCACTCGTGTCCTTCAACCTCAATATATTCGGGATTTTTGGCGTGATTCCATAGGATTAACGGCCATGCTCCGTAAAATCCTACTGTAGTACGAGAAGGATATCTAAGAAGATGATGTCCTAATTCAGGGGTGAAAATATAGCTCACGGAGATGATATCTATATCTTCTGAAAATCCGAGTATCTTCGATCCTACATGATTGATGATTTTTTCTGTATCTCTTTGCGTACGAGGATGGGTTTTGAAAGCGCGATCGGAACGCCCTATATGAAGCAAATCAAAATTAAAGGAGTCTTTCATTGTCTCCATTATTTCACTAGGATAATTATTAATCCAATGGAGGAGCCTGTCGAAATCAATGTAAAAAATTCGTTGATATTGCTCTTCTTCACACACATCGAGGGCACATCGAATGGCAAAGGAATAGGTGTCGATTTGTGGGTCATTAGGAGTGAGTCTTACGGTTATATTATCCTTTTGTAGAGTATTAATTACTTCTGAAGAGGTAAAGGAGGTACAGGAGATGATAATGTTTGGGTGGAATTTATTTATAAACGATAAGGCCTTTTCAAAACTCTTTCTGAGTCGAAACTCTGGTTCATGAAGTGTAGAGGCAATGATAATAGAATCGAAAACAGTCATATACTATATAACATACACGGCGAATTATATTTCTTCTCTGTATAGTATTTTTCTATAGAGAGAAACACCAGCACTCATATCACTCATCTTATTTTGGATCAAAATGTCAAAAGTTAAAAACTATGAATTCTTTATTATACTCAGAGACAAGAATACAATCGAGTCTTACGATAAAAAATAACGATTATAAATATTACAGAACACACGAAGTATTAAGTTATGAATTGTATATCAACCGAAGACGTAAAAGAATGGAACGGAAGAACAATTGAAATTGATGATTCTGGCACGGGTGATATCGTAGGAGATGCATTTATTGGTTTTCACGATGTCCCGACAGGAGAAATTATCTTTCGCGGAATTTCTGTTGGATTCTATACTGAAGAGAATAGAAATGACGATGGACCGAAAAAGCGAATTTTAGAAGCGGTCAAAGACGGCCTGAAAAGCCTCAATTATAATAAAGAACACGATCGAATCCTTCTCTGTCGAGGAAGCTGTTTTGACTTGGTAAGAGAATGGTTTGAACAAGAGGAATTTAACTATTTACCCGCGATTGTCGAGGGTAAACTTCAAGACGCCGTTGAAGGAAGATTCATTTCCCATTTGAGATCGCTTGGAGTTAAATCCAAGAAGTTATCAAAATCAGCCGGAAAAGAACGATTTTTTATTTTATTTAACTGGGTTTGCGAAGATTTTCCAAATCGAGAAAAATTTGTAAAGCGGGGATTCCCAGCTTGGCAAAAGCGTTGGCGAGGAAGAGCTCAGAATCGGTACGAGTCAAAAGCTCAAAAACGCAATTTTATCAAATCTCGAGCCAAGGAAATCCTTCAGAAACAAATCTAAATTGTTCTTCTTCCTTCTAAGATTTACAGATTTTAATTTGTTTTATTTTATTTTAAACACTAATTATTTTTTAGATCTAGTTAGAAATTTTTAAAAAAATCTAGAAACTTATGTTTTTATTATATATTAAAAAATTAGTAAAATTCCTATAAAATCTCGTATTCATAACATGTATGGCATTCTATTGGATTATAATAATAGATATAAATCATAAATGAGATATAAAAAATATTTTCATATTGAAGTTAGTGATTTTTGATGGTTAAAAGGAGTAATAACGAAAGTAAGAATGGAGAAAAGGATAAAGAAGAGCAAATTTATACATTTATAGAAGGGGAAAATATCGATTTGACCCCAACAAATTCCGATCATATCGAAATTTATGCAAAATGGACTAATTCAGAGAAAGTACGAAAATTTGCTAGAAACTAAGTACCTAGAACTATTGAAGAAATGAAAAAATGGTATGAACCACAGGGAGAAGGTCCTAAAGAACATATTTCTATGGAGATATGGCATAAAAAAGATAAAAAATTAATTGGATTGGGGGGATTGAATCATATTAACTGGTATAATAGAACTGCTAATATTTTTATGCAGATTGGAGAGTTGGATTACTGGAGTCAAGGAATCGGAACCGAAGCAGCAAAATTAATTGTGGATTATGGATTTTTGGAACTTAATTTACATAAGATTTATGCTGGTGTGTTATCCAAAAATGTAGGCTCTTGGAGTTGTGCAGAAAAGGTAGGCTTTATCCAAGAGGCAACGTTAAAAGAAGAGGCTTATGTAAATGGCGAATATTTAGATGTTAAAAAATACTATCTTTTTAAAGATGAGTGGCTTAGCCAAAGAGACTAATTATTAAACAAGGTGATGAGCATTTCACCCAATAAACTAAATCATAAAATAACACCCTTTTTAGATGGTGATCATATATGTCTTGTTCCAATAAAAAAAGAACATTTAGATCTTTACGTAAAATGGATGAATAATCCTCGAGTACGTCGCTTAGCCCGATCTACCACTCCCACGACAAAAGAAGATATTGAAAAACGTTTCGAGGTTCAGAAAAAAAAAATAAAAGATAGTTTCTATTTTGAAATATTCCATAAACAAGATAAAAAACTAATCGGAGATTGCGGCTTTAACAATATAAGTTGGATTGATAGACGGGGGAATATTGGTTTAGGAATAGGAGAACCGAAATATTGGAATAAGGGTATTGCTTCAGAAGCAGTGAATTTACTATTAAAATACGGATTTGATGAATTAAACTTGTTTAAAATTTATGCAGATATTTTTTCTCCAAATATCGGCTCTTGGAGATGTGCTGAAAAAGTTGGAATGAAACGTGAAGCAGAATTAAAAAAACATGAATATATAGAAGGGAAATATGTTGATAGATATATATATTCTATCTTTAAAGATGATTGGAAAGATTATAATAAAAATAGGAAAAATTATGCTGGATAGGATTTCGTATGGGGAAAAAAAAGAAGATTGGCCAATTTGTGGGGGGGTGGTCAAATCTCACTTATTCCTTCTTACAAAGAGAACATCACTTTATATGCTAAATGGATGCATAACCCAAATATGAGAAGATTTTCACATATTCTGTTTCCTATTTCTTTAGATGAGTTCAAAAAATGGTTATAACCCTGAGAAAATAGATTTAAGGAGTTTAATGTCTTTGAAACTCATCATATTGACGAGGAAAAGTCGATTAGAAAAGCGGGATTAAGCCATTTAATTGGTATGTTCGACATGCGAAGATTATAGTTTTAAAGAACTTAATCTGAAGAAAACTTATGTAAATATCGCAGTTCCTAATATCGGATCATGGAAAGTTGTTGAGAAACTAGGCTTTACTTTTGAGAGCACATCTAAGCATGAATTTTATGTAAAAGGTAAATATCTTGATGTGAAAAAGTACTATTTACTAAAAGAGGATTGGATAAAAATGAACCTCCTTAGATGGATTTAGAAAACACTTCTTTTTGTTTAGAATAAAATCAATTAGAACTTAATTAGGTCGAAATCATCCACCACCCAAGGCAATGGAAAGGTGAATTTCGTCACCTTCCTTAACTTTCGTATCATATTCATCCAGATATTTAATATCCCTTCCATTCAATAAGATTATATTCTCTTCCCGTAATAATCCATCATCTAACAATTTAGGCTTTATCTTATCTTTATGCTCCTCTACAAATTGCGAAATAATATCTCGCATCGTCTCCCCTTCATACTCTACTTCCTTTTTCCCAAGATCTATTCGGAACATATTTAATAATTTCATCCTAACTTTCGGCATATCTAATCTCCTTATACTGTTAATTGGGTCTGTATGTATATTCAATAATATTATGTAAAAATATTCTTAAAAATTTGTTTTTGATATTTTATAACTCAAATTGATCTACTTTGGGTAATCTAAATCTAAAGATATAAAAAAATAGAAAATAGTTAGTTGTGTGGATGGGTTGGATTGGTTTCATTTCGGATTGGGCAAATTATGCCTCTAATCCTAATTCCTTTAGTTTTGCTTTGGTGGGGTGTCCTTCTCCATCATATCCTCTCTGCTCGTAATACATGTCAAGCATCGAGTCTAATGGATGTTTATTTCCTTTTGCGGGCCCTTCAGGCATTTCTTCAGTTGTTAATCTTTTTGGTAACGAATCATCTTTTCTGCCGAATCCTTCTCTGGCATTAAATTGTCTTTCCAAGGCATAAATTCGCTCTCCCGCTTTAACAAATTCGTCTGCGGTAAAATCACCCCATCCCATTACGGCTCCGACCATTGGAGCAAACTCTTCCGCTCCTGCAGAGAATGTCTGAAAGAGACATGTTCCCGTCGAATCCACCGCAGCGGTAAGGTTTTGGAATAGGATAGTTAGTCCGACTTTGTCCGCACTCCCATCAAATGGGTCTGCCTTCAATGGTGCTCCAGCTATTTCAGCGGCAATTGTATAACCGTTTACATGGGCTCCACCTCTATTAGATGTGGCGTAATTTAGTCCAATACCATAAGCCCCTCGAGGATCATAGGCAGGAAGTTCTAATCCTTTTGCTTGCATTGTATATTCTTCCGCTCCCTTACCAATTTTCTTGGCGGCAGCTAAAGAACCGTCTGCCAAAGTGTCTCCAAATCCTTCTCGCTTGCCCATCATCTCCAAGGTTTTAATCATTGCGTCCGCATCGCCCCATTTCAACTCGAAACCTAAATCATCCTTTGTAATTAGGCCTTTTTCGTAGGCTTCCATAGCAAATCCAATAGTAACTCCCGCAGAAATAGTGTCAAATCCATATTCATTGCATATCCAGTTTGCTCTGGCAATGGCATCCAAATCATTAATTCCAAGTTCAGCACCAAAAGCCCATGTGGTTTCATATTCTAAACTCTCTCCTTCCGTTTTCTCATAATGTTTGCCGCCCCAGGTGCCTTCGTTATACTCTACCCATCGTCCACAGGCTATTGGGCATTTATAACATGCTACTGCCTTTTTTAAGAGATCATCGGCAATCGTCTCCCCAGAAATATCTTCTGCCTCATCAAATTGCCCGGTCTGAAAATTACGAGTGGGTAATATTCCCGCACCATTAATAACATTCACCAATACCGCAGTTCCCAACGCGTTCAATGCGCCTCCTGACTTTGTTAAATCTCCTCCGGCAGGATGGCTTTGCAACGCATTGACCGTTTCTTGGACTGCTTCATCCATAGCATCCGGATTCGCAACTTCTATTTTTTGGGTTCCTCTGACGACAATTGCTTTTAGATTCTTACTCCCCATCACCGCACCTGCGCCACCTCTTCCAGCAGCTCTATATTTATCGTTCATCACACCTGCGATTTTTGAAAGCTTCTCACCGGCAATACCGCATTGTAGCACATGAGCCTTCTCATCTGTCTCGCTTTTAAGAGCATCATCCACTTCAGAAACCATTTTTCCCCAGTATTTCTTCGCTTTCCGAATTTCCACCTCTCCATCATGTATCCATAAATAAACCGGCTTCTTTGCTTTCCCCTTAATTACCAGAACGTCAAATCCCGCCTTTCTTAACGCGGCTCCCCATGTTCCACCGGAATTCGCGGTAAGAATCGTCCCTGTTAATGGAGACTTCGTGACCACCATATATCGACTACTGCTGGGTGCTTTTGTATCTGTGAGCACGCCAGACGCGATTACCATGATATTGTCAGGCGATAATGGATCTGTGTTCGGCTCCATCTCGTTGTAGAGAATATAATCTCCTATCCCCCGTCCACCGATATATTTGCGAACGATTTCCTCGTCAAGCTCCTCTACTTCCCACTTCTCCTTATTTAAATCTACCCTTAATACTTTTCCATAATAAGTCATTTTTTTTGTTCGCCTCTTCATTTTGATTGGATCGAATATTATTCATCTGACAAAAAAGTGAAGATCCGCATTTTCCGCCTTTCATTCACACGAAAAGTGAATAATATTTTTTCCAATTTTTCTGCAATTTATTCGCAAAATTGCGTTGTTCCGTATTAGAATATTATTAGGTGCTATATAAATACACATTATGCATGAAAAGACACATCGAATCTCCTCCAATTTATTACTTCTAGAAAATATACGCTTCGAAAAACTTAAATATTCATTTAAATAGGTTCTATATGTAGGTTTCAATAAAAAATACGAATCGTGCGTGAGATGGACAATGTATAAGATGAATGACGAGCTCGACGATCTGGATAAGAGACTTCTCAATATATTGCAGCAAGGGAAGAAGCTGACTTATGAGCAACTGGGAGAAAAGCTGGGTTTAGCAGCCAGTACCGTCCATTCACGTGTTCAGAGTTTGAAGGTGCGGGGGGTGATCAAGCGTGTAGGACCGCTGGTGGACCCGCTCAAGGCGGGCTTAGACACGATCGCGATCATCGGGCTGAGCGTGGACCCGCTAAAGATGGACGCCGTGGCGCACAAGCTCTCGTTTTTTGACCAGATCCCGCTTATTGCATCGTCGACGGGGGATCATGATATGATCGTCCAGATCTTAGCGAGGAATGAGAAGGAACTCTGGCGGTTTATCAACAAGAATATCAAGCCCTTAGACGGAATTCGATCATTGATGGACGTGGCAAGTTTTATCGATATTTACAAGAACACGCATCAAGTCAAATTTTAACCATCCTTACTGATCCTAAAAGAGCTTACTTTCTTTACATCTATACGTCTTTTTAACATGCAATAAAACCAATCTAAATCTATTATTTCTGAAAAGTAGTATGATTAGATCTTACATTCTAAAGGGAAGAAAAGCCGATCATTACTTTTTCTACAAAATTGACAAATTCCCTTAAGTCATTTCTCTCTTTATAAGGTCTCGCTCTCTTAAATAATATTTGGGATAGTACCGTATCACACCCATACCTGCCGTGCGATTCCCCCCGACATTCGTGTATTCCCCGAAGCGGCACAAAATTTCGAGCCAGCGACAATTCTGCTCGTAATCGTCATTTACATATTCGTAATCATACTCTCGCTCCAAGGTCTCTAATCTCTTTTTGTAGAAATTCTTGTTGATTGGGTTTACCCGATATGTGGCATTGCCCAACCCTCCGACAACAGGACGACGTTTACCTATCTCTCTTTTTGCCGACCGCATTTTATATCCTGTAATATAGACATGGGCATTTATCCACTCGATAAATTCATCTCGGTTAATCTCGGCTACATTCTCGACGACTTCATTCCAAATATGTGCCAAATTTCCAAAAAGCAGTACGGGGATGGGAAATCGTACGGGATAATCCCCCATACTGGTGTTAAAATAAACTGGAGTCGCAAAATTGATGTTAAACCCACGCACGGGCTTGGCCTTCTCACACATACCCCTCAAATGAACTTTTTCGAAACTTATTCGGCTAATATAATAATTTTTCTCACCAAGCTCTAACTTGACCTTCTCGCCCGCCAGGATATCGTTCATAAGAAATTTACTCAAATTATCATTGTAGGATACCAGAACGAAGTCAATTTTGGGCTGTTTTTTATGGATTATACAGTTGATTGAATAAGGTCTGATCTCCTCATACTCGTGGAGCAGATGGACGAGTTCCGGCTCCTTTTCGCTGAGCCATTTCATGATGACACCCCGAAAGACATAGCCGTAGGGATGGTTATAGGGCTTTACTCGATCGTCTTCGGGATATAGCTCGAAAGTGAGTTTTAACATTTTTTTTATTATTTTTATTAGGTTATTAATTTAAATGTAAATTTTTAAGAATTGTTTGAGGGATTCCTGTATCAATATCTTTATTATATATGAATCCTGTCGTTTTGCTATACCATTCTGGGATATATTCCTCCTTTAAATAATAATAAAGAATTTTATCATTATCCAAACAGGTACTAACAATATTTCTGGTCTGTAAACTTTGTAAAATATTTTCATTAATAGTAATTGTATATCTGTAGAACTTATTTGGAATCGCGTTTATATGACCCTTAATTAATCCTTTATGTATCTTTTTCGCTTTTGTATCTATAGGGATGAATAAATCCACTTGATTTGGATAACCCTCAATTAAATTAAAATTTTGGCTCAATAGATTAAATTTTAAATTTTTAAATTCTTTACATAAAACTCGAGTTGTATTGGGTTTTACAATTTCCTTAAAATATTGATCAAATTCACTCCTTAATTGTGGTTCTTCTATTTTAAAATATTTTCCAAAAAATTCATGATTCAAATTTTGACTAGATGCTTTTTTCAAGATATTTTCTGTGATATTCTTTACCATATTATTTTCGTAGATCCGATGAAAAAATAGTCTATTATTTTTGTCTGAAGGATCTATTAACTTCATGAGAAAAAATAGACCCCCATCATCATATTCTAAATTTCGATTGCATCTTCCAGCAACTTGAATTATAGAATCTAAGGGTGCAAAATCTCGAAAAACTACTGAAAAAGAAAAATCAACTCCCGCTTCGATAACTTGAGTAGATATTACAATTATTCGTTTCTTTTTTCTATCTAAACTAGATAATTGAGTATTATGTTTTAAATGAAATTTAATTTTTTCAATTTTATGTTGTCTATCCTTTGGCAATACTAATGTTGATAATAATTCAATTTTTGTATTTTTTAGTTTTACTTTTGATAATTCTTGAAATGTTTTTATTGTAGCCCATTTTGTATTTAGTACTAGAAGAATATCTTTATTTGGATTTGAACTCACATAGTCTAAAAATGAATCTATAAATTCTCCTAATAAAAATTCTCTTTCAAAATAAAAAATGGTGTATCTATTGATTGCTTGACAAAGTTCGATTTCATTTGGATAAGGTGAAATCTTAACCATTTTTTTCAAATGGTCTTTGGCTATCATCTCTGTATCATCTTTATGAATTATAGCTGGTAAAGTTGCAGTTGATAAAATAAAAGTAGAATTAAGTAAATGACTGAAATTTTCCACAATCTTTCCAATAATACCCCAGTACTTAATAGGAAGACATTGAACTTCATCTAAAATTATTATAGAATTCGCTAATCGATGAAATTTCAAAAAATTTTTTTTTAATGGTTTTATCAAAGAGTTGAAAATTTTAACAAATGTAGTAACTACAAATTCCGATCTCCAAGTTGATATTAACCATTTTGCATCCTTTCCGTAGATCATTTTAATTTCTTCTTCATGCAATTTCGACCCATTCTTATATTCTTCTCTCCATGAAATATCACTAACGTAATTATCTATCGTTAAAAGAGAAGAACTTAAGATTTTTTTGTTATCCTTGTTTTCAAAAATATCACTTATTTGATTTGCTACTTGTGAACCTATTGAGATAAATGGTAATCCATAAATGATTTTTGGTCTAAAACTATATTTTTTTTCATATTTACAAGAAAGCTTAACGGCAAGATTTAGTAATGTTAAAGTTTTTCCCGCTCCAGTAGGGGAGCTTAACATGAATATTCCCCCCGCATCCAATTCTTCTTCATTTGCCTTTTTAAATAATTGGTTTCGTAATTCGTATATTACATTTTTTGGTTCCTCGGGTTCAAATTTTTTTAATTTTTGACTAAATTTGGAAAAGGGTTTAGAAACAAAATTTACTATAATGTTTTCATCTTTAAATGATTTAAAGGGAGGGGAAAATGGGAATTCATGTTGCTTTGCATTCTCCTTTGGAAAAAATCTGGCATCCCAAATATCTAGGTCACAGAGTAATGAAGCTACAAAAATTTGTAATACATAAAGATTAATTGAATCTGAACTATTGAACCCTTTCTTAATATTTTCGATCTTCTTAAAATCTTTTTTAATTCTGTATCTGTAACTCATATCTAACGGATTTTGAGGATTTAAAGATAATAAGTCATTTTTGAATTTAATAAAAGCCTTTTTTAGTAAATTATTTAATTCTTTTTGATATAAATCATAAAAAGGTAGATTGGAATTATGTGTGGGATTTTCTTTAGCTATATTGATTTTTTCTGAGAGATTCTCAAAAAAAGTATGTATATTTGATATGATAGAACTTATATAGCTAAAAATTACATTAAAATCCTCTGATCTGAAATCGCTTATAAATTCGATATAGTTTTCAAATATATACGGAGAATGGTGATTTAGTATTGTATTAAACACTAAATATTTTATGATTTTTAATTCATTTTCAGATATTTTGTATTTGCCATCCAAACTGCTTAACATCTGAATTTTTTTCTCATGATTGGCAAAATCACAAATTACGTCACATAAGCATATAGAAAATAAAGCACTTATTAGAGTATGATAAGAAAATTTAATCTCGCTACTTGGAATAGGGGAAGGATGTCGGTTATTTATTTCTCGATAAATTTTATATTGAAAATGTGGAAGGATCTTTCCGAAATCATGAGTGATGGTAGATATTAGTAAACTAATTTGTATAATTTTGTTAATTTGGGTTGAAAATGATAAGTAAGATCTGAGATATTCTTTGAGTTCAATAAAGATATTAGATATATGGTCAACAAGCGTTTGATCCGGTCTTGCGAGAAAAATAAATTCAGGATCTTCCCAAATCTCCATAAAATTTTTAAAATCTTTTTCAAACATTTTCTCGTTAAAAAAAAATTTAATCATTAAATAAAAAATTATAAGTTGATTTGATATAATTCCAGAGAGGATTTTACAAATTTTTTAGTATTTTTTATTGATGAAAATTCTTCTCCTTCATAGTAGTAAGTTATTTCTTTGTCTTCTTTGTATCCTATCTTAAAGATTTCATCCCCATATTTTTGAATTATTTCAATTAATCCCCCAATTTCAAAACAACACTCTTTAAAATTACTCGAATTATTATCTAATAACTTAATAGAATTTTTTATGTTAGGTATTTGTAATCGTGGATCTTTAGGGCAAATTGATAATAATAAACGTGGCAGTTGCTGAAATTTAGTTCTTGTATTATGTGATTTTATTCCATTCCACATCGCGTTCAACAGATTTGGATAGTCTTCCTCTTGAGCACCAGAATATTTTGATAAAGATTTCTTAATAATACCATATACAGGAAAAATTGCATAATCAATTATTGAATATCTTCCCATAGATCCTGCCCCCTTTCCCGCTTCACTCGCCAGAGTTGAGGTTATTGGAATTCGAATAATCCGAGGAATATTCAAAGAGAGAGTATTTTGAAATTGAACTGGACCTGTGGTTGCATGTAAATCTCTGTGAACATAAAACATCGATCCAAAAAGGCGATGATCTATAAATCGAGTTTCTATTAGTTTAATTAGTTCTTTTCTAGACATATTTTTTAAGCGCTTTTTCGAAACATCAAAAATATCCATTAAGTTTTGCTTAATTGGTATTTCTTTTCCATTTTTATATTTGAAGGATTGTCTCATCAAGATATTGTTTTTTTGCGTTTTATCTTTATTTAGGAAATGTCTCCGAATCATATATTTAAAAGATACATCCGTGATTATTGCTCTTCTGGAATGCGAATCTATTCTTGGGCCTTGGAAGCCAGTTTCTCTTTCCCCGTTTGGATTACAGTCTCGCGCATCAAAAAGAAATAAAATTTGGCGAGAATTCAAATATTCAATTGAATTTCCATTACCTATCTCGCTTCCGATAGCATTTTTATCTTCAGACTCAGACATTGTATTTTAAATCCTCTTTATTAAGAATTTTATTTAGATTTCTTCAGATATTAGATCTTTACCATTAGGAATAAATATTATATTTAGGACTTCAGATTTATTATCCGCTATTTTGATTTCGACAGAATAAATATCTACATCATTTTTTACCTTAATCTTCAAATTACTCTCTTTACCACCGGGTAAAATGAAATTTTCTCCGAATGTATTAACAATTTTAGTATCTTTCATTTCCATTCTGATAGGGATATTCATAATAATGGAAACTTTGCGTTCTAAAATATTCAAATAATTCTGATCTATACAAGAAACTGGAATTACAGAACTAATTCTTTCTATATCATTTGGAATTTTTTTAATGGGATATTCTCCAATATATATTATATCTGCTAAAAGATTTGCATGTCCTAAATATGTTGGAAAAATACTCCAATTATTTTTCAAATATCTTTTAAGTTTATCATACAATTCTTGATCTATTTCTTTTTCTGGTAATTTATAATAAATCCTATAATGCACGTCCCTTAATAGGTCCAATTTTACGTCAGTAACAAATCCGCGTTTTTCCCCATCAGAGAGATATGTTTTAAGTGTCCCCGATCTTCCACCTATATTCACAGTATATTTAGTATGAGCATAGTTAACTGTAAGAGGAGCATGTTGAAATTCAGAATTCTCTCCTAAATTTAGCAACTGAATAGCAATTTCAGAATTACCTAATGGATCATCTATTTCCCAATAAGAATTTTTTTCTTTTCCTATCATTGCTCCAATTAATCCTATAATTGATGTTCTTGTAAAAGGAAACGAAAGTGTGGCACGAGTAACTTCTGGGGTTTTGAAAAAACCGAAGTCTCCTAACACATCAAATACTAAAACTTTATCTGTCATTTAATTACTCTCCTTGAAAATCTAGCCAATCAACAGTAATACCTGAAAATTTTTTAGATAAATAGTTTTTAATGTTCTGAATCATCTCGTCTCCATCATATAAAGCTAACGCATCATCATGGAGAAGATTTATAGAATCTATATTTTCTTTTCCTCCCTCTATTCTCTCTATAAAAGTTGAGATATCCAAACGAGCCTCCTCAACTGAGTTGATCTCGTTTTCCTTTAATATGAATCCAAGATCCAGATCGCCAATTTGTGATTTACCTTTTTTTGATTCTATATCCATTAATAGTCGCGGCATATGGTTAAATTTACTTCTTGTATTCAATTGTTTAGTTCCCATCCACATCCCTCGGAATAATTCATTCAAATCCTCTCTTGTAAACATAGTTTTTATCGCATTTATTTCACTTGCAATTCCATGGAAGTTTATCAAGGAATAATCCACTATATGATATTCTCCAAAAGTTCCTTGACCCTTCTCTTCTGTAGAAGCAAGAGTTGCGGTAATTGTCTTTGTCTTTATTAATGGTTTATTCAAAGAACGACCTAATCCAAATTGAACTGTCCCTGTAATGGAATAATTAGCGTTTGATAAAGTTACCGCGGCTCCAAAACTCCTAACATCTATAAATTCCTTAGGTAAATCTGTTGCTAATTTTGCACGTGCTTCAGCGGCTTTAGATTTAGTAATAGAACCCATATTTAAAAACTCTGTTGCCAAATCATCCATGGTTTTTCTATTACCCTCTTTATTTGTTTCGGCTCGTACTAATATCTTTTCTCCATTTTCTAACCAAAAATCCCGGATCGTTCTCTTTAATCGAACATCAGTTACAATATTTTGTTCAGTTTCATCATCCATACGTGGCATGTTTGAGTTATCGGGATCCCCGTTTGGATTTGCGTCTCTCACATCATACATGAACACAATTTCATGTCTATTTTCCAATAAATTATTTTTTGACATTTTTATAACCCTTCCTTAATTTTGAATTTTTTAGTTTTTGAGTTTTGTTAAGAATTTTAAGCAAAAACTCAACTAAGAAATTATTTTATAATATTCACCGATTGATTTTTCTGAATAAACGGAAAAAACTTTCATAACCTTGAATAAATGAAATTATAACTTCATTAGGATCTACTCTTTCCGGTAAGGTCCCAATTAGTTTTACTAATTTTACTCTTATTTTGTTTAATTTTTGGAAATATTTTATATCATTTACGTTCTTTCGGGATATTTTTAGAGATTTTTCAATCTGATCGCTCCATAAATATATATAAGTCTTGTATATTTCCATATATAACTCTTGAATGCTCTTCCTCACAAAATGCCGAAATAAAACATTTAATCTTTTATCTAATCTCCCTGTTTTTACGGTTAATTTTTCTTCATGATTAGTCGTCTGAAATAGAATTCCCAATAAAAATGCTACTTTCTCAGCCTTATTTCTAAACTTCATTTTCTTAAATTGATTAACATAATGATCTTCTGTGACAATATTTTTACCTCCAACTGAAATGGTTTTAGGTTCTCCAATATCTTCAAATATGTCTTTTTCTTTATAGCTATATTTTAGGCAATCTTCCCACAGAAATCCTGTAATAAAACCTAAAAAAAGATCTTCATCTCTAAAAGTTATAGTATCCTCCGCTATATATTTAAAAATGTCTAGTTGGATATTATCGTAGGGCAAAAATGTATTGATATCATTTTTTGGAATCTTTGAAATATTTGTGGTAAAGATTTTCAAAATAATACTATTTGTTTCTCGTAAAATTTTTCTCAAATTTCTTAGATTGGGATTTCTTATATAGGATTTTAGAAATTTATTTAAACTTGAGGTCTTTAAATCTCTAATTTGCTTTTTAATGACTCGGAAGATGAATAATGCTGAGAGGAAACCCAATTGAAATGAATAATTCTTCTCATATCCATCATAATGCCATATTTTTTCGTAAACAGGTGGGTTTATATTTTTTTTGCCAAATGTATCTAAAATCGCCATGGAATATAGATTATATCCAGTTATCATAGCTAAACTAAGATCTTCAGGGTCAGATACCCAATCCCCCTCTTTTAAATTAGATAGTAAATCATCTACTTTTTCATAGAGAAAAGTTCTTGGAATATGTTTAGTTTTTGCTATAGAATTCTGAAGTCGTTTACATTTTTTCCATAAAAACTTGGCTTTTTGGTATGAGACTATTTTAAAAAGAATTATAACCTCTTTTGGAATACTCCCTGTTTGGTAAAATTTTTGTTGTCTATACGTGGTGTTATTTAAAAGCGCTCCCAAATAAAGTATCGTTCTAAGATCCTTTTCTTTGAAAAATCTCGTAGACTTAAATTCGTTTAAACGCGTTTCAAAAGCCTCCTTAATCTTATTTAAATAATCTACAAATTGACTCTTTTCACTAGTAAGATTTACGTTAATCATGTTTGACATTATTGATAATCCCTCCATAATTTGCCATTAGAAAATAAGAAATTATATAATTCATAACTTTTTAATGGGGATCTATAAGATAATTTTATTCTCTTTTTTTCATCATTTTCTGTTCTAAATGCAATAAAACTCTTTTTTAAAGGTACCGCAGTATCTTTAATAAAATTTTTCCTGTACACTTTTTTTAAACTTAATAATGAAGAATAATAATGCAAAAAACTTCTCGAATCCATTAAATTTTTTAGCCCCGATAAGCGAACTTTATTAATATCTAGAATATCATTATTCTTTGCCTTGAAAAAAAGATCTGCAAGCTTTTCGATATTACTGCTGTTCATAATAATTTGAGACATAATTTGTTTTGTCTTAGGATTTAATTTTTGATTGGTTATTTTAAAATATAAATCCATTATAGGTATTGCCTTTTCCTCTGAAAATAATTCAATAACAATCTCTTCGATAGGGAATGAATTTGAAATACTTTCCAGTTGTTTTTCATTCTTTGAAATCCTTTCTTGATAATCTGTTTTTAATTTATTCAATTCCTTTTTTGTTAATTCTTTTGCTTTCTCATTAATATCTTCAATTGAAGAACGTAATTGTTTTAAGTTATCTTCAAAATTTTTCTTAGCTTTTTCATCATAATGTTGTTTTGCTTTTTTTATCGTTTCAACGTCATCTTTTAAAGACTTTAAATCTTTAGACAATGGTATTACATAATGATAGATCGGAACAGATTTTCTTCCTTCTTTAATTTTATAGGAATAAAAAGTTAGATCTTCTTTCAAAATAACATAGCCTAAAAGGGAATAAAAATAACAATTGCTACACATGAGATATTGGAATGAAAAATCTGAGGTATTTTCAAAAAATGCAGATTGAAAACTGGCTTGATCTATTGTATATAATCCAAAATTAAACCCTTCACGAATACCTTTTGAACTTCCGCAAATCGAACATTTTCCATCTTCATCTAATTTATCCGTTTTTCCAAGATAAATATATTCATACATTCTGCGCATTAGAGGAATCTCTCCCAAGAATTTTTCACCGTCTTCATCAATTATTTTAAATATCAATGGATTTTGGAAGCTAGAATATCCTTGTTTTTCTAAAAAATTAGCAAGCTTCTCTTGAATTTCTTTTTTATTTTCTTTAATATATTCAAGTAGATTTTTAATCTTTAGAGTATAATTTCCAAAATCAGCTTCTAATAACTCAAAAATAGGTTTTTTATCGATCTTTTCCTTGAGGATTTTAATGATTTTATTTAGCTTGATTTTTCTATTCTTTCCCGATTTACTCCAACCAGTACTCAAGGTTAATGAATAATTTGTTGATCTCCCAGAGGTCAATCCTAAAAGATAATCTCTTGATTTTTCAGCTTCATAATCAATAATTCTATACTCAAATGAGATATCTTCGATTTCCTGAATATTTGCTTTTATTGTTAGTAATTTTGGAGGATTTTCATCATCTGATTTAACAGGATTTTGGGTTCTTATTAAAATTTCATATGGTTCTTGTTCATCGTAAAACGCTCTCCCGATCTTTTGGATTTGATTAATAATCATTTTCTTTTATGTTGATTAATACCCTGTATTTTTTGAATAAATGTCCTTTTTTAATAAATTATTAATAAGTTTATGATTTAAAAGTTTTGTGAAATTAACAAATTTAACAATTTGTCAATTTTGATTTTTGATGAAATTCTTAATTAATTGAAATTAAAACTGATCCAATTCCTAAATAAAATAAATATTTTTATTATTTTCCAATAAATTAGATAAAAAATAAGAGAATTCAGCAATTCGACCATGATTGAGTACTATCTTTTTTGGTTGACAATCGCTTATAAATTCAGTTAAATTCTTAAAGTCGACATGATCACTATACTTAAAATATTCGTCAACGGGGAATTTGTTCCTATATTCTTCACTTATAACTTTACCACTTAATAATACTAATTTTGCTCCCGACCTGATTAGTGTTTTATAGGGTTCTCTAAACATATAATACGGAGGAATTAATAAGACGTAATCTTTTTTCTTTTTCAATTTATTTTTTGTATAATTTCCATATGGTTCCCAATTTCCAAAATCAATTCCATTCAATTCCAATATCTCTACAATGTTCGATATCGATCTCTCTAGTATAACTTTTTTAGAACATTCAAGCATATTAAGGATTGCTTGGCTTTTACCAAACGAATAAGATAATATAATTATGGGGAATCCTTGAGTTAGATGTGTTTTAACATACTCATTTATTCTTTTTTTTAATGTAAAGAATGAAGGAAATGTAAATTTTGGAGATCCATATGTACATTCTGTTATTAAATAATCACATTTAATTGGTTCTAAGCCCCTTAATCCTGTTCTATTTTTTCCGAAATACTTGTTCTCGCCGATAAAATCACTTGTAATTAAGATCCTTTCTGACCCCTCGATCAATAGGCTCCTCGATCCGTATGTATGGCCGTTCTCTATTAAACTTATTTTGAGATTGTCAAAATAAATAGATTCTCTTGTTTTATTACTCTTCCCTAATAACCACATCGATTCTGGAAAGGTAAATTTCTCTCTTTTCCTATGTTCTGCTATTTCTTTAGTTATTTTGGTGCATAGAAATCCAACCTCGGAATCACCTTTTTCTAGTTTTGTTATATCTTTATTAGGAATATTTGGGATATGATCCATATGCGCATGTGAAATATAAATTAAATCCGCTTTAGGATTCCAATGATCAATAGCAATTAGAGTATCATCAATTTTTATAAAATTTCCATATAATGCATGTTTGCGAATTATCACATTTTTATTTTTTAATCCATGATCTCTTTCTTTACTTCTTAAATAATTTTTTAAATTTCGTATAGGATTTTCTAATTTTTCCATTGAGAACTTCCCATTTTCTTTTGTATAAAATTAAAATTTTTCTTAAATAATTATGCCCTTAAACAATATGTATTACATTCACAATCTCTACATTTATTTTTATGGCTCGTCGGGTCAGGAATCTTTTCTGAATGTATCATTTCTTGAATTTCTTTAATAACTTTAAGTACATTTAACTTATCCTCAATACCAATAGGGTATTCAATAAATTTTTCATACTTCAAATAAAACACACGAACTTTTTTTACTAGAAAATCGAAATTTCTCTCAATTAAAAGTGCTTGAGCAGCAACTTGGTATTTATCTGGATTTTTCATCCCTTCTGGTGGAATATTTCCTGATTTAATCTCAATCGGATACGCCTCATTCCCATCGTACTCAAAGTAGTCTATTACACCCACTAATCCGACTTCAGAATCTGTTAGATAGATATTAAAATATTTTTGAGTTTTTTCATGAGATTTATTCGATAATTTTTGTAATTCTTCATGCTTCTCTAAACCATATTGCATTTTATAAGTTTGCCTCATTGGGGAGTTCAAAACATATCTAAAAAATATCTTTCTTTTACAATATATATACTGTCGAATCTCCTCTGTCCCTATTAAAGATTTCTCAAATAAATTAATATTTGGATATGCTCTTCTAATATTATTTAACTCATCTCTTCCCAGCCTGTATTTCCTCAATAATTCTTCAATTCCTTTTTCTTTCATTATATTCAATAGAATGGAATAATGATTTTTCTTTAAACTAATTGGAATTTACATTTATCTACATTGACAAAATATCTTCAATTACTTTATAGCCATCCCCAAATTTAGATTTGACCGTTATAACTTTTGAATGACATCTTTTGCATATCGGAATTATTCGCACATCTCCAGGGACATTCTTCATCAATTTCTCTAACTTTAAGGCAATCTCCTCGGCTTTGTTATACGTAAGGTCACCAAAAAATACGCTATAATTTAAGCGAACCATATAATATGATAATAGAATATCCGAGATTTTCGTGCGAATCGGATCAAATTCCACAGGAATATCATAAATAACCAGAAATTTTATGATTAAAACCTCCTTTAATTTAGTCTCGTTTTTTTAATTTTGTATTTGTTAAATCTAATCGATCAATTATGAGTTGTAATTTATATTAGACATATACTTAATGAGCATATCCCTCACCAATCCATAATATACGGCTCGTAGGAAGATGTAGAGCCGATAAGATAATTAGCTAATCTTCTTGCTTGCTTTACCATAGCTTTTTTATAATTCTTTTTCATTACATTTTTAATGTCTTCGTCATATTCCGACTCGGAAAATAATTCTTCTGATTTATCCCCGCCTTGGACTTCTTTCCTCAATTCTTCATAGTATAATGACTTTTTTTCTTGGGTCAACCGATATCCGTGAAGCGATTGCTCAAAATCCTCCACTTTTAACTGGTTCTGCTGTATTAAACGGAGAACTAATCTGTCGATAATTGGTTGCCTAAACTCTTCAAGAAGATCAAGCGCTAATGATGGTTTACCTGACCGATCGCTATGAAGAAATCCGCCATATAATTCCAATCCCGCTGAAGCAATTGCGGTCGTTACGTGCCCTTGAAGTACAGTATATCCAAGAGATAATAGTGAATTTACGGGATCCTTAGGTGGCCGCCTTGACCTTTGAAATGTCTTAAATTCATTGGGAAATGAATTTCCGTATGCTTGAAAATAGATGGCAGCAGATTTTCCTTCAATTCCCATTATCTCACGCCTCCTCTTATTAATTGTATCTCCTTTAGAGATAGTCTTTTTGAACTTTTCCAATACTTTCGTCATTTTCTTTAAATTCTTCGCAGCTACGTCAAGAAATTTAGCTTTTGCTGGACTATTCTTGCGACGATTTTTCGCTAAATATTTCAATAACCTCCGTTTATTCTCAATCGTAGCGTAGGCTATTTGCGATGCTACATGCAACCCTCTCTGATCTTCATACGCAAGAATTTGTTGTCTACGAGTAAATACAGTACCAACATTAGCGAAAGGAGTAAAAAGACCATATGGATTCCCAAGGGAAGTATATACGATATTTACCGCATAAGAGGAAAGCGCTTTTAACGCTTGCGACGTAATTTGCACCCCGTTACCGACAATTATGCTTTCTACTTCCCTTAGTGGGATTTCGACGTTGTCTCTTTCTGGAACTGAAATCTTTATCATCTCTTTCCTTTTACCAACCCGGGTTCCAGGAGTTTCTAAAATTATATCCATTTTTAATTTTTTTCTCTCTCTGTTTTATTTTGATGCAAATTTATCTGTTCTACTGTTTATATATTCCTTATTAACTTTTTTTATATATTCTCCTTTCTCGAATACTGGTTGTTTTATACATTTTCTGTTTAGATTATTACTCTCCCGATTAATTCATTTATATGGATAATTGAGGGTTCTCGTGAAAGATTTGTGTTCGAAATTAACCAAGGACCTAATGAAGCATAAACATTATACATTTCCAACTTATTCAATTGATATGATTTTATTTGAAAAAAATCCTCTACAACATTTCCAAAAAGTCTGTATAACACCGTCACATTGGGGTTCGATTTCCTTGTTTTATCTTCCTCTTTTAATATAGCATCTAAAAGTATATTGGATAAGTTTGAAGAGTTCGGTTTAGCATCGATGAAATTACTCACAAGTAAATAATGCCCTACATACTCCTCAAGATAATCTCTAAACTCGGTATATAGGGGTGGAAATTTTCTGTAAATATTAATAACATTTAAGACTTCTATATCCAGCTTTAAAAGGGCATCAACGATGCACTTCAATAATTCTGAAGGTCTAATGAGTAAATAGTTAAGCAAACCTTTAACTTTGGTGTCATTGTAATAATTAAGAAACGAAAAGATTAACCATTCTGTTATTCGATCTTTCATAATGTTTGCTGATATCTCCTCTTCTTCCGGTGAAAATATGACTCTCAAATGGAAAGGCTTGGAATTATTATGATTTTGGTCATTCTGATGAATCTGATGATTATTATAACAATTATAGAGGTCATAATAATAATTATCCTTATTACGATAATCTGAGCTGATGGAATCATTCATAATTTTAGAATAATTTTTATCCTCCCTATCCTCCCTATCCTCATTATCCTCATTATGATTTGTTATTTCTATAACCGAGATTAACTCTCTCGCTACTTTTGATAATAAGTTTGTTAGTGTTTCCAAATTGATGATTCGATTTCGACGCCCTAAGATTACACCAAACAAGCCTCCCTCCCAAATCATTTGATATTTTAGCGATCCTAACGGAGCTATTGTAATCTTGAGTGTCTGTGTATCATACATGACTAATCCGATTCCATAATCTTTTAAGCATGGATTTAATCGCTCTGAGTCCTTAGGAAAACCACATTGCGGTTCTAACAAGTTCTCACATAATACATCATTTTTATAAGAGGCACTTACAAAATCCTTGCCGGCCTCATTGGATTTATTATTAGGTTGATGTCCGTCTCTGGAATGGGTTAAGTTAAAAGCATTTTCGATTACCGCATTTAGACAATCCCAATAATCATAATATACCTTCTTCTGACAATCAGCACATAAGGCAATTGGAACCTGTTTTAGAGGTTTTGATGGGATTATTGGTTTTGGTGATATCATTGGCTTTGATAACTCTAGTGGCTTTAATGAATTTGATTGTTTTGAAGCTCCTTTAATAAGATTACTATTTTGACGACTATCTCTACTTTTAAATTTGCCCGTTAACGGTGTCTTAGTGAAACAGTTATAGTTCTTAAGGTTGCTTTCGCATAAAACACATACTTTCTTAGAAGTAAAATTCACATTTACAGACCCATAAAAATATGTCAATTGAGTATCACGTTGGGGAGAATGAATATCAAGATACGGATACCATCTCCCTAAATATGGCCTTAAGATAATGCGCTTAATAATCTTCCTGGGAAAAATTAATTGTAAACTCTCCTTAACAAATATGTCTGAAGCCTCTAAAAGAACGTTTTCAACTTCGTATTTCCCCAAAATGGAATTACTTTGACCTTCTTGAGAAAACGCATCTTCCATAGAACTATTTACACCTCAATTTTTTTCATATTGTCTCAAATCGCCTTAGCCTACTTAAACCACCTATATGGCGAAATCCTTTTTCAGTTATTAAGCTGTTGTGTTGTAGGAATTATGTCGTTAATATATCAATCTTCAACATATAAAAAGGAAAAATTATCATATTTAAATATAACTCCATCGTGAAATTTGGGATTTTTAACAAATATTCAAGATTTTTTGATTTCGTCAGGTATATCTTAGCTGCTTTTCGATAGAAAATAATTCAGATTACCCGTCTTTATAATAGGCTGGTTTTTTTCGCTAAAATAAATATAACTTAACTTATACTCTTCCAGCATTGTTGCGTTAGAGGGTAAATCCATTTTATAATTCTTTTAATATTAAACTACAAACTTTTCATCATTGTGGCTACCCCGATTAGATTCACTAATAAATTTTAAAATTTGAGTGAGGATCAAAAAAACATTCTTCATTCTAAGTCTAAAATTTTTTTCCCAAAATTACAATATCTTTTATCTCCTGAATTCATATCTTATATCAAAATTCACATTTGGGATCAAAATCTATTTAAAGTATATATATCATTTCGAGTCTTAAAGCTAAGTTATGAATAGATTTTTCATAACTTAAAATTATGGACGCCATCATGACCGCTGAGGCGGGGTACCTCCCTAAAAAGCTTACTTGATCAAGTGAACTCTCGTAAAATAACTCTGTTTTGACTACGGTTCATTGAGATAAAAATCCTCAAAATCTAAGATATCCTCAAAGATTTGATTTATATGCGATAAATAGAATGGAGAAAAACCCTTCTCCATCGATTTCCTGGAAGCAAAAAATTTCGAGTCCTTGTTTTAAATAAATGAATTTTTTAGTAAGACTCGATTTACCTCTCCCTTTTGCAATTTTATTATATAGCGCTCGAAATATGATAAGTCTAAATAAGAAAACCATTGAATTAAATAAAATGAAAATTTGTGGCATTAATTCATTTTGCCGTCTCAATTATTCACAGAAAAATTTTCATTCGAAATATAATCGTAAAATGAAAGTGAAAAACCAAAAAAATAAATACCGAGAAGACCTTTTTTTCTAGTAATATTTAAGGAGGACATAGAATATAGCTTCAGAAAGAAGATTGAAATATGCAAGAAGGTATGTGTTCAGT
>SHMW01000018.1 GCA_008080735.1 Promethearchaeota archaeon
TATCTCGTATATCTGAGAATTATATCTTATTCAGATATTCTTAAGATACAGTATATTTCAAATTCCTTGATATATAGGTTTAAAAGAATTCACTTTTCAAGGGTCTAAACTAAAATAATGAAAAAAAAAATTTAAATAGAATAAAATATGGGACTTACTGCAGTGGCAAACGGTGAGAATCAGATCGACCTTACATGGGACACAAATCCGGAATCCGATATCGACTATTACCAGATCTATCGGGACGGCTCGCCCTATGCAACTAGCGTAAGTACGATTTACAGCGACACGGGACTATCCCCAGGATAGTTTCATAGTTATAGCGTAGCAGCGGTCTATACTGCTTCACAAGAGGGACCGGAATCGGTACCCGCCTCAGCGACCACAGCTGAAGAAATTTTAGTACCCAAAAAGGTTGAGGGAATTAAGATTGAACGTTTATCCTCCGAGAACGGAATTCGTTTAAGTTGGAATGCAAATAATGAATCAGAATCCATTATTCATTATCGAATATATCGAGATGGGTTATTGATTGCAACTACTACAAATACAACATATCAAGATATTTTCGATCCACTGGAAGATATTAAACTGCACACATATCACGTCTCAGCTACAAACTCGAAAGGAGAAGGGGAAATGTCAGATCCAATTTCTCTCTTATCAATTCAAAAGGAACTCCCATTTATTCCGTATGTAGTTGAAATCTTTATAGTATTCTCAGCAACTTTCGGGATTGGTGCTATGATTTCATTTGGTGGTGCCTCAGTCTCTCGTCGGATTATAAAAAGATCTATACCCAAAAAGAAAAAACTGAATAAGAGAAAATCAACAAAATAAATTTTATTGAAAAAGACATCTTATGTCTTCTTTTTTTTTACTTTAATTCGTCAAAAACCTAGTTAATAGTTATAGAGAAAAGAATTTTATTAAGAAACATCTCAAAATTTAAAGCTTTCCTCAGTTTAAGAAATTATTTATTCTAATTCTTTATCCTCTTATATCTACACATTAATTCCACGGATTTAATGATATAACCTGATAATTTGTCTTCAAAATTCATTTTATTTATTTCCTTTATCTTTGATTTATCCAGTGCATATAGAGTGAAAAAGTAGCGATGTTCTCCTTTTTCCGGACACGGGCCCCCATACTCTTGATTTCCAAAATCATTTTCTAACTCATCCCCTGGAACAGGACCTCCTCGTGGAATTTCTCGAACATTTTTTGGGATATTTACCATATACCAATGAACCCATGTTCCTGCTTTCGAATCCCTATCGATGCAAGAAAGCGCAAAACTTTGGGTTCGTTCTGGAATATCGCTCCATCGCAAATGCGGTGAAATATCATCTCCATCACATGTAAACTTTGGATTTATTTTTGCACCCTCTTCTATATCATCACTCATGAGCTTCATACTATATAAGTGATATAAATCGCTAAAAAAATTACTCTCTTTAAATTATTATGTCTTGATTTTAGAGCTTCACTCCTCCCGGTCTCTCTTATACACACGGGTTGACGGTATTTTTCTACAACGATTAGGTGATAGATGAGGGAATGGACTCTATGGGGCTCTTTTTGATATTCCATTATGGAATTATTACCTTAGATTGGATAAAAAGGATATCACTGCTTGAATTTAGTGATTTTTACCCGCCTTCATCCATGCCCTAAAGGACATGGCTTTCTGCGAAAAAAACGGTAAAAAATCATTATTTTTATATCTTTTATTTTTGCTCATCTCAATCATAGCATTTGGGGGTTTTTTCCTTATCATTAATGCTAAGACTTTAGATTTTTTTCAGCAAATGATTTTTTTAGTATTTCCTCTTTTCCAAATTCTCTTACCTGTCATAGGATTAATCTGGAAATCAAAAATCAGAAATAAGCCCCCCGTAAGTCTTTTTGGTTTTTTTATTTTTCTCATAACATTATATCAATGGTTTAAATATTATGCTTGGACCCCCACATCATTCAGATACTCATATATAGATGCTATTATTGATTTAGCATTAATTTCCTATACATTCTTCTCACTTTTTAAAAATGCAGTCAAAATAAAAAAGAGATTGCCAGAGGTTTTTAAATTGGAATCCTTGATACTCCTATTTGTTTGGACAAGAATATCCTCCATGATATTGTTATTAACTGTAGGAGATTATCAATTATTTGGGTTTAGTGCAATTGAAGGATCCTATCTGATTTCTATTTTTCTCACAATAATTATCGGATTTATTTTGGGAGCTCTGTGGATAAGACAAGGTATAAAGAGGGAAGATTTAGATTTTGAGATTTCTCTAAAAGAAATAGTAGATGACAATATTCAGTAATTTTATTTATTTGGTTTTTTCTCAGTGATACCATGTTTCCTTAAGGACTCTTATCCAATTCCGAAAAGCAATTTTCTCAATTGAATTTTTAGTTAAACCTTCTTTTTTGAGAAATTTAATAAGTATAGGTAGTTTTGACACATGATTTAAAGAATCTATCATTATGGCACCATCAAAGTCAGATCCAAGACCAATATGATCTATTCCAATCCTTTGTATAATATAATCAATATGATCAACTATCGTTTTAATTGAGGTATTTTTATTTAATTTTCCATCGGGTCGGATATTGCTCGGTTCAAACATCACTCCGATAATCCCATTAGTATCACCGATCGCATCGATTTGATCATCAGTCAGATTCCTAGTTGAGGGACATATTGAATGAACTCCCGTATGGGAAACTACCAAAGGATGCTCCGATTTATTTTCAGCATCCCAAAATCCCTTTTCGTTTATATGAGCAAGATCAATCATAATCCCAAGGGAGTTGCATTCTTTTATAAGGTTTTTACCTTCATCTGTTAATCCCGGGCCTATATTCGGAGTATTCGGGAATTCAAAGGGGACCCCCGTTCCAAAATTATTTGGACGACTCCAGACCAATCCTAATGAGCGTAAATTCTTTTGATAATACCACTCTAGATTACTAATATCTTTCTTTATAACTTCTGCGCCTTCAAAATGTAGTATAACCCCCAAATTCTGGTTTTTAAGACCTTTTATTAGGTCTTGATACTTTCTAATAGTATAAATTGTTCCTTTAGCTCGCACTTTTAATAAATTTAAAAACTTAATTAAGGAATTAGTGTATTTTCGAGCATAATTTGGATCAATAGCATTTGCAAGCCTTTTTCTGTACCCCTTGTGTGTGAATTCCATCCCGTACATCGGATCCCTTTCTTTCGATGTCATTTTTGGAGGAACAAATATTGAAAAATTCCCATAAAGTAAATTCCCTTTCTGCGACCCAGGTAAATCTATATCGCATTTTTGGCTTCCTTTGAAAAAAAGATCCAATCCATTTTCTAATGAGTATAATTTTGTCAATGTATCATTATGACCATCAAAAATTGGTATCATACTGTGACATTGGTAGGGCAAGATGGAAATTAAAATCTTGTTAATATCACCTTATCTTTCTCAATTACATCTGATATAAAATTTAAAGAAATTAAGATTTTTATAGGGTAAAGGATTCATTTGATCATTAACATGAAATGAGATGATTTATTTTGGCGAAAAAGGCTTCAAAACCTCCTAAAGTAGAAAATTTAACTTTTAAAAAATTCTTGCTCACCCTAACCGTGAATAAAATTAAGGACTTAATCAATCTCTATAATGATGATTTCGCTCCGGAAGAAAATCCCATTAAAAATTATTCTCAATTTCGTAAAAAAGAGCTAATTGAATTTCTCAATGAAAACATCCTCGAAGAAAAAAAAAATATTTTGATTAAAGAATTTGAAGAGGATCTTGTTGAAGATTTGGTGATTAGAGCGACTTCATTAATAACCGGAGAGCATAATGTTGAAATTATTAAAAATGCAGCAATAATCGCGGGAGGAAAAGGATATAATGTGTGGTTTTCAAGTAAATATGCTGCGTTTAAAGCGTCCCTCCATATAGAAAATAATTCCGTGCAGAGATCGTGTAATTGTAAAATAGGAAGCTTAGGAGGATTATGTATTCATCAAATGGCAATCTATTTGATGTTGCTAAGTAAAAATGTGATTAATCGAGCCCAAATTCCATTTAATCTTAATAAAGAGTTATATAATTCCATCCAAAAACGATTAGAATTACATGCGAGCCAAAAATTGTTTAAAATCGAACCCAGTATTATGTTCGAAGACGGATATAAAATTTATGTGAATAATAATTTAGTCACCTTAGAATGGGGGGGAGATTTCCCTGGGAAAACAACCAAAGACATATCGAGAAAGGAGGTTGATGTGGATAGGTGGATATCAGAAAAAGTGACAGATCTAATTGTTAGATACATTAAGGTTAGAAAAAAGGAAGGCAAACCCTCTAAAATGGTTATAGATTCCTATGATATTATTTCTAAAATTATGGAATATGAAGATCTAGTTAAAAAAATCCTTAGGAAATTTTCTGCTCTGGCGGATTCAAAACTACCCACAGATGAAAAAAAATTGGAAAAATACTTGAGAGAGGGTTTAAAAGAATCTTCCATCGATCTCGAGATTGAGCCACCATTTTCTGCATATGAAGGTGAGAAACCTTATATATTTGTGAGTTATACACATAGAGATAAAGCAGAAGTCTACCCTCTCATAAATAAATTGAATCAAGAGGGGTTTAATATTTGGTACGATGAGGGCATCCACCTAAGTACAGATTGGTGCAACACCATTGCTGAAAAGTTAATGGGATGCGCCCTTTTTCTTTCATTCATCTCACCGCATATTAATGAATCAGAAAATTCAAAAGATGAAATCTTCCTTGCCACTGAAGAGAACAAACCATTTATCGCCGTATATCTAAAAGAAACAGATTTAGTTCCAGGAATCAAAATGCGAATTCGCAGAATTCAAGGAATTATGAAATATGAGATGGATGAATCTAAGGCGTTCGAAAAACTTAAATTAGAAATTGGTCAATTAGTCGCTCAATAACTAAACTGCTTTAATCTATCAACTGTAGTATACATTTGCCTCCCGCCTTTTCTGAGATAATCCATTGCCTCTTCTATTCCCTCAACGGTTAAATCAAACATCGGGAATATGCTGGCAATGATCTTTCTCGTCCATGGCATCCAATCAAAACGGATAACCTCGGGATTTAACCATACCACGTTTTTTGGGAAATGATTCTTAATTTCTTTCAAATAGTAAATGCCCGGCATCTCGTTGCGGTGATAATAATAAATCGAACCATAACGTTCAGTTAGCTCCCAAGACGCCATAGCAGCATCTCCGACAATTACCACTTTATATTTATTATCATACTTTTTCAAAAATTCTTCAAATTCAATCGCTTCATCGGGATTTCGCTGGGCGTTCTCATAAAGCTTCTCATAAATGCAGTTATGAAAGTAATAATGCTTAAAATCCTTCCAATGAGACATATCATTAGCTGCAGAAAAGATTAGGTTCACTAAATGGGAATATGGAGTCATGCTCCCTCCCACATCCATGAGAAGAAGCATTTTTACATTATTCTTCCTCCGCTTTTCAAACACCAACTCAATATCTCCCCCATTTTTGGCCGTTTTATCAATGGTTTTATCTATATTCAGCTCATCTTGTTTTCCAATTTCTTCTAATTTTCTAAGGCGTTTTAAGGCAACCTTGATCTGTCTCGTGTCGAGAACTACATCTTTCCGATAATCTCTAAATATACGTTTTTGGGCAATTTGAATAGCCATCCTCATGCCCGTTCCACCCCCTACTCGCATACCCATTGGGTTCTGTCCCCCATGACCAAATTGGGACTGTCCTTGTGTACCGATCCATTGACTCCCAAAGTTATGCTCCTCATCTTGTTTCCGTAATAACTCCTCAAAATGTTCTTGCAGTTCTTGTATATTAAAATTCATATCTAAAAATTCTTGGAACTGTTCTCTGTATTCCGGCGCAATTTCATCGGGCTCGAAAGGTTTCTCCAGCCAATCCCAGATCTCTTGTTTGATCTCATCTGGAAACTTCAACTGGGCGTTCTTAAAATAGTTCGCAAAAGAGATATCATATACATCAAATTGATGTTCATTTTTACAAAAAATCGACCGTGAGATATAGTAGAATTCGATCATGTTATTGACTAACCCTTTATCGAGTGCCTCCATGAGTGTCATATATTCCGTTACGCTCACGGGCAATCGCTCCCTCAAATAATAAAAGAAATCTATAAACATTTCAGAACATCAATTTTTTGGTTTTTTTTTTGCTTTCTTGGTTTTATTTTTGGAATACGTTCATACTCTTAAAAATGAAAAGATTGGAAATTTAGGTCGGGAATTTAAGTTTGTCCAACGCTATTTCCAAATCCCGCTCTTTCTTGATTAAAACGCCGAGGAATGGTAATCCTGTTCTTAGCTCATTAATTGAAATACCACTCTTTAATAATACCCCAATCCAATCCAATAATTCGGATGTCGAAGGCATTTTTCTAAATTGGGTTATCGCTCGGAGCTGATAAAACCTCTTTAAACACTGGTCTAAGAGATTCTGTTTCAAGTTCGGATAATGGATATTACAGATATCGGCCATAAACTCTTTGTCTGGAAATTCTATATAATGAAACACACATCTCCTTAAAAAGGCATCAGGTAATTCCTTTTCATTATTCGAGGTTATTATCACAATAGGACGATGTTTAGCCTTAATAAACTCATCTGTTTCCTTAATATAAAATTCCATTACATCTAATTCTTGAAGTAAGTCATTAGGGAATTCTATATCGGCTTTATCAATCTCGTCGATAAGCAGAACCACTTGCTTATCAGAGTCAAATGCTTGTCCTAATGGTCCGAGCTCAATATAATCGTGGATGTTGTTTACATCTCTCTCTTCAGTGCCAAATCTACTGTCGTTTGATCCAGAAATTATAATTTAATTCCTGATTAATCTCTGGACAGTATCATATCTGTAAGCACCGTCAATCGCTTCCGTGGTTGATTTGATGTTCCAGACAATCAATTTTTTATTTAATGCTTCTGCTATTGCATGGGCAAGGAGGGTCTTTCCCGTTCCAGGCTCCCCTTTGACCAAAAGAGGGCGTCCGAGCGCGATTGACACATTGACGATATTTCGTAATTGAGGGTCGGCGATATACTTTACCTTCTCGGTATTTACATTGCCTTGGAATTTATTAAAACTACTACTCATAGTTATAAAAGTTGTGGGAAAATTAAATAATTTTTGATGTTAGCAATAAAGAAGAGATTAAAGTAGAATTGCTTCTAGTTTGCTAGATCATTAACTTGAAAATGCATAGTTTATGCATAAAAGCATAAATAGATCAAAATATAAATAATTCTATGGGAGGTGGTTCTTATCAGGTTGTCTTATGTGCTAAGGATGAGGAGTTTATTCCGTCTAAAGCAAAACTAGAACAGTGTTTGGACATTTTGTATAATCACGGAATGTTACGTCTTGAAACGGAGAAAAATTATGATTCTCTGGAGGAAATAATGGGAAAAAAATGGAGTGAATTTGATTGGGAATTATTTTATTCAGAAGATCAACCAAATTCGGCATATTTTATTGTATACGCGAAAGAGGGGTTTTTCAAGTCATTTTATGATAAGATTCTTGAGGAATTGGATCACAAAGATGAAAATGGGTATTGGTATATTGATACTATCTCTTTTATAGATGAATTTTTCATAACCATTTCTCAGAGATCCCTAACAGGACCTATGGGAATGCCTTTTGATTCAAAATTTGTAATTGCTAATGTATCAATTGGTAATGGTCATTTGCAATACTCAGAAGCTCAGCAAGTCGCTCAGATATTTAAGGAAACATATTCAGATATTATAAAAGCTCTTGAGAAAGCCCTTGATCAAGAATTAAAAATAATTATAGATTGGGCCGATTAGTATAATAATATTCAATCAACGAGATGGATAAAATCTATATAGGTTATGGAGATTTTTATATGTGTCTAATGACATTCCAATTGGAACTTATGGCTGGATGATTACTGATGGAGGTCTGACAAGCTAGCAAATTAAAAAATCAATGGTCCTTAATTGAAGAATCAATTAGACCCAAATTTACATAATTTACATTATATTTATCTAAACAGTCTAAAAGGAGAATTAGTCGATTTCTAATATTCCTTATATATATTAGACATGTTTTTGAATAAAATTCATTATATTCTTGAAATATAAGAATACGCTCATTAGATTAGTAGCAGTGGTGATTATTGTGATTTAATATCCTTCAGCATCTAATCTTTCATTACACAATTTATCACAAATATTGATATACGGATTAGTTCGAGGTGTATGAATAAATTCCAGTTTTTCAAATTTCTTTTCTAAGGAAAAAATTTTATTTACAAGGATGGAAAGATGATTAGCTTTGATTTTATATTCCTTATTGAGCTGCCTCACAGCCAATTGACTGTCAGAATATAGTTTCACGTTTCCAATGGTAATTTTTTGCGCTTCTTGGAGGGATGCGAATATTCCTGTATATTCTGCAACGTTATTTGTTGCTTTGCCGATAAATTCCGATTTCTCAAAAACCTTTTTCTCCTTATCTATAAAAATGAACGCATACGCAGCGGGACCTGGATTGCCACGTGAAGCCCCATCAACAAAAATTTTCAACTCTCTTATCCCGCTATGCATTTTGTTGGTCATAATAAAATAGGTAGATTAGAATTACAAATTTATCTTAAAATTGAACTAATAATCATAAAATCATTAATCAATATTAACTCTATTAATATAAATTATCCCATTTGCTTTGCCTTGGCATTTTGTTAAGAAGCGAGGAGAATAATTCTACTACTAAAAAAGACATTGAATTTGTATGCAAGATAGGTTTTTAAAAGAAAAGTTAGAAATTTCAATAGTGATTAGTTATTTGCGTATTTAGCTCGTGTCCACAATAATGACAATAAATTGCTTTTGGAAGATTTTCTGAACCGCATTTTTCACATATTAGGACATTTTCTTTTATTTTTTTAGACGCGCTAATCTTTTCATATTCATCATAGAGGGCATCTAATTCACATTTTTTAAGGTAAAACTTATACTTTTTGACATTATCGCTGATTAAATCGATAATTTCTTTCCAAGTATTCCAATCCCCTGAATTTTGTTCCAGAACCGATGTAGTTTTGTTGGATCCAAATATAAGGTTATCTCCCTCGGAAATAAAAACATTTTCGCTTCCGGGTTCAATATTCAATCTAATTTTTTTTAATCGTTTTTTAGTTTTCCTATTTTCAAGTATACCGAAATCAGAACTGTCCAAAATGTATTGAATGAACTCAGTTTTAAGTTTTAGTTGATTATTTTTATTTTTTTCGAAACATATATGATCTTCTGGAATCCTATTTTTCACAAATTCTCTTCTTCTTCTGATCTCTTGTGAGATTTTCTCTTGAACGCCACTTATCTTCATTTTGATGCTTTCCAATTCCCTATCTTCAGAGATATTCTTATCTCCCGTTTCATATTGAAGCTTTGGTTTTTGGTGATCATTCTTGCTGGTATCTTCTATGAGGGGAAAGTTTTGCTGAAATGATCGCTTTTTTATTTGGTTGATGGGTTTTCTTTGAATACTCCCCTTATTTAAACGCCTGGAGTAATTTACTCTATTCTGTTGAGAAAAATCGCTATAAAAATTTCTACTACCATGTCTTTTTCTTCCATGCATTTTAATTATCACTCCTTTAGAACTCTTAATTTATTTAATATTTATTCATACTAATTATTGGCTAGTGAATATATATTCATAAACCCATATAAATCTTATTCTTATTGAAGTAAACGACTTTATAGATTATTAGAGTATACTTTAATTTTAGCGAATGATTATTCAGAATATTAAAGGTAGGTAAAAAAATGAAAAAGAAGGTATGTTTTGCAGGAAAAGGTGGTGTAGGGAAAAGTAGCTGCGTAATCCTCTTTTTAAAATATATTATTGCAAATTTTCCAGAAAGTAAAAAGCTGATAATCGATGCGGACCCTGATGCGAATATCCTCGATTTGCTTAACGAATCATTAGGATTATATGGCACGATTGGTGGAGAAATAATTGAACTTAAGAAAAAAATTGACCGCAAGGAAGTGCCTCCTAATGTATCTGAAAGAAAATTAATTGAAGAGACTATCCTCAAAAATATAAAAAAGAATAGGCAATTCGATGTGGTCGTTCAAGGAAGAAGAGAAGGAGAAGGTTGTTATTGCTCTGTAAATAATGTTGTCAAAAGCATCATTGATACCTTGGAAGAAATATACCAGTTTGTGATTATTGACTCCCCTGCAGGGTTGGAATTCTTCTCAAGAAAAACAGCAAAAGACATTGACGATTTAATTTTAGTAACAGATATGAGTAAGATGAGCTTTCATACTATAGAAAGATTGATAGAAATTAAAGAAGAAGTAGAAGCCAAATTCCGAAATATCTGGATATTGGTAAACAAATATAATGCGAATACTAAAGCACCCTTTATTAAACGTATTGAAGAGTTTTCTAATGGAGAGGCTCGTTTACTTGGATTTCTAGATTACAACCCCGAAATCCAGAGAATAAATTTTGAAACTAAATCTTTGCTTGAAATATCTAAGGATAATCCAATTTACCACCAAGCTCAGGAAGTATTTTCCAGTCTTTTTAAATGATTTTTATCAGATATTTCCCATAAAAATAGATAAATACCTCAAGATTTCCCTTAGCAAATACTTAAATAGCAGGCAATTCCAATATATTAGCACTCAACTATATTTAATATTAGAGAGAGGAAATTATAATGTCAAAAGAAGATGAAATGCTTGAAGAGCTTAAGCAAATAAAAGAATTTTTAAAGCCACCTCCGCCTCCACCCCCACCAAAAAATATTTTAGAAGAATTTAAAAACTTTCTGAATAAGTATAAAGTAATGGGCTTGGCGGTTGCATTCATTATGGGGATTTACTTGGGAAATCTGGTAAAATCATTAGTGGATAATATGGTTATGCCAATAGTAGAATTTTTTACACCCGAGGGGATAACCTGGGAAACGTTGATGATTGGGCCGTTTGGAGTAGGAGCTTTTATAGGGGAATTGATCACGTTTATAATAATAGCGCTTGTTATATTTTTGCTGGTTAAATTCACGAATAGACTGGGAATAAAATAATAAAGAGCGTTTTTATTTTTTTTTATTGAAATATCCTTTCGTATACTTTTACAAATCCCGTGTGAATTTCTTTCGAATATTGATCTATGAGATTGATTAAAGGTTCCAATTCATCATATATCTCGTTCTTGACCATCATATTAAGTGCTTCAGCATATGTTTTAATTTCCGGATTTTCAATAGGGAGTTTAAATCCAATTAATTGTGATTCTCCATTATTCCATACAGCATTTTTACCAAAAATCGTTTTTTTGTTCTCACTTGATATTTCTTTAAGAATATGAAGATTTACAGGAAAATAAAGCTCATCAGTGCCATTTTTTTCTAGTTTAGTATCAAGTAGATCTTTATAACTTTCTTCAGTTAATAAGGCTTGATCTATATATTTTCGAAAAGAATCGCTTACAGTTGTAGAGGATTCAATTAGTTTCTTTGCTGTCTCACCGTCATAACGACCTTCATTAATTAGATACATCCTTATATCAATTGGGAGCTCGTAATGGGTTGTATTTAGAATTGATCGAATCCTAATCTTATTGATATCCTCAAAATCGTATTCACTTAAAGTATGGTTATCAATTTCTTCCCAAATAATCTCTTTAACATCTTCAACCATATTCGAAATGATTTTTTCTCTATGAGTGTATTGGGGAGGGTCATATGAAATTTTATTTAGTACATACTGAATGTCATGTTTAAAATACTCCTCCAGATTTGAAATATCCTCAATTAGAGAATCAAGTCCTTTTTCTGAGATTTTTTCTAAGTTAAAATCTCTTGATATATGGTTCTTATCCTTATGATCCCCTCTAAGGAAATATTTCCTGTCTGATTTAGATACATTTCCAGCTATTGTTCGTAAGATCTCAATATTCTTATCTTTGAGTAAGTAAAGTTCATCGGGAATTGTAGGCCTCCGCTTTCGTCCACCGTTAAGATAATCCTGTAATTTATTAAAGAATTTTGGAATTTTACTCTTTAATCTTTTCTTAAAAGATTCATCCTCAAATCTGTTTGCAAGAAAATGAACAAATTTTTGAAAATTATTGGGGAGGTGAAATGATTGTATTAGCATTTCAGAGCTCTCAAAATTAGTTTCTTTCAGATAATCAGCCAAATAATTCATCATAAATTTCAAATTAAAAAAATCAGATTTACTATGATATTTCTCAATATTTTCAAATAATTTGTTTAAATAGAGAATTCCATAAACTAGATTAAGGTGAAATATTATCATGTTCAACTTTTTTGTAAAAAATTCACCCGGATCAATCTTTACTTTTAGATCTGTTGTAAGTATTTTCTTTACATCCTCAAAAGAAAATTTTCCAAAATAATCTTCATATATTTTTGCATAAATCCCTACTAAAGCTTCTAAAAGCAAATTATAAGATTTATATTTATATTGTATATCGGATTCCCTAATTAATGATTCTGGATTTATAATCGAATTAATCATTCCTTTAATATGGTTATATTGAGGTAGATCCAAGAATTGATTATTTATTTTATCAAGTTTTTGATAAAATTGTCTAAACTGACTGATATTGTGAATATTTTTCAGTGTTTCTTTTAAATTAATAATTTTATTTGTATCACTAATATAATCTTCATAATCTTCTATTTTGCTAATTAATTCATTCACTTTCTTAGATTTTTCCTTATCGACGAGTTTAGAAAGAGACTCAATCAACTCATCTATGATTTTTTTATCATCCTCTAAATAATTTCTCAAGAGTGATTTAGGATATGATATAATCTGATCATAATTTGTTTTCTCTCCGAAAATTTTCTCCTTATCTTCTAATTTTTCCATTTTGTTAAGAATATCGTCAAGATAAGTTATATCCCTTTCATAATACCGAATTAAATCTGTTCTTTCCTTTGTTTTAGGTTTTGAATTCAGTAGAATTTCATCTCTAATGAAGAATACCCCTTTTTTCAAATCTTCATTTGCGTCTGCTTTATACTTTTCAATAAAGTTGTCTAAAAATTTGAAGAAATCCGCCATCTCATATTTTTTTGTGTAATCTTCATATTCAGAAATTTGAGTATTTATTTTTTGAATCCACTTTTTGAAAATTTTTGAAGAATTTCTTAATTCTTGCAGTATTATATTCGGTTTAGAATTCGCAACATCGAGAATTTGGATGAAAGATTCTTTATAATTATTAGGTAAGCTTAGATTATTTATTGTTTTATATATTTCCTCATTTAAACCCGTAGCCTTAATAATTTCAGAACAGAAATTAAGAGAATATGAATCTAAAGCTATAACGGGATTCCTTTTTTTAATAGAAAAAGGATTTTCAATGAAGTTCTCATACAAATAATCTCCTAAAAAATTTCTGATAAGCTGAATGGCATAATATTTTATTAAATCCTCTGTATAGATTTTTTTTAAGCATTTATCTAACAAAGATGGGAAACTAAATTTCTGTATTTTTTTTAAGAATATTTTAGCTTGATTAGTTATTTTTCTGATAATGAGAGATTTGATATCTCCAAAATAGGTCAATACATATTTAAATTTTCTATAAGAGTGGAAAATTTCATTATAAAGAGAATCGATAACCCGAATAATCAGATTATCGCGCATTTGGTTTATTTTTTGATTGACATATCTCCGATAATCCTTTAGCACTATATTTTTATCATTATTCAATTCCATGTATTCTAATTCTAGTTGTAGAGGTCCATTTGTGTTTGATGAACTTCCACCTTTTTTTAATTCGTTCAATAAAATACTATTGTGCTTTTTGTTTTGAAATCTTACACTTTCATTAAATGCATGGTCAAATTTGTGTTGTATCTTACTCAAATACTCAGAATTTTCAGTATTAATCATTTGTCTTATTAATGAAATGATTGATTCAAGATTGTTTTTTAACTCATTCAATTTCAAATAATATTGTTTGGCATCGTCTTTATCGATACATTCCGCTTCAATCAATGCACGATTTATTTCTTTTTCCTTGAAATTCGTCAATTTGGTTATTTGATTCAATATGCCCGATTCTCCATCTTGGGAATATTCTTGTTTGATTTTTGATATGAAATCATCACAACTCTCTACTTTTGGCAAAGCTTTTTTTAACTTCGATAAAACCCTAAAATTTTCTTCTTGAAATCTTGTGCTTATCACAGAGATGATCTCATCAAGTAGAATTTGTGTTCGTTCAATAGCAGTAGTTAATGCTCTTTTATTCATAAATCTGGTCTCTTGTTTATCTTGATACCTTCTAAAATCCTCTCCTAAATTTTGGAATGAGTTATTCTCACCATATATTTTTAAATTCCTAATATAGGTCATATCACGTTCAAATTCTAAAAATTCCCTTATTTCTTCTTGAATAAATTCTTTAGTTTCCTTGATTTCACGACTATAATTTTCCTGATTACATGTTGAATTTAATGAAATTCGAGATAACAATTTCATTAAAACCTTTGTATCCTTGCTAAAAATCGTTTTTAAACTTTTTTCAACGAGATCCTCAAGTATTTTATTGCTTTCGCCAAAAATTTGTATGTCTTTATAGTGAAATGAATTAATGAGATGATTCAAGATGTCTATATAAATAATCGGGTCGATTGTTCTTTCTGGTGTTAACTCTCCAAGCATATAACGGTAGATAATCTCATCATTCAAGGATTTAATAAATCTTAATATTTTATTATAAGCATATTCTTCCATTTCCGGACCAGACACTTGTAGCATCGTAGTTATGACCGGAATTGAAGTTTGCCCATGGTCTGAATTGATTTGACTTCCCCATGTGCTATAAAGAATTAAACGTTTTGCTCCACCTTTGAGGTTTTCGAAATTATATTTGCTAACCTCATCAGATGTAACCATCTCTTGACTGAGATTTTGACTTGCTGTAACATATCCAGCTATTATATCTAAATCTGCTAATTTACTCCCTTCATTTCCACATTTTCCTATGGCAATACCCATATCTGAATTGATATTGAGGAACCATACATTTCTTACCAGATTATTTTCCAAAGTTAATTTCACCTATTTTCTAAAGAATACTCGAAGGAGTTAAAAATAATGCAAAACTTGTTTAAACCCTATTATGATAATTATTCAATAAAAAAGAAATTATAGTTTTATTTAAATTATCTCCATTAAATTTATTTAGTAAATTATGGATATATTTTTGGCTAATAGAGCAGTGCCTTAAATACATTGAAATGTTTTAGTACTAAATAACTCGGATTCCTCTATTAGCGTCAAGAATTATTTGAAATCGGGTGTATTTTTATTATTATTTTTTTCTTTTCATTGTCTCCAAAAATGCCTGTATTGTACCAAAGGTATCATATTTTGGCTTCCATTCAAGAATTTTCTTAGCTTTTGAGGAATCTACTATGATCGGATATTTAGCAATCCGCAACCACCCGGGATCAGCTTCTGGAATTATACGCAATCTATAAAAAATATTCATGAAAAATAAAGCAGGACGATAGGGTACATTAATTATTTTCTTATTCAATCGCTCAGCAATTACCTCCGAAGATAAAGGGTTGTCAGCGCCTAGATTAAATGCTCCTGCCAGATCCTTCTTCAATGCCAAATAAAAGGCTTGAGCAACATCTTCAGCCCAAACATATTGGGTGAGATTCTTAGGAAAAAATGAATAGATTCTTTCTTTTTGAAAGGAATTTTGGAAAAAGTTATTTATATTCTCGCCAAGGAATATATGCGGTCGTAATCGAACAATGTTCATGTCAGGATGTTGTTGTTCCAATTTATCGAGAAATTTTTCAACAACGTACTTCGTTTCATGATAATAATATGGTTTTTCCATTAATCGTATTGGGTGCTCTTCGGTGATTGGAATGGGATTATTTTCAAAAGAACCATAGGCAGCTACAGAACTCGCATGAATAATTTTACTTATGCCCGCCTTTATAGCACACTTGAAAATATTCTTGCTTCCTTCAATATTGATAGAATACATCTCTTTTTCACTCTTAAGTGGGCTCACGATAAATGCAAGATGAATTATTGCATCATAACCATTAAGTTGATTTTTTATTGAAGGATCTCTTACATCCTTCCGAATGAATTTAAGCTTATTAGATCTAAAAGAAGGTTTGACCAAATCAATTCCCAACACTTCTTCTATTTCATTATCGTTTTCCAAAAAGGGGTAAAGTTCGGAGGCTAAATATGAGGAAATACCTGTAATTACAACTCTCATATAAATATTTATATTATTAGGCTCTTTAAATATTCTAAAAAAATTTTCATTAGAAATAATATATATTTTATTCATCTTAATCAGTGAAGAAAATGAAATTCAATCTGAAGAAAAATTGTATTGATTGTGGGAAAAAGGAATTTTACTATGGAGCGAAACTCAATAAAAATATCAAGGACACATATCTTGGGATGGGGTATTTAGAACAAAATGAAGATAAAAGAAAAATAGGACCTGGTAGACATCATGAGGAGATATTATGCGTTTTAAATGGGAGATTACAGATATCATCCGGAGATGAGGCGGAGGAATTGAAAGAGGGGGAAGTATATTTTTTAGAAGATGGGAAAAAAATTCACCTTAGAAATTTAACGGATGAAAGAGTTTATTTTGTGGTGGCGGGAGGTCATACAAAACATCATAAGCATTAACTCATCTTCTTTCTTTCAAAAACTCAATAATTTAGAATATTGATGTTCTTTCGCAATCTTGGATTATATCATCTTCAAACCCCATTAGATTTGGGAAGAATTCGGATATTCCTAGAGAGAATGAGAATAATTATTTTATATAGAAGTATGAAGAATTAATATACAAGGTTTTTTAAAATGAATCTAAATAAAAAGGCTTATTTACTCGAAATATTAAGCATTGTTGTATTTATAGTCCTAATTCTAATTGCCATGTTTACATACGGAGGAGGAACCAAGTTTGATTCAACTATTACGGGTTATTCATTTTGGGGGAATACTTTTAGTGATTTAGGAAGAACAATATCGTATAGTGGAAATGTCAATATCATTTCAATGGTGTTGTTTTCAATCGCTTATCTTGGAATTACGTTTGGTTTCCTTCCCTTTTACTATGTTTTTCCAAGAGTATTTAAGAATGGAACTATCCAAATGAAATGCGCCAAACTTGGCTCTATATTTGGTTATATTTCTTCAATTGGATTTTTTGGAGTTGTTCTCACCCCTGCAGATCTATTACGTCCACCTCATATGATATTAGCAATTATTGCCTACGCGTGTATTTTTTTTATGAGTCTCTTTTATTCCGTTTCTCTGCTGAAGAGTTCGGAATTTTCAAATAGCTACTTCTATCTTTTTGTAGTTTTTTCAATCTTATTCTTTATTACCTTGATGATGCAGCTTGTAGGTGATTTAATAGCTAATAGGATTATGGCTGTTATAGGGCAGAAAATAGGTAGGATCGCGATTTTTATTACATATCCCATCCTAACCTATAAACTCTGGAAATTGGAGAAATAAAAACAAATTTTTCAAGTTTTATCTATTTTTTTCTAATCCTTACCACGAGAAGTCTATTCTGGAAAGCTTTAGTATGTAATATATGCTCATCATCTTTTTATCATAATCTTTATACTAAATTCAGTTATGAAAAAGAGATTTTACTCTTTAAAGCGATTTTTCATGTCAGTAATAATTTCCATAAAATCTACAAATTCCATATGAGTGATTTCTTCTTCTTTGCATAGATTTGCTAGTTTTGAATTCTTCACGACGTAAGCATAATCCGCAACTCGTACCCCTTCGAAATCTGACAACCCATTTCCAATATATATTGAGATATTGTCTATTTTATTGTATTTAAGGACTATATCTTGTTTAAAATTTTTTGATTTTTTATCCTCTAAAGGGGGAAAGGTAAGCCTCACTTTATTATTCAGAAACTCGGTTTTAGGGGAATATAAGGGAATATTATACGAATTATTAAACTGTTCCATATAATAATTTATCGCAAAATCGAGTCCTGCGCTTAAAATTATAAATGGTATATTGTTCTGATGGCAAAATTCAATGAATTTTTCTGTGTTAGGACGTAAATTCACGCTCTTAATTAATACTTCGAGAATCTCTTCTTTGTTACCTTTCAACATTTCAAATTGCGTTTTTATGCATTCCTCGAGGGTAATTTCTTCACTTTCCAGCAATTTATCATAATGTCTCCAATCCTCATCCGTGAAATTATCGAGTGCCACGACTCCAGTATCTTCAATAGTGATTGTTCCGTCAAAATCGCATAAAATAACAAGGTTTTTCATTGGAATGAGCTTGAAATGTTAATCTTCCTAACTATTCTAATTAATTTTTGCATATCAAATTTCCTACATCCAATTTAATAAGCAATAGGACATAAATTGATATTTATTTTCTAAAAAAAAAATCTAGCTCTATATTTACTTCAAAAATTAGACGATGGATTCCGTTTTATTTTAACAACCTTAAAATTTTATATCTTTACTTCCTTCTCAATTTTAAAAGAAGAGAATAGCTTATGCAAAATAAAACCGGAAAAAACTTATATGAAATTCTTGGAATAGATGAAGATGCCGATGAGCGCGAAATCAAGATCGCTTATCGCAAACTAGCTAAAAAATATCATCCGGACGTCAATAAGACAGACCCGAACGCAAAAGAAAAATTTATAGAAATTAAAGAGGCTTATGAAACATTAAAGGATCCTCAAAGCCGAGAAGAGTATGATTATCAGAGAAAACACGGAACCTATGAAAATCTTAGAGATATTTACGGTCGCCATGAATTTAATCATATAAGAGATATTTTGCGAGAAATTTTTGGTCAGCAAAGCAGAGCTAGCTATAATCGACCTCCCCCTGAAGGAATGTATATATAATTTCAGATAATTATTGAATCAATTACTAGTGGAAGTTATTGATCAAATGAAGAAAGAACTTAAAAAAAAAATAAAAAGTTTAATTGAAAATTGAAGTAAAAAACCTAATAAGAGTTATTGGTTTTGCTCCAAAATAGTCACTGAGCATACACAGAATGCCCCGCCGAGATTATGACATAATCCAATCTTCGCATCTGGCACTTGTCGTCCTTCGGCTCTTCCTTGAAGCTGCTTGGTAATTTCTTGAAGCATTCTACATCCTGTAGAACCAATCGGGTGTCCGAAAGATTTCAATCCTCCAGAAGGATTAACTGCAGTTTCTCCGTCATAATTAAAGGTTCCGTTCTTTAATTCTTCAGCTGCTTGACCTCGTTCACAGAATTGTAGATCTTGGCAATTTATCAATTCCGTTATTGTAAAGCAATCATGAACTTCTGCTGCATCGATTTCTTGTCTTGGATTAGTGATTCCCGCTTCTTTATACGCATATTCAGCAGCTTTCGTGGTTGCCGGAAAATGTGTAAAATCAGCACCAGGACCTCCAGGTGGTACGTACCATGGAAAATTGGTCCTACATGAAATTGCGTTAGCTTTTACGACCACATAATCATCTCCATGCGCATAACTTGGTGCCATTTCTGGGGTTGTCAAGATTAATGCCGCCGCTCCGTCAGACATGGCGCAGCAATCGAAGCGTCCCAGCGGATCTGCAATCATTGGCGCCCGCATTACTGTATCGACATCCACTTTACTTCTGAAGTGTGCCTTTGGATGATAATACCCATTCTCATGATTCTTCACGGCGACTCGTGCTAAGTCTTCTTTTTGCCAGCCAAATTCTTTAAAACTTCGAGTGGCAGCCATTGAAAACATAGCGGGGGCAGAAGGAGTTGGAAATACTGGATGTCCAAAGATCTTAAATCCAGGAAGTCCGCTTGAACCTTCATCCATCAATTTTTCCACACCACAAGCCATAACCACATCATAAGCACCTGACGCAATAGCAAAGCAAGCATTACGAAACGCATCCATACCAGAAGCGCAGTAATTTTCTGTTCTCGTTACCGGTTTTCCGCCCAATTTTAATATATCCTCCACTGTTGAACCAGATAACCCCGTGAAATAATAAAAAATTCCTACCCATGCCGCATCGATGTCGTCTTTTGTTATCCCCGCGTCGTCAAATGCGCCATGTGCCGCTTCATATAAGAGATCATATTGATTATAATCCCATAATTCCCCATATTTCGTGGCATCTGCTCCAATTATAGCTACTTTATCTCTAATTCCTTTTCTAACCATTTTATTTTTCACCTCCTACGATATCAGGTCGACCGCGAACGGGACGACACTTCCAATAATAATTGATAAAATCCGCACCTTCGTGTTCCTTGCGAAAGGTAAGCTCTACTCTCATACCAATCTCGACATTCTTTTCTGGATTTTCAATTTCCGTCATATTCATTAAAACACGTCCGCCACCATCAAGATCAATAACACATCGAGGGACTGGAGTATCATAATAATTACCTCCAACAAGATGATCAAGAGTAAAGGTAAAAATTTCACCTTGATAAGAAAGTTTAATTTTCTCCAGCTGACCATCGGCTTGACAAACATAGCATGATTTATGATTGACGGGATATTGGATAGCTCCACAATTCGTACATTTTAATCCATAATTTCGATACACAGAATCCGCATCTCTCCATATGGTGACGGCGGAACTCTTACGTGTGTATCTGTCCTTTTCCAATAATTCTTTACTTTCGATGAATTTATTATAGTTTTTCAACTGTTCCATCGATTTTTGATGTCCATTAACTCCCAATCTTGTTTTTCCAAGATTTCTAACAGCCCTTCTATCTTGGACTTTCATAAGAATGGCATCTGCTCCATCGCCATACCCCGCCATTAAAATATTAGCATCCTCATCGGGTCTACGTAATGCGCTAATCAATAACAAGATAGGCATAGGAGTGCCTAAATCTCCTATTTGGAAAAACATTCCATTTTGAGCTACACCCCGTTCAAATTCCATTCTTTTCGAAATTCCCGCATGCATCTTAGGATTATTGTAATAATATGCAGCATGTTGTATGTCTTTAGGGCCTAAATTGTTTTTCTCCAATAATTTATTCATTACGGTTAATAGACTCTGCATATATAATTTTGCATCCATCTTCACCTCAAAGGTACGTATAAAGTTATCCTTGTCTCTTCGTTTCCAAGGTCCCAAAATATTTTTGGCGACGGAATAGGTATCTTCGATCGAAATAGGGATTTTTTCCTCATCAGCGATCAAAAGAGCACCCGCTCCATCTGCGAATCCATATTCCCACATAGTTGCTGGTTCGGGTTCTCTTTGATCAGCAGCAAGTACGAGAATACTTTTAATATCATCATTCGCTTTTATAGTTTCATAAGCACGCGCTACTGCAGTACTCCCCGCTTTCAGTGAATCCGTAAAATCTGCCGTGACAATATCATCCCGCAGATCTAAAACGGCGGAAATAATTGAAGCGGAATCCTTTTCCGTATATACTTGGGTGGTGGTAGCATAATATAATCCATCAACCGATTTTGGATCAAATCCCGCAAGGCAATCCAATCCCGCTTCTACGGCCATAGTGAGACTATCTTCATCTGCAAGGGCGAATGCCTTCGTACCAGGAACTATCGGAAAGTCCCATGCTTTACCGATTAACTTCCTTGGCAAAAGATATTTCGGCAGATAAGCTCCATATGATTTAATTCCAATCATTTATCTTATTCCTTTTGTTATTTTTTATATTTTTATATTTGTATATTAAATATATTTTAGATCTATTAGGTTAAAAAGCTTTCTTGATTAAATTCACAAATAACGATGAGAGATTAAAATCAAGAAGAAAAGAAGATCTTGGAAGGATTATTTACATTCGACAGCTTTTTATATTTTTTGTTAAGTATACTTGTATTGTGGATTCCGTAATATCAAACTTTTGATGAATATAATCTGTCACTTTTTGTAGAAATACATCTTGATCCACACCCTCTTGTAATTGTAGATGAGTTGTGAGCACTAATAATGAGGGAGTAATGGTCCATAAATGAGTGTGCTTTACCTCTTCAATTTCCTTGAAACTTTCAGCTAAGTCATTTTCAATTGTATCAACATCTAAACCTTTTGGTGCCATCTCAAGTAAAATACGACCCGAATCGCCTAATATGTTTATTGACCAAGAGATAATTAATCCAGCTATAAGAAACCCAATTAAAGGGTCCAAAAAAGTAAAGCCTGTATAATAAATAACGATTGCAGCAACGACGACGCCTACAGATGAGATTGCATCTCCAATCATGTGGTAAAACACTCCTTTTACATTAAGATCCTTATCACGGCTTCCTTGTAATATTAAAATGCTTGTGATATTTACACTTAGACCGATCAAAGCAATAAATATCATATAAATTATTTCAATCTCAACTGGATTAAGTAACCTTTCGATGGCTTCAAAAATAATCAATCCAACCATTACCAATAAGAAAAGCCCATTGATAAATGCAGCAAGAACTTCTGCTCTATACATACCAAAAGTTCTATGATGGCAAGTTGGCTTTTGAGCTAAGTATATGGCAAACAAACTAATACTAATAGCAAAGGCATGGGTAAACATGTGCCCCGCGTCAGTTATCAACGCAATACTATTCGAAAAAATTCCTCCGACCACCTCTACAATCATAACAGAAAGAGTAATAACGAGGGAAATAATTAAGCGTTTTTTTTCAACTTCGCGAAATTCGAAAATTCTATCCTTTGGGGTTTGGGGGGTTTTCATGGTATATCTCTCTTATCTACAAAACCAGTTTAAGTTTTTAATTCTTATGATAATATTTCATTAGAAACTGTTCTCAATGATGGGGTGATTCTAATCTATATGGTCTTATAGAGAAATTTTTGGAAAGAGTGGCTCCTGTTCGGTCTAAGAGGCGTCAAAAAGGAAAAAAGACGCCAAAATAAAAGAAATAAGGAGGAGAAAGTGTGCGCCTAACGCTACACTAACCAAAAGACAAAAATCCAGGGAACCTCACAGGAGCCTTATTTTTTTGTATTATTTTAGATAGGTTTTACTTTTATGTAAATTTTCCTTTTATTATTACAATTTTATGTTAATTTTTGTATAAAAATTTTTATTTTTATTAAGGAAAGTAAGATATTTAAATTTTTAAACCTCTCTCTTATAATTAACAATTAAACCAAAAACGTTAGATTTGTACTATTGTCCACAAGATAACAAGGGAACTAATCTAAGTATCTAAATGGCAATTAAAATTTGACATATACTTAACCAAAATACAGATCTCCGATATATTGGTTGAAAAAAGTTTTCACAAATGTGAAAATAAAAAAGTAAGTGTTAATATTTTTAATTAAATGGATTAGATAGTTCAATTATAAAGGGATTATTTAAAAAACAAATTATATCCAATAAATTTACATAAATTAGAGGAGGTATCAATCGTGAATTACTGTCCCGAATGTGGTTCAAAAATCGAAGAAAATTCAAAAGTATGTCAATTTTGTGGTTATTCCTTAACGAGTCTTTCAAAACCCGAAAGTTCTTCTGAAAAAGATAAGCGAATACAAGAATTAGAGAAGAAAATTGAGAGATTAGAAAAAAGCACACAATCTAAGCAAAAGTCGTCAGGGTCTGGAAATGAGAATACACCTTGGGTGTTTATAACACCGATAGCGTTTGCTGCGATTTTCTTTTTGTTTGTATTCATGATAATTTTTATCACGCGATAAAATACTTTTTTTTACCGTATTCTAATTATCAAATTGCCAACTTAGTCTTATGCTTTATTTCGATTTTTATAAGAGGACTCTTTCTTGAGTAGAAAAATGCTCTATACCGTACAACTTAATGATTCGAATATCCATAAAAACATAAAAAGTGCTTACCAGAATTATGGCGATGAGAGAGATTTGTTGGGAAGTCACCAGATTATAAGATATATGTAAGAGAATTATCATTAACAGGTTTCCATTAGATTGGTTAAAGAGAAAAGTAAATACAATAGAACCCGTCAGCATTAGAGGAAACATAAATACAAACCCATATAATAAATTAAAACGATAGAAAAAGGTGGGAAAATGCCAGAACCACCAGACTAAAGTTAAAATAAGAGTGGATCTTAGGGCATTAAATTTTTCTTGTAAATGAGGTAAGAAAAACCCACGCCATCCAATCTCTTCAAAAAATCCATAAAAAAGACTCGGTAAGATAAAAACGAGAAGATTTATCGGATCATATAGGGAGTTTTGTTCAATAAACTGGACTATGTTAAATAAGCCAAAAATAGACTCAAAAAGCAAGCTTATCAAAAGAATGATCAATGGAACAAAAGCAAATACTAAGATTTTCCAGCCTGAAAATTTGGTAAGTCTATCCTTGAGCAAGAATAATCCTTCTCTTTTCTTTAATAGCGAGAGTGCAACTAAACCTCCGATTGCAGGACCGATAGATCCGAGAGAGTGCCAAATTTCTCTTGACACATAATTCATATCGTTGTAAACTATACTTAAAGGAAATAATATCGACCAAGTAATAACATATGAGAGAATGATATAAATCAGGCTCATTAGAGGGAAATGAGGATTTGTTCGCGTCATCATATTGATTAGTATAATGGAATATCTAATAAATTATGGTAAGTTACTATTAGAGTAAAATAAAAATTAAAGCATTTCTTATAATGAGAAAAAAAGACAATGATAAGCGATTTTTATCATTTTAATCGTACTCATTAATCATATGCAAATATGGAAAAGATTTTAAATTTTTAAGACAGCTCCTTTGTCTGCAGAAGTAACTAATGCTCGATATTTTAGTAATGTCTTACTATTAATTTCTTTCTCATAGGGAGTCCAATCTTGGAATCTTGTTTGGATTTCACTCTTATCCAATTTAAGATGAATCTTACGATTAGGTATGTCTATTTGGATTAAATCTCCGTTTTCGATAATCGCAATGGGACCACCCACATAAGCTTCAGGGGAGATATGTCCTATACACGGACCTTCAGTGGCACCCGAAAATCTCCCATCAGTAATTAAAGCGACCTCATCCATATCCTTCCTGAGCATCAGGTTTGCGGTCATCGCGACTAATTCCGGCATACCAGGCCCTCCCTTTGGTCCTTCATATCTAATAACAATAATATCACCATTTTCAATCTCATGTTTTGACAGTGCATTAATGGCATCCTTTTCAGAATTATAAACTCGTGCGGGTCCCTCACATTCCAGCATTTTATTATTAGAAATCGCAGATTGTTTTACAACCGCACCGTCTGGAGCTAAATTCCCTTTTAGAATGACGGTGCCTCCTTGTGTAAATACTGGATTATCAAGAGGTCTAATAATCTTGTCATTCAGAACTTTAACTCTTCGAATATTCTTTTTTAACGGTTTTCCGGTAACCGTCATACAGTCCAAATGTAAATAGTCTTTAAGTCTTGTCAGAACTGCTGGGATTCCACCCGCTTTATATAAGTCAGTAGTGCCATATTCTCCAGAAGGAGAGACATTCACTATCATGGGAATTTGTTCGCTATACTTATTAAAAATATCTAAATCCAAATCTATTCCCATTTCATAAGCTATTGCTGGTAAATGGAGTGTTGAATTAGTGGACCCTCCTAATGCCATATCGGCAATCACCGCATTTTCTAGGGACTCCCTTGTTAATATCTTTGATGGGGTAATATTTTTTTCCAATAAATCTATAATCTGCCTCCCAGAATTCTTAGCGATCACATATTTCATTCTCGTCATAGCTGGAATCGTAGCCGCATTTGGCAGAGTCATCCCCATCACTTCCATTAAACATTGGATCGTATTCGCAGTTCCCATAAATTCACATGCCCCATAGGTTGCACAAGAGACGCACATAGTTTTTTCCACAAAATCATCATAGAGTTTATTATCAATTCCTTTATAATTGGGAGAGAATTCAATTTCAAAGAGATTCGGCCCACCTGGTACGCAAATCGTTGGAATGTCCACTCGCATCGCAGCCATTAAGACCGCCGGATTTATTTTATCACAACTTGACAAGGTCACCATCGCGTCTAACCTGTGAGCTTCGACCATAGACTCGATAGAATCAGCAATAATTTCTCTTTGAGGCAAGATATATCTCATCCCGACATTCCCGTTTGCCCAACCATCGCAAGGTCCTACAGTACAGAATTCAAAAGGTAACCCACCCGCCTCAATGATGCCTTCTTTTACGGCTGTTGCCAATCTATTGAGATGCTTATGCCCAGGATTTAATTCATTCCATGTATTCACGATGCCAATGAAAGGTTTGTTTTTCAATTCCTTTTCTTCTAAGCCTAATCCACTGATTATTCCCAAAGGAGCAAAATAATACGGAGTACTTTTTATCACTTCAAATATTTCCTTACTTCTCTTTTTCAAGTTAGAATTATCTTTCATTTATATCAATTTAATATGTTTCTCAGTTCTATAAAAAACTTTATCAAACTGTGTCAATATTTAAAGAACTCTACTTATACTCCACTGAGAGTTTTTTTACCTAAAAATAAATAGATTCCTAAAAAAGTAAGAAGATTAAATTAATTATCTTGCTCTAATTTCTTTTCCAATACGATAAGGATGGGATTGAATCCGGATTTTTTAAATACTTCTATTAATTTACGAGATTGCTCCCCCCATCCAATGTTTATCCTAACTGACTCACAACCCCAACTTACAAGTATTTGAACTGCACGATCAGCTAATATTTTACCAACTTTCTTGCCGATATAATCCTTATGAACTGCCCAATTATCCAAATACCCGATATATCTTCCTAAAGTGTTTTTTACGGCTTCAACCATACCCATACCTATCACGTCTCCAGTTTCTTTAAGTTCAGCAATTAAGGTAATTCTCTTTAAATTAGGCTTGAATTGTCGTAATCCAGAGGATTTCTTCCATTTATCCTCATCCAATCCAATATCGAATTCATTATGTAGTTGCTGTAATATTTCCAGAGTTGCTGTATAATCAGAAGTGCGATAATTTCGAATAATGATTTCATCCTCTTCTATTGTCTCTTCTTCAGACATTATGATTTCCTCTTAAATTTAATTATTATTTTCTTTTTGTAAAGTCTCTAAATCAATTTTTTTGGTAAGAAGTTTTTCATTATTTTCTTCTTGAATCAAGAAAAATAAATATTCATTAATATGTGGGATAATTGGAGAGATGAAGAGAAGCTCTTCTTCGGGATACCACTCATCGATAGTCTGGTTCATTATTTCCTTTTCAAAAAATTCCTTAACATGAGTAATCTTAACGGAAATTTCCCTAAAATTCTTTTCTGTATTATTACTCACCAGAATCTCAAGTTCACTGGAATCTTCGACCATATCTATATCTACGATCTCGAAAGGTCTCTGTAGACTATACTCTCCTCCCTCTTTTTTGGTTGGATCAAAAATTTTGATATTTGAAAATGAAGAATCACCCATAATATGGCTCACATCAATTCCTTTCAATGCTAAAAAAGAGATTGCTTTTTGTTTTTTAATCGAACTTGAATCTCTCTCTTTTATCACAGAAGAAAAATATTTCTTACACGTATTGCGGATATCCTCCTTTATTTCCTTTTTAGTTTCTTCGCCTTCTTGAATACATTGCTTAATTTTCGGTGTTTTGATTACCTCATCTCTTGCGATTTCGCATTCGATAACTTCGTATAGCTCCTCATCGTATTTTTCTTTAATGAGCTCTGTTATTTTTCTGATTAATTCATCGCCAAAAATATCTAAATCATTCGGTAGAGAAATAATAATGATAATAGTTTCGGGAGTTTCTTTTTGTAATCCTGCCCGACGCTTTTCTCGTTCAGATTTTGCAAGAAATTTTTTCCCAAAGAAGGTATAACCTTTATATTCCAAATCGATATGATCCAACGCTTCACTCTCTTCGAGTTCTAGGAACCAAATAGGATGATATTTAATAGGACGCATGAAGGATTTATTATCCTTTAACTCCTCATTTGGAAACATAATAAGCGGAATATGGCCTTTCTCCTCATCAAAATAGAGGACATACACGTAGCATAATTCTTCTAAGGGATTCTTCATTTTGCTATGATTTTATCTAATTTTCACTAATTCTAAGTGTTTTTAAATTAAATATCAACAAAACAATTAAATAATTCTTAAACTAAAAATTTTTACAATAGCAAAAAATTTTTAATTATTAAGGAGTGAACGAGATATGAAAATAACTGATGTTAAAACTCATATGTTAGAATTAGACTTTAAAATTAAAATAGGCTCGATGCCGCGATTTAAAGCTTGTGGACTTTATACTAATCTAATAACGGACGAAGGTATTGACGGATGGGCACTTTCCCATTGGAATTTAAGCAATTTAGCACAAAAACAATTCATTGATGAAGCATTAAAAAAACTTGTAATTGGAAAAGACCCCTTCATGACGGAAGAGATTTTTTATCAAATCTACCAAAATACCAATCGGATAATGTTTGGGATTCCTCAAGCAACCTCTGCTATTCAGATTGCGTGTTGGGATATTATCGGTAAAGCGACGGGTCAACCCATCTATAAATTACTTGGAGGAATGAAAAGGAAAGTAAAAGCTTACGCATCTATGCCAAGAGGATATAAAGCAAAAGCAGCAGCTGGAGCTGTAGAAGCGGTGACCAATCCCGAATTGGGAGGATTTAAAGCAGTAAAGTTACGAATAGGAAATGGCGCAAAAAAGGACGAAAAATTACTAAAAGAAGTGAGAGATGCGTTTCCTAAACTCGATATTATGGTAGATGCAAATTCCGCCTATCATTCTGTAACGGAAGCGTTAGAGATTGCAAAAATTTGCGAGAAATATAATGTTACTTGGTTAGAAGAACCAATCCCAACAGATAACCTTAACGCCCTTGCTAAGCTTCGTAAATTAAGTCCAGTACCGATTGCAGGGGGAGAAAACGATATGGGCATCTTCCGATTTGAAGATATTCTTTCGAAAGATACTTTCGATATTGTTCAACCCGATGTGACTCGCAGCGGAGGTTTCCTCCAATTAAAAAAAATTGACGCAATGGCGGAAGTGAAAGGTGTGCGCTGCATACCCCATATATTCGGCTTCGGCCATATTCTCGCAGCAAATCTCCATTATGTTATGTCTACGAGATGTGAATGGTGTGAATTCCCCTTTATTCCAGATGAATATCAACTTTTAGAAGCACCAATCAAATGTGAGAAGGGATATGTCAAAGCATTAGATAAGCCAGGACTAGGAGTTGAGATCAATCAAGAAATGTTCGAGGAAAACGTAATTTCTTAAATCTTTCATTTTTCCATTTATCTGTGTGTTACTCGAGTGAATTTTTAAAAATTTATAATCTAAATATTGAAGCCCTATTTCTATTTTTCTGATGAAATCAGATAACGGTTTTTGTAAATAATTTATATGGTGTAGTTTTATCAAATTGCTTTAACACTAAAGAATTATACAATAAAATAAAGAAGGTGAGCAGACTAAAATGCCAGTACGGACAGGACAAGCTATATGGGAAGGAAGTCTTAAAAGAGGAAAAGGAGAAATGGAAACCGAGAGTGGTGCTTTAAAGGCATCGTATACGTTTGGATCCAGATTTCAACAAAAAAAGGGGTCAAATCCCGATGAACTTATCGCTGCGGCACATGCAGGGTGTTTTTCGCAAGCGCTCGCGTTAGTTTTAGGTGAGAAAGGTTTTGAACCAACAAGGATAGAGACCACTGCTAAGGTGACTATAAAAGATGTAGATGGAGCTCCAACTATTACTTCATCGAAATTGACAAGTGAGGCGGCTGTTCCTGAAATTGAAGAAAACACATTCCGAGAAATCGCAAGTAAAGCTAAGGAAGTATGCCCGGTCAGTAGAGCTTTAGGTGCTATTTCTGTTGAAGTCGATGTAAAACTTGTTCCAGAGAGCTATATCGTGTCATAAATTTCGCTGAAGCATTTCTCATATATTTCGAGAAAACTTTAAAAATTTTTTATACTCTCTTCCACCTTTTCTTTATGGTCTATAACTAACAATAATAAATGGACTATAAAAGATTATTATTTATTCGAGAATAAATTCACTTAATTCAATCTCAATTTGAATAAAAAAGAAAATACCATGGAAAAAACACAATTTACTCGGGAATTTGAAGATTTCGGGATTAAAATGTACGTGCTCGCGATTCTCTCCATAATAAGCATTTTTACAGGTGGACTTATCCAATTAGCGATGTTTATTATTATGCTATTCGCACTCGGGGATATCAAGAAAGCCAATCTAGAAATGCAAAACGAGAAACTAGAGAATTTTCGAAAATATATAATATATGCGGTAATTGTCGGTATCGTGGGAGCTATTTTAATCATCGCCATAATCGCTATTATAGTAGTTCTTTTCTTTGTTTCACTTCCAGGATTTACCTTTAGTGCTCCGATAACTGTTTCAGAATTCCAACAGATTTCTCCCTTAATTGAAATTCTATTGTTAATATTATTAGGTGGGCTTCCAGTAGGAGCAATTGCTTTAGGACTCCTTGTTATGGCATGGAATAACTTCTATATGTTCTTATCGAGAAATTCTGGGTTATTCCCGGCCCATGTTGCCGAAAAAGCTACAGAAGGAGCGGCTAAAATAAAAAAATCATATCTATATTTGCTTATTTCATTGATAATCGGAGCAGTGCTGGTTTTAATTGCGTTCTTTGTTTATCCTCAAATCGAAGCTATAATCATTGATTTTATTGAAGGAACAACTCCCTCAGTAGAACAATTTGGAGGACTCATCGCTCTTTTTGCCATTCCTGGCATAGGGATCGCGATCCTCGGAATAGCAAGCTTTATCCTAATGATTCTTGGGTATTTCAGGCTCTCAGAATTAAAACATCTTTAATCTTTAATTATTTTTTATTTTTTCTTTATTGCGTATAACATATGAACATCTAAAATAGTTTCTCTTGTCTCATCTCCATAATCTATACTAAAGCCTTTTCTTTCTAAAAACTCTGTTAATTCCATGAGCAGATTTTCCCCTTCAGGAATATGTTGATGCACCTCCATAGCAATTTGCTGAATTTTTGGCCAATCATGTTCTTCTATTCCTGCGATCACGTGTTTTTCATAATTTTCCGCATCGATCTTTAGTAAATCGATTTTTTGAATAGTATATTTCTCAATTATTTTAGAAAGAGGGGTTATATGACAACGTATTGACTCACTTGAGTAGAAATTCTGTAATCCTCTTCTGACGACCCAATTTCTTAAAAATTTTGGGACAATTCGAGCAATAGGTAGCTCTTGGCAAATTGTTTCTTTATAATGTTTCACATAAAGATCTGTTTTACGCTCTAGATCGAATGGTACTGCTGTAGAATCACCACTAACTTTTGGATAGTAATTAAATTCGGTCTCCTTTTCCTCTTCTCCAAGTCCTACATTAAAAAGCATAATTTGGGATTCTAACGGTTTCAAATTAGCCTCCAGAACCTCAAAGATTTGGGGAATAGGTTCAAATGCATATATAGAAAGTTTTGAGGCTTGAGTTAAAGTAAATAAAGAGAATAATCCAATATTCGCACCAACGTCCACTATCACATCATTGTTGTTAATTTCAATTCCTCTCTTAAGATATTCTTTTTCTACAAATATCTCATCATATACATATAATGCCGTTAACTCATCAATACAATATATTGTGTCTCCATTTGGTAAACGAATTTCTTTCATGATGCTAGAAAGGTCTTAGTTAATGAATATAAAATATAAAGGAATAATTCTTGATATTAATATTAAAGCTAAATTATATTTAAAATATTCAATGGGGCGTTACTCATTTCTAATAAGAATAATTCAATAAAAATTACCAACTGGAAGCTCAAAAATGCAGAAAAAGATATTAGCATTGATATCATTACTCCAGAAACGGTATTTGGAGCTTTGGTTAAAAAAAAGATTATAGAAAATCCTTTTTACGGATTAAATGAAAAGAAAGTTAAATGGGTATATGAATCAACTTGGAATTATACTGCTAAATTTGATCTTAAAGAAGACTTTTTGAAAAGTTCCGTTATTTTTCTAGAATTAGAAGGTCTGGACACAATTGCTGACATTTATTTAAATGGCGAATTACTGGATTCAGTGAAAAATATGTTTCGATCCTATAAATACTCAGTCAAATCAAAATTGAAAAAAACCTCCAATAACCTTACACTATTCTTTCATAGCCCAACAGAATTTGCTAAAGATATGATTGATAAATATGATATGAAATTAAACACAGGGGAAGAAAATCGGGCATTTCCCGGAGTACCATACCTAAGAAAAGCGCAATATTCTTTTGGTTGGGATTGGGGTCCAATTCTACCGGACATTGGAATTTGGAAAGATGTAAAATTAACTGCTATGAATACGCCAAAGATTGAATCAATATATGTTTTTCAAGATTTTAAATATGACCAAAATACCAATGAGATAAACTCTGTAAATCTAAATATAAATATCGAAATTGAGAGCGTCTTTGATAATATTTCAAATCAAGACATGGATTTATTGTGTATTTTAAAAGATCCCCATGGAAAAAGTATCCAAAAGGAGAAAACCGTTAACTCTTTGAAGGAAGGCATTCAATTTAAAATAGACAATCCAAAACTCTGGTGGACACATGATCTAGGCCTACAAAACCTCTATAACTTAACTATTCAACTAAGAAATAATGAAATACTCGATGAGTATCAACAAAAAATAGGATTGAGAGATCTAAAATTAATAAGAAATTCCGATAAATGGGGAAAAAGTTTCTATTTTCAATTAAATGGCATACCAATCTTTGCGAAAGGAGCCAATTGGATTCCAGTGGATAGCTTCATTCCCAGAGGAAAACGAGCAGGATTATATGAGATGAATCTACATTTTGCAAAAGAAGCCAATATGAATATGATCCGAGTATGGGGTGGCGGGATATATGAAGATGAGTTGTTTTATCAAATTTGTAATAAGTTGGGCATATTAGTATGGCAAGATTTTCCCTTCGCGTGTGCTATTTATCCCATTCATGATGAATTTTATGAAAATATTCAACAAGAATTTAAGGATAACATCAAACGACTGAGAAATCATCCCTCTTTAGCCTTATGGTGCGGAAACAATGAAATCGAATATTTATGGAATTTTCTAAAAGTATCGGCGGGAATAACTGATGAGGAAATCGAAAAGAATTATAAAAAAGGATATGTGAAAATATTCGAAAACATGCTTCCAAGGACCCTCGAAAAACTCGACCCTAATCGTCCCTTCTGGCCCAGTTCTCCCTCAAATGGTCATTGCGGAATGAGTTTAGGGACCATTAATTCAAACTCTCCTGATGAAGGAGATTCTCATTATTGGAGTGTATGGCATGGAGGTAAGCCGTTTAGAGCGTATCGACGATTCAATTCAAGATTCATGTCCGAATTTGGATTTGAATCTTTTCCCTCCTTGAAAACGATATCAAGCTTTTGTCCAAAAGATCAATATTATATTAATTCTCCAATTATGGAAAACCACCAAAAAAACGATGCCGGAAATGATCTTATAATGCGCTATATTAAAAGGCGGTATAATGTACCCAAGGATTTTCGAAAACAGGTTATTCTCTCTCAAATTACTCAAGCGGAAGCAGTCGAGTATGGAGTAAAATATTGGCGTTCGCAGACTGCCAATTTCCATTGTATGGGATCCCTTTATTGGCAATTGAATGATTGCTGGCCAGTAGCAAGCTGGTCTTCAATTGACTATTACGGACGTTGGAAAGCACTACATTATTTAGCTAAGAGGTTTTATCAACCCATTATCGTTGAGGTGTATGTCACTACAAAGAAAATAGAATTTGCACTCATTAATGATTCATTGGTCTCTTATGATGTCATTTTACAATTGAATATTTTAAATTCAGGTGGTCAAATCGTAAAAAGATCTAATTCTGGATATGAACTAAATGCGATGGAAAGTAAAAAAGGAGATCTCGTTGAAATTAAAGATTTAGCAAGTTCGATGGATTTGAAAAACGATTGCATTGTATTTTATACATTAATGAATAAGAATACAAAAAATATAATATATCGAGGATTTAAATTATTTGATAGCCCCAATTCTTTTCATCTCAAAGATCCCCATCTCAAATTTCATATTTATGAAACGTCTGATAATGAGACTGAGAATTGCAAGCTCAACATTCAAATAACTTCTGAAAATATATCATTATATACATTCATCGAATCAGATATTGTCGATTTTATAGCATCTGATAATTTCTTTGCAATGGAACCAAATGAATTAAGAAAAATTGAGATTAGAATCACTAAAAACAAAAATTTCTCAAAAAAATATACATCAAATGAAATCAAAGAATCCTTTCGAGTAAACTCCTTATACGATCTGCTAACCTAATTTCAATACTATTTCTATTTTCAGATATCTTTTATTCTTGAAAATAATTTGGCAAACTGGGAGTCTTTCCGATAAAATACTGGCGGTTTTCCTATTGGAGCTTGAACATTCGTCCATCCTCCCTCATATTCATCTCCATTCCATATATGAATCCATAAATCCTTCGGCAGATATACTCTCCATAGGGACTTTTTTGGTTTTATAACTGGAGCGATTAGGAGATCTGCGCCTAAGAGATATTGATATTTAAGATTATGAAAAATTATATCATCAGGATAATGTAAAAAACAACCCCTCATAATGGGCAAGCCTTTCTTTTGATATTCCTCAGACAGTCTTTCCAAATAAGGCTTTAGATGAACATGAACCTTGACCATTTTACTCAAATGTTCCAAAGTTTCTTTATCGGAATCAAATTGCCAGTTATCCCAAGGGCGAATTCCTTCATGAGTTCGCATAACCACAGAAAAGGCAGCAAGCTCCGCCCATCTCATAAAGACTTCTTTCGTGCGTTTGAAATCTCCTAGAGAATGAAAACCTCCTATATCGAAATGAAAATATCCAATACCACAGAGTCCCGCAGAAATACCTGCGGGAATAACAGAGGCAAGCCCATCATCTATACTCCAAGTTACTAATTGATCTCCCGCCCATATCATGGGAGCATATTTGGATGAGTGAGTATACCCAGAACGCATAAAGAATGTTACCTTGTCCAGAGAATCGCTTTTTTTGAGAGCTTCATAATTTACTTTTGCCCATAATACGGGATATTGATTATGGAATTCTTCTCCACTTATTCCTGAATGACATGATACATCAATGGGAGTATATTCACCATAATCGCACATATAGCCATCCATCCCAATCTCAATCATATTTTTAATGATTACGGACTTAATCCAGTCAAACGTTTGAGGATTTGAAAGATCTAAAATTCCAAAGCAATTTTCTGCGGTAGAATCATCATATAAAATCTCACCGTCTTTGATTTTTATAAGACATCCCTTCTCTAAAGCCTCATCGTGGAGTGGGGCTTTATCATTCAAATAAGGATTAATATAACCAAGAAATTTGATTCCACTCTTGTTTAACTCCTCAATATATTGGGGCAAATCTGGATATAATTCTTCATCGTATTCCCAGTTCCAAAAGAGTTGCTTTCCTTGAGAAGTCATGTTGATTCCTTCCCAATCTTGACACCATACAGCATTTACGCTAATGTTATGCTCTTTTGCTTTAGAGATCTTTGCGTTAACTACCTCCCTTCCTCCTTGCAAACCTAGCCATAATCCATCATAGACCCAATCTACTAATTTCGGTTGTCTACCTAGGAATGAAGACAATTTGGACACAGTTTCTATTAATGAATTATATTTTCCAAGGATTATTTTATTCGGAATTTCCCAAATATATAAAACATGTTTTTGAGGATCTTTAAAATTGAATTTTGAATAATAAAATGTCTCAATATGGCAAAAATAATTATGAGAGGAGATATATGTTGGTTGCGGGAAATAAGTCGTATACCAGTCTCCTGTGATGGGAGGATCTCCTCGTCCCACTCCTTGTTCTTCAACAAATAGAGGAAGTTCCTTACCCCTCATATTTATTTCAGAAAATTGCTCTCCACATCCAAATATGGCCTCTTCTTGTGAAGCTTTTATTTTAATCCAAAATCTATTAATCTTTTTGTCATTGCATTCAGGATAGATTTCTATACAGTCTGTTTTCGTATTTTCGTTAATACTGATATCTAAGCTGTGGTCATTTGAGTTTAATTCAATTCTTAAAGTTCCCTCGCCTTCGGAAAGAATTCTGTAATTGGAAAGAGGGATCCTTCTTTTGAGTTTATCTCTAATTTTAAAATCTCCCATCCTCATTCTATACTTTCCTTTTGCAATGCCGATTTCGAATGCGGGATCTTTTTCTGTGTGATGGATGAATAAACAGCCTTTATAAAAAATTTTAAATTCCTTTTCCATTAATTTCCATTCAAGCATTATGACTCTTATTAAAAATTCATAGCTTAATGAATAAATTAATCATCTGTTATTTAAGAAGGAAATTATTACAAAAAAGGAAGAGTTTTTTATCTCATATCGTCCATATCAACAACATTTTTCCCTAATCTGGACTTTTCAGCCGCAAAACCCATTAAATGAGATTCTAAGGACGCTCGGGCTGAAGTAAGTACTTCATTTTCGCCCTTATCACCAATTAATAAAGAATTCACAAACGACTCCATGAGACCTGCATCGCCATCACTATGCGCCTCAAAAGTAATATCCGATTCCCAGAGTACCCTCTCATCGACATATCTATGATCATAATAAAGTAATTTCTCTCCTCCGTATGTAAAACGCCCTAAGAGGGATCCCTTTGAGCCAGATATTCTGATCCATCGTCCATCTAAATATGAATGACCATGCATGGTCATAGTCGCTGTAGTCCCATTTTCGAACTGAATGGAGACAATTTGATGATCTGGAACATCATTATCGCATTTAAATACGCAACGTCCCCAAGGACCTTCTTGGAGTGCTTTCATCTTTCCTTCATAGGAAAGATCTTCAGTAATTACAGTAGCGGGCCAACGATTCCACTTTACCAATCCTCTCAACGGTTTAATGATATAGCTGAGAATTTTTGAAATTTTTCTATGGTTTATCAGAAGGTTCCCTATAACTCTTAACCAGCGCTTGTTAGATCTTTTAGTGACTCGAAGAATTGGCTCGCCCTTAATATATAAGCGTGGGGCATACCATGGACAATCTTCAGCCACGGGACAGCCATCAGTACAACGGTCGGGAGCCCCCTCTGGTGTGTTTTTGGATTTATAAAAGGTCAATTCACCAAACGAATGAATATACTTTGCTTTCGACTCAACCAACCAATATAGTAAATCCAGGTCGTGACAAGTTTTTGCTAATATCACTGGGCTTGAATCATCCGCTCTTCTCCAAGTGCCTCTCACATATCCATGGGGGAAATGCCAGTAGGCAACATTTTCAGAATGTTCGATATTTATAATTCTCCCTACTAATCCATCTTTTATAGCTTTTTTAATTTTTGAGAACATTGTAGTATATCGTGCAACATGACAAATCCTTAGTTGTTTATTTGCCTTCTCGGAAGCTTTTACTAGTTTTTTACACTCCTCTTCGGTTGTCGCCATCGGTTTTTCCAGTAATACATGGTACCCCAATTCAAGTGCTTTCAAAGCCGGTTCAGTATGCATTTTATCTTGGGTGCATATCAAACAAGCATCGGCAAGTTTTCCGATCTCAGGATTTAATAATGCTTCCCAATTTGAAAAGCAATAATTATTGGGGACATTCCATTCATTAGCAAAGCCAATCCTTCTTTCTTCAATAGGTTCGGCAACAGCAACAAAATTAATTTTATGTTTATTTTTAAGACCCCATTTTCCATAGGCATATCTTCCACGAGCTCCTGCACCAATTAACACTGCTCTTATTTGAGATTTCTTTTTTTTCTCTTTCATATTAACAAACTTCCTTAAATTTGGTTTTTCGGAGTCTTTAATGTATCCCAATCGGTGGTGATAGTATAATCTGGATGTCCACGAATATGTGTTACGGGATAGTCATCCCCAGGATGTCCCAATAATGCAATTCGCAAGATAAGATTCGCCCAATCATAAGAGGACCCATTTCTACAGTATAATCGAATTTTTTGCGCATTTAATACTTGTTTCATTCCTATAGTGTATGCTTCTTTGGGAAAATTTTCCAAATTACCTCCCACTTCAGCGCGTATAGCATTAATCGTTATAGTAAACTTATTCAACCTGACTTTTCTGGGACTTGAATTCTTTACACACTCTTGGGGTTCATTAAATGCAACATGTCCATGAATTCCAATACCTCCATAGCATACATCAATCCCGCCGATTTCATTAATGACATCTTCCAAGTCGTTAATATTAGTCTCATCTGGAAAAAATACTTGTTCTTCTTTCAAATTTAAAAAATTCTCAAGTAAATCAAAAAATAGAGTTTTTGCCACTTTTTTAAAGCTTAGTGGATGAGAAATATCAACTGCATTTCCATCTTCATCGCAATATTCATCCATAAAGAAGAACCAACAGTTCTCTAAGGATATATGTTCTTCATTCAATAATTCAGCTAAGATCGGATATTGACCAGTTGGTCCTACTGGTAAAATAAAACGAGAGAGTTTATTATTGTTGTTATTCCTTTTTATCTCATCTCTAATATTTTCTGCAAACCTTAGATGCAATACATCAAGGTCTTTACACACGATAATATTATCACCCGCGCGTTTTATTACTTCTTGGGGGGTTAATCGTGCGAGCTTCCTAACCTCTTGCCTTCTATCATCCATTTTCAATCATTCCTAATAAATTTAAAATATTATTTGCAAAATATAGCTTTTGTGTCGTTTTATCGATATTATATTGAATTAACCAATTTTTATCTTGGTTTAAATTGTCTGGAATCTTGGAATAATGCACATCTGTTCCAAAAACAAGCTTTTTAAAAGCACCCTCCCACCAAAGCCATTTTCTCAGCCCAATTCTATCAGCACGCACACGCCACCCATCGGGTTCCCCTGTGATATCAGAATATACATTTGGTCGCATTCGAATTAATTCGGCAGCTTCATTATTCCAATGTACCCCAAGATGAGCAATAATAATATTCAATTTATTGAAATTATTCGCAATGGGTTCCAAACGCATAGGATGCATATCCCAAGATGAATAAGATATCTCTTTTGATGGATTTGGAATAGTAACTATTCCAGTATGAAATAATATTGGCATCTTTAGTTTTTCTGCCATTTCCCACAGAGGATAAAATGACTTGTGATTATATGGTTTGGTGGGAATCGTCACTTTTAGCATTTTAAAACCATCATTATATGCTTCTTGAATCTCATCAATTCCAGACACTCCTGGTTGGATATAATATGAGCCAATTATCTTATCAGGATTCATTTTGAATGCTCTTTTTACATCTGAATTGTTTCTACAAAAGAATTTTTCACCCAATCCACTCAAACAACATTTTTCTATTTCATTTATCTCCATAGTTTTTAACAGATTTTTAAGGTAATGTGGTTCATCCAAATAATGTGCATGAGCATCAATAATCAGCATTTAAACACCTTCCTCTAATTGCTACTAAGTTTAAATCAATTCTCACTAATAAAAAAAACCTATGGAAATTAAAATACTAATTGCTTTAACTTTCACATTGCTTACAATCACAAAATCAAAAGGATCTTTAGAGAATGTGTATAAAATAATTAAAAAAGATTAGATATTTTATTGGTGTGGATTAGATTTTATATAATCATCTTAGTAATGCCCTTTCATTTCATGTCTCTCGTCTTCTATTTTCCCTTTCAGAAGCGGATCATTTGTACTAATCATCCAGTCGTTTAATTCCGTCCTTAATTCATATAAAATATCACTATAATCTGCGTTTTCAATTAGATTATTCATCTCATTTGGATCATTCTTAAGGTCATATAATTCCTCCATAGCGCGTGGTTCTTGACTTCTTTCCTTCATCACTTTACCCGAAGGATCCATCATAATATCTTTAGGTATTTGATAAAGAGAATCCAATTTTTTAAAATTCTTTATATATTTGAATTTATGTGTCCTTACCCCTCTCATTGGGTCATAGATCTCATGATATGTTTTTTCCGCATATATTTTATTATGAATCTCTTCTTTCTCTCCTTTTAGAATAGGTATAAAGCTTTTTCCTTCAATTCTTTCTCCTATCTTGCCACCTACTAAATCTATAAGAGATGGTAATAAATCGATATTGCTTAACATACTTTTCACTACCTTTCCTCCGCTCAAGTATTCTGCGCCCGGATAGTGCATTAAAAGAATTGTTTTTAATCCAGGATCGTATAGCGTGCATTTAGCTCTTGGATAAGGGATACCGTGATCTGTGGTGTAAATGAATATAGTATTTTCTAATATACCAAGATCATCCAAATGGTCCCAAATTGTTCCAATTGTCTGATCTACAATCTCAACATTCCCGTAAAATCCCGCTAAATCTTCTCTAATCTCATCAATATCCGGTAAATAAGGCGGGACCTTCACTCTCGCTGGATCAACTGGTTCTGCCCACGCTTGATAAGGTCGGTGCACCTCGATTGTCCCTATATTGACAAAAAATGGCTTCTCATCATCTTTATGCTCACTAAGAAATTTTAAATATTTTCTTTCCATCCGAGCTCGAGAGTATTTAAATTCTGGACCTCGTTTGCTAATAGTATCGTATCCTAAGGTATTCGCATCATGAACTTCATGCTGTAGTCCTAAAAGGTGTGTGGTATAACCATTTTCTTTTAAATACATTGGGAGTGTTTTATTATCTTCGGGCATGCTCCATCCAAGGTTTACAAGTCCCATTAAACCATTCTGATGAGGATATAAAGATGTTTTTATTGAACTTCTACTGGGACTACATTGCGGAGCGGTACAAAAATAATTAGTAAATTGAACCCCCTCTTGAGCAATTTTGTCTATATTCGGAGTATTCAACGAATTTGGTACTTCGGAATCATAACATCCAGCATACTGTCCTTGATCATGGGTAATAAATAAAACAATATTCGGTTTTTTATTCATAATCTTAATTTAGGTTATCATTGGGAGTATTAATATCTTTTAGATTTAACAATTTAGAGAAGGAACTAAAAAATTTTGATACAATAGAAAATATTTATCCGAATTAAGAAAATTTTTTTTGAATCAATAATAAATCCAATTAACATATAAAATCAATCTAATCTAATTTTTAACAATAGAATATGAAGTATTTTTTAGATAGTGCGATAATTGACGAAATAATATATGCGAAAGAAAACTGGGGCATTGTAGGGGTTACTTCCAATCCTAAGCATGTGAAGACATCTGGAAAGGAGTTTTTTACCGTCGTGAAAGAATTCGCTGATACTTTTGATGATGATAATTTTCCTATTTCTGTAGAAATTGACCCGCATATTAAAGACGCTGAAACCATGATTAGTGAAGCAAAAAAGATCGCCGCTCTCTCTAATAATTTCGTTATTAAAATTCCATGTAATGAACAAGGGTTAATTGCAACAAAAAAATTATCAGATAAGGGAATCAAAGTAAATGTGACCTTAGTATTCACAAGCTCACAAGCCTTACAAGTTGGACGCATAGGAGCTCGATATTGTTCTCCGTTCATTGGATGGCAGGAGGCGAGTGGCGTGGATTGTTATAATTTAATCGCAGACATCGTCACCATGTATCATAACTACGATTTTGATACAGAAATTATCGTTGCAGCCGTGAGAAATGGAAAACAAATCGCCGACGCAGCGGTGATGGGTGCGGATATAGTTACCGCTGGTTTTGATGTATATAAAGGGAGCTTTGAACACCCCTTTACGGATAAAGGATTAAAGATTTTCCAAGATGCATGGGATGAAACCGACATAGGTTCTCTCTAATGAGAATAACTCAACTTTAAAAATTTTAAAACTTTTTTCAACTTACTATAAATGACTACTAATAAAGTCTCTGAAACAAAAAGAAAACAATCTAGAATCTCGGAGCCTCCGTTAACAATAAAATCATTTTTAAAATATCTTGGACCTGCTTTTATCTTTACTGCAGCCCAAATTGGGGGTGGAGAATTTATTACTGTTCCGTTGCTTGGAGCATATTTCGGGATGAGTGGTTTATTTCTTGTGCCTATTATAGCATATATTAAGATTTTTGGGCAATATTATTTAGTGCAGTATGGAGTAACACGTGGGAAAACATTTCTACAGACTAGTTGGGACCATAAATGGCTAAGATGGATGTTTTTTGCTCTAATGGGAGGATGTTTTCTTCATGCCATAATGATGGCGGGATTATTAGGAGAAACTTCAGGAACGTTTAATTTTGTTTTTCCAATTGATATCAAAATATGGATAATTATCATCGCGATCGCTGGATTTATAATTGTTTCAACTAGAAGCTATAATTTGTTGGAAAAAACTTCCACTGTGTTATTATGGGTTTTTCTTTCATTGATTATCATCGTTGCCATATTGTTTTGGCCTACCATTGACCAATGGATAGTTGGGTTCACACCTACCTTTCCGGGAGCAAACCCAGGCTTGGAAACCACTTCAGGTATACAGACTCTTGCCGTTTTATTTGTCGTGTTGGGAGCGGGATTTGGTCCAACCGTTTCCTATATTTTTTACGCAAAAGATAAAAATATGGGCATGTTTGAAGCATCTTCTAAAGGATTCGACATCAAACCAGAAGATCTAACTGAAGAAGAAATAAAGAGGCTTAAAGGATGGAAAAAGGTTGTACTATATCAAAACCTTGTTTCTGCGACTATTTTAAGCATATTTTCAATTCTAATCTGGACCGCGGCAGCTGGAACACTTTTTAAAGAAGGTATTAAACCCAGAGGAGATGATCTCGTCGCACAAATGATACTAATATTTACATCGACATACGGTGAATGGTCTGGCTATTTATTTATGATTTGTGGATCTCTTGCTCTATTTAGTTCTGTGATTGGTCCACTATATGGCTTCTCTCGATTATGGGAAGAAAGTTTTGAACGTCTAGGATTATATCGTAAATATAAAATTGATAAAAAGATTGTGTTTAGATTATGTTTAGTAATGTTTACACTATTTCCCCTTGTTCTCGCCTTAGTCTTCGATAATCCCATGCAACTATTTTCATTTTCAGGAATAGTGACGGGTCCGATTTTAGGCCTGGTCTATATAGTTCCAATAATCGTGCTTTACTATGAAATGAAAAAAACAGCGCCAGAATTAAAACCACGCCGATATTGGGCAATGGCACTTGCGATTCTCAGCGGTATACTCATGATAGTTTTAGCTTTGATGGGTTTTTAGTCAAATTTTATTCTATTTTATTTTACTTTTTTTCTCACAATATAAATCTTAAGATCTTTCAACAAAAATTAAAAATTTTAAATATTTTTAAAAAAGAATCAGATTAAATGAACAGAACATCACGAAAATACCAAAGAAAAAGCTAATTAAGAGCTAAAAATAACCTAGAATACTAAACAAATTACTCATAAATTTATTTTAAATTTATCAGATGAGCGGAAAAATCAAAATTAAGGAAGAATATTGTAAAGGATGCGGATTTTGCGTTGAGATTTGTCCTAAAAGCGTTTTAAAACAAAATTCGAAATCGAATGCTAAAGGATTTATTCTTCCAGAAGTAATAAATAGAGAGGAATGCATATTTTGTAAAAAATGTGAACTAATTTGCCCTGAGATGGCTATATCTATAATAAACGAGGAGGAAAATAATGAATGAAATTAATGTAGACGATATATTACAACCAAAAACGCAATTTGCCACTGGAAATGAAGCAATTGTTTATGGTGCCTTATTAGCTAATTGTCGTTTTTTTGCAGGATACCCTATTACACCAGCAAGCGAAATATTAGAATTAATGTCAAAATACTTACCTCTTCTAGAAAATGGCTATTTTTTACAGATGGAAGACGAAATAGCTTCCATCGCAGCTATTATTGGAGCAAGCTGGAATAATTTTCGGACAATGACAGCTACATCTGGACCAGGTTTTTCTTTAATGCAAGAAAATATAGGCTTCGCGTGTATGACTGAAACGCCATGTGTAATTGTTGATGTTCAGAGATCTGGTCCATCTACAGGTCAGCCTACAAAACCAGCCCAAGGAGACACGATGGAAGTAAGATACGGAACCCATGGAGATCATAATATTATCGCATTATATCCAAATAGTATTCAAGAATGTCTATGGTTGACCATCCGAGCATTTAACTTGGCAGATAAATATAGAGTTCCAGTAATTTTGCTTTCGGACGCAGCCATCGCCCATATGAGAGAAAAATTAGTTATTCCAAATCAAAATGAAATAGATATTATTGCTCGAGTACCGGTTACAATTGAGAAACAAAAATATCATCCTTTTCGTACAGGATATACAAGACCAAGCAAGGTTCCTGAAATGGACAGATTTGGGAACAAATATCATACATATTTAACTGGTTTAACTCATGATTGGAAGGCATTACCAGAAACCGATGACCCCGAAGTACACGAGAAACTAATTCGGCGATTTTATGAAAAAATTGAAGATAATAAAGATGATATTGTAACTTATGAAAAATCAAATACCGAAGATGCTGATATCATCATCGTGTCCTATGGAATAAGCTCCAGAACAGTTAATACAGCGATTCAGAAGGCGAGAGAACAAGGGTATAGAGTCGGGCATTTACGTTTAATTACATTATGGCCATTCCCATCAGAACAAATATTAGACCTTTCCTTGGAAATTAAAAAATTTATTGTGGTTGAGATGAATTTAGGGCAAATGTATCACTCTGTTGTGGAGTTTTCACAAGGTAACTGTCAAGTTGATTCTTTATTTTCAATCGGTGGGAAGATTCCAAGCCCTAGGGAAATATTAAAAATCATTAAAAAGAGGATTTTATAAAATTGAAATCTGCAGAAGAGTTACGAGAGAAATATTTACGTAAAGACCTTTTACCTTCAATCTTTTGTCCTGGATGCGGAATTGGACAAATTATGCAATATGTAGTGAGAGCTATTGATGACTTGCAAATCTCCCAAGACAATCTGGTATTTGTCTCTGGAATAGGATGTTCTTCTAGGTTGCCTGCATATTTTGAAGCATATGGCATTCATACACTACACGGTCGAGCATTAGCATATGCAACCGGTATTAAAGTCACAAATCCCGATTTAACGGTAATTGTATTCACGGGTGACGGCGATCTTGCTGCTATTGGCTTGAGTCATTTCCTCCACGCAATTAGACGAAATATAGACATAACCGTGATATGTGTAAATAATGAGACGTATGGAATGACTGGTGGCCAAGTTAGCCCGACGACTTCAATGGGAACCATAACTAAAACTACCCCTTATAAAAATATTGAACATTCATTTAATCTTTCATTTTTAGCTAAAGCTGCTGGCGCGGTATATGTTTCTAGGTGGACCACGGCACATTCTATGCAAGTAATAAAGTCTATTAAGAAGGGGATACAAAAGAAAGGGTTATCATTCATAGAATTAATTTCTTCGTGCCCTACAAGTAATAAAAGATTTGAAGATACTACCGATTATCTGAACTTTTTTCTCAATGAAACAATTAATTATTCAAAAGCTTGTAAGGACGAATATTCAAGCCACGTATTTAAGGATTTAGATGAATGTTTTACCGCTAGATATCAAGGAAAATTAATTATTGGGGAAATAACGGACCTTGATAAACCCGATTATCATACACTATATAAACAATTAAAAGAGAGGATTAAAGATGAATTTTGGGAGCAACGTTCAAAAAGAGGTTAGTATCCGATTTTGTGGTGCTGGGGGGATGGGTGTTATTCTTGCCAGTATAATTTTGGGCAGAGCAGCAATTGCAGACGGAAAAAATTCAATTCAAACTCAATCCTATGGTGCTGAACAAAGAGGTACAAAAGTTAAAAGTGATATTCTTATTTCTGAATTTGAAGAACCAACTTTCCCTTTGTTTAATCACGTAGACATATTAATCGCATTCTCTCAAGATGCGTTCAATCACTTTTTCTCGAGCATAAAGAAGGAAGGTATTGTTGTTATAAATGAAGATCTTGTAGAAACAAATCAAAAAGACAAGAAAATATATAAAGTATCCGCCAGCACCTTGGCAGAAGAACTCAAAAATTCTAAAATTATGAATATCATAATGCTAGGGAGTTTAATTAAACTTACAAATATTGTATCAAAACAATCTATAATTGATACTATTAACACATCGGTTCCAAAAAAATATAAACATATCAATATAGAAGGATTTCGAAAAGGATATAATCTAAACTTTTAATATTTATTTTATACTTTTAATTAAGATTAAAAGGTTATGTGAAAATTGAAGAGAGTAGCAATTATTGGCGTTGGACATACTAAATTCGGAAAGCTTGAAGACAAGAATCTCATGGATCTCTTATGCGATGCTTCTTTAGAAGCGATACATGATTCTAATACCGAAAATGAGAAATTTGATTCTGTTTATGTTGGATGTATGAGTGCGCATGCATTTAATAACATCTCTGGTATTGCGAGTGCTTTAGTAGACAAAATTGGAATAATCCCGGCTGCGGCGAATCATATAAAAAATGGTCCCGCAAGTGGAGGTTCAGCAATCATCGCAGGTTTTCAATCAATAGCATCGGGTTTGAGTGATTTAACACTCGTTGTTGGAGCTGAAAAGATGACACATATTTCAACTCCAGGATATATCACATCAAATGTCGCAACATTAACACATCCAGAAGCAGAGCGAATTCATGGAATATCATTACCTGGGATGGCGGGTTTGTTAGCGAGAACATATTTGAAAAAATATAATGCTAAATTAAGTTGGCTTTCAGATATCGCTATAAAAAACCATGATAATGGAGCGCTCAATTCATTAGCCCATTTCCAACGATCCATCAAAAATTTCATGGAAAGTGCTATCAAGAAGGGAAAAGGAACGTGGGATAATGTCCATGAATTTTTAGAGGATGATGATAGAAATCCAATAATTGCAGACCCTCTTCGATTATTCCATATCTGCCCAATTTCAGATGGAGCAGCTGCGCTTGTTCTCTGTGATGCAAAGAAAGCAAAAAATTATTGTGATAGGCCCATTTTAATTTCAGGAATTGGACAAGCGACCGATACCCACATAGTCTATGAACGAGAGGATATAACTACTTTAAGAGCTCTGAAAATATGTTCGCAAAAAGCATACCAAATGGCGGGATTAAAACCATCAGATATTGATGTAGCTGAATTGCATGACGCATTTGAAATATTAGAGGCTGTAGAGAGTGAAGATATAGGTTTTTTTGCTAAAGGAGAAGGTGCAAAAGCAGCTCATGAAGGGCTAACACAAATCGATGGTCAAATCCCTATTAATCCTTCTGGAGGCTTAAAAGCACGGGGACATCCTTTAGGTGCAACAGGAGTTGCTCAAGTAGTCGAATTATTTTGGCAATTACGTGGGGAGGCGGAAAAAAGACAAGTTCAAGATGCAGAGAAGGGCATAACGTGCAATTTTGGTGGATTTGGAAATAATATTATATCCGTTATCGTAGAAAAGATGTGAGTTCATATGATGAAAAACCAAGAATTTGAGGTAAATTGGAAAAAATGCAAGAATTGCGGATTTATACAACATCATTCTCATATAAGATGTTTGAAATGTAAAAATGAACAATTTACTACAACAGAACCATCTGGAAAGGCTACCCTTATAAGTTATACGATTTTGAAGTCACCTCCCATGGAATTTCGAGATAAACATTCCTATGCATTAGGAATAATTGAATTTGAAAATGGAATTAGATTAATGGGGCAGATTAAGGAGAATGCCGATTTAGAAATTGGAATAGAAGTAAAACTTCACAATGAGACCATCTGTAAGGATTTAGATGGAAGGGAAATTATTACATACATTTTTGAACCCGTTAAAAGTTAAATTCATATAAGGAGGACGTGGAATATGTTTTCAGAAGAGGAATTAAAAAAGTTAAAGGAAATAAAAGAAAGATGGAAATCAAAAGTATTAGAAAAATATATAAAAAAAGGAGAGAGAAGAGAAGAATTTAAGACACCTTCGGGAATTCCCATAAAGCAAATATATGATCCTTTGGATATAGAAGATTTGAATTATATAAAAGATCTTTCCTATCCGGGATTAACTCCTTTTACAAGGGGTGTGTATCCAACCATGTATAGAGGAAGGATCTGGACAATGCGACAATATAGTGGATTCGCTGACGCGAAAAAAACAAATGAACGCTTTAAATATTTAATCTCCCAAGGACAGAAGGGTTTATCTATTGCGTTTGATCTTCCCACGCAGATGGGGTATGATCCCGATAATGAAATATGTTATGGAGAAGTTGGAAAGGTTGGTGTTTCTATTAGTTCGTTAAAAGATTTCGAGGTTTTATTTCAAGACATTCCTTTAGATAAGATATCTACAAGCATGACTATTAATTCCCCAACAGCAGTACTATTAGCGATGTATATAGCAATGGCTGAAAAAAGAGGAATAGATAAAAAGGAATTAAGAGGGACTGTGCAAAATGATATATTAAAAGAATATATTGCCAGAGGAACTTATATATTCCCACCAGAACCTTCCTTACGGTTAACTGCGGACATCATTGAATATTGCTCTGACTACATGCCTCGCTTCAATACAATAAGTATAAGTGGATATCATATGAGAGAAGCGGGTTCAAATGCGATACAAGAACTTGCTTTTACTTTAGCGAACGGTATTGCTTATGTAAAAGAGGTTTTAAAAAGGGGAATTGATATTGATGATTTTGCTCCAAGATTATCTTTTTTCTTCGCAGCTCAAAATGATGTGTTTGAGGAGATAGCAAAATTTAGAGCCGCAAGGCGATTATGGGCTCATATAATGAAAGAAAAGTTCAATGCAAAAAACCCGAATTCTTTTAAGATGAGATTTCATACACAAACCGCGGGTATAACGCTCACAGCTCAACAACCAAAAGTAAATATCATAAGAGTGGCCATACAGGCATTATCGAGCATCTTGGGTGGCACTCAAAGTCTACATACCTGCGGAGCTGATGAGGCCCTAAGTATTCCCACCGAAGATTCTGTAAGAATTTCCCTAAGAACTCAACAAGTCCTTGCCTATGAATCGGGAATTACTAATGTGGTTGATCCTGTCGGCGGATCATACTATCTTGAATATTTAACAAAGGAATTGGAACAAAAAACTATGGAATATATAAATAAAATTGAAAAAATGGGTGGAATGACTGCGGCAATAAACTCAAATTATATACAAAACGAAATTTCTGAAAATGCTTACCTAACCCAGAGGAGAATTGAAAAGGGAGAAAAAACAATTGTTGGGGTAAATGCCTTTCAAACAGAAGAAGATTTAAAAATTGAAACGTTCACATTTGACGAAAATATTACTAAAAGGAAAATTGATGAATTGTATACCCTAAAGGAAGAAAGAGATAATAATTTGGTGCAAAATCGTTTAGTAGATCTGAAAAGAGTCGCTGAAAGTAATGAAAACATTATGCCTGCAGTAATAAATGCCGTGAAAGCTTACGCGACACTACAAGAGATCTGTGATATACTTAGAGAGGTTTTTGGTGAATATCAAAGTAGAACTATCTTTTAATTTGTGTAGTTTCTAATCGAGCTTTAAAAACAGATTTATTTGAGATACTATCTTATCCAATATAGAAGATATTCTTATTACAAACCAAAATTTTGTAAGTTACATAAGATTTTCATTCGATTTACTTGATCATTAATCAAAGAATCATCAGTGAAAGAGCTTATGAAGAAAAAAGTTTTAGTCTTTGAGCCTAAAAAATGTATTGGATGCCGATTATGTGAGGGTTACTGTGCAATGACTCATTATGGAGTTAATAACCCCTCAAAATCACGTATTCGTATTATAAGAAATCATAAAAAACAAATAGATATTGCGATCTATTGTCATCAATGTATTAACCCTCCTTGTGTGGAAGCATGCAAATTTAATGCTCTAAGTGTTGATTCTGAAACTGGAGCGATTTCCGTTGAAGAGGAGAATTGCACAGCTTGCAGAATGTGTGTTGAAAAATGTCCTTATGCGGTACCATCTATTCATCCAGATAACAATATTATAATGATCTGTGATTTATGTGGAGGAGAACCTAAATGCGTAGAGATATGTCCAGAAAACGCAATTCAATACCTTGAGATTCATAAAGCCGACAATATATACAAGTCAATATATACTAAACAAGCAGCAGAAAATTTAACTTATAGGGAGGAGGGAAAATGAAAAAATCTTTTGGAATGATGGGTAAATTATTAAGGGTTAATCTCACAACAGAAAAGATTTCAACTGAATCTATAAGCTTCAAATTATGGGAAGCCTTTTTGGGTGGCCGAGGACTTGGAGCCTACTATTTAATGAAAGAGGTTCCTCCAGATACAGACCCACTAAGTCCAGATAATAAACTTATTTTCATGAATGGACCATTAGCGGGTACGATAATTCCTGGAAATAATAAAATATGTGTTACTTTTAAATCATATCTCACAGAAAGTTATTCCTATTCATTATGTGGAGGCTTTTGGGGTCCAGAATTAAAATATGCTGGCTATGATGGTCTTATAATGGAAGGGAAGGCATCAAAACCAGTGTATCTTTGGATTGATGATGAAAATATTGAAATCAAGGTTGCAGATCATATTTGGGGAGAGATGATCTCTGAAAGTGAGGAACAAATTCGTAGAGAACTTGGAGGCGATGAAACAATTCAAATTGCAGTTATAGGTCCCGCAGGAGAGAAAAAGGTGGCTTATGCATGTATCACTGCTGGTCAATATAGGGAATTTGGGAGAGGAGGTTCTGGTGCAATAATGGGATCAAAGAATTTGAAAGGAATCGCACTGCGAGGGTCTCATGATGTTATCGTTGGCAAACCAGATGAATTAATCCCCTTATCTAAAAGATTAATTCAAAATCTACAAAAATCATCTGGAGGTCAGATTCGAAGGAAATATGGCACGATGGAATTGGTTGAAAGAATAAATGATGCGGGCTTTTGGGTAACTCGGAATTTTTCAGGAGGATATTTTGAAGAGGGTTATAAACTGGAAGGAGAACAAATGCGCCAAGAGATTGTGAGTGGCGATAGTTCCTGTTTTGGTTGTCCTATAGGGTGTGGCAAATGGACCTATGTTCAAACTAAGGATGGAGAGATCTTACAAATGGAGGGTCCTGAGTTTGAGAGTGTTGGAATGTTAGGGTCAAACTGTGGTATTAGCGATTGGAAAACCATAATGGCTGCCACTAAAATCTGTGATACTTATGGGTTTGATACTATTAATGGTGGTGGAATTATAGGGATGCTTATGGAAGCCTATGAATCAGGTGCCTTGGACAAAGAGAATATCGATGGAATTGACTTGACTTTTGGGAATGGGGATGCCCTCTTGAAAATGTTGAAGAAAATAGGAAAAAGAGAAGGTATCGGGGATATTCTCGCAAAAGGTATAGAACGTGCCGGAAGGGAATTAGGCATATTAGAATTTGCGGTTCATTCAAAAGGACAAACTTTCCCTGTATACGATCCTCGTGGCGCAAAGGCGATGGCATTGACATATTCCACCAGCCCAAAAGGAGCGCATCATATGTTCGCGACTACTTTCGGAGCTGAGTTAACAATGGGCAATAGGTTCGAAGAGGAAGGAAAAGCGAGTTTAGAAAGAACTCATCAATTCAGTATGGCAATTGTAGACTCTATTGCTCTATGCTCGACAATGCGAGCGGGAATAACGTTGAATGATCAAGCGGAAGCATATTCGGTTGTCACAGGAATGCAAATGGATATAGATAAATTAAATGAAGCCGCGGAGCGTATTATTAACCTTGAAAGAATGTATAATGTTCTTATCGGTTATAATCGTGAGAATGATACTTTACCGAGTAAATTTCTAAATGTAGCTATGCCGAAAGGTGAAAGCAAAGGTCAAACTGTAAATCTTAGTTTAATGTTGGATGAATATTATGACGTTATGGGTTGGACAATTGATGGAATTCCAACTAAAGAGAAGCTACATCAATTAGAACTAAATCGTTTTATTGATGGAATCTAATTTTTCTTATATTATAGTTTATTGAAAAAAATCATTGAATTCTAAACCATAAAAATATTTTAAGGGATGCGAGCTCAAAAATTTCCGAAGATGCGGTTTGTCACTCAAGCTATCAGATTTCCTGAAGTGGAGAATCTTGAATCTTTGATCACTAACAAGCTTAAGGACTTTGGATTAAATAAGAGGGTTTCTAATGGTGAAAGGATCGCATTAACTGCTAGTTCACGGGGAATAAAATCCCAAGCGCTTATTCTTCGACTTCTAGTAGATTATCTAAAGACCTTAGGCACTAAACCATATATAATTCCCGCGATGGGGAGCCACGGAGGCGCAACTGCTAAGGGACAAATGGAAATCTTAAAAGAATATGGAATAACTACTCAGTCCATGGGTTGTCCAATTAGAGCTACTATGGAAGTGGTTAAACTTGGAGTCACTGAATTTGGAACCCCTTTAGTTGTTAATAAACATGTATTAGATGCAGATAAAATTTTTATAATCAACAAAATCAATACTCATTCCAAATTCGTGGGGCCGGTAGAGAGTGGTCTTAGTAAAATGTGCTTAATTGGCCTCGGAAGCCATCAAGGAGCTAAACTTTATCATCGACTCATTGAAAAATATTCTTGGACGACTGTTATCCAATCTCTAAGTAACTTAATCATAGAGAAATTACCTATTATGGCAGGTTTAGCAATAATTCAGAATGCTTATAATAAAGTTTCTGAGATTCATTTTTTAAAACCAGAAGAATTTGTTGAGAAAGAACCAGAATTACTAGAGAGATGTAAAGAAATCAAGCCTAAAATTCCTTTTAATGAATTGGACCTCCTCATTATTGATGAGATGGGCAAAAATATCTTCGGTACGGGTATGGATACCCAAATCACAGGTAAGAAACGCAACTCTGAGATGAATGTTCAATGGGTATTTGTCAGAGATCTCACGGAAGAAACTCATGGAAATGCTCAAGGTATAGGTCTTGCGGATTTTACTACCAAACGTTTAGTAGATAAAATAGATTTCTCACAGACCTATGAGAATGCTTTGACAGCTTATCGTACAGATTCTCCAAAAATTCCCATTTTCCTTCCCACTGACAAGGATATATTGAATAAAATATTCGATGTATCGGGCATAAAAAACCCTTCGGAATTTCGAATAGTTTGGATTAAAAATACCTTAGAACTCGGAAAGATGTTAGTTTCTGAAGCTTTTTTTGATGAAATAGAAAGTAAAATTAATCTTAATTCTGTTGAGGGTGTAGAAGATATACAATTTGACAAGCAAGGTTATCTAACTAACTCTAAAAAATATTGGTAAAGCTTGTATATGTGAAGGAAATAGTTATTTTTATTGGGAAATAAAAATTAGCGTTTTTAATTGGGTTTTAAATATATAAACAAATTCTCAACTGAAAATGGCTGATGTCAACTATACATTCTTGCTTTCTTTAACCATAATTACCTTGGGATATTTACTGAAAAAAGCTAATATCATCTCAGAAGAGAATGGAAGATCTATCGCAAAAGTTGTGTTCAATGCTACATTGCCAGCTCTTATTTTTAAAACAGTTGTATCAATCGAAATTACCCCAACTCTAATCCTACTCACAGTAATTCCATTATTATATGCTGGTTTTGTATTTACTCTCTCATATTTCATATATCGTAAAGATCATCCTTCAATAACAGGGCTTTCATTGATGAGTGTTATAGGTTTTAATGTTGTACATTTAGCATTTCCTTTAATAGAGAGAATTTGGGGAACCGAGGGGTTAAAATATATAGCGATGTTCGATATCGCAAACGGTTTTGTTATATTTGTGATGTGTTATTTAATAGGTTCAATATTTTCTCCTAAAAACGAGAGAGTAAATAAAAGAGACATTTTTAAAAAGAGTGCAAGAAAGCTATTATCTTCTGGACCGCTGATTGCATATTTCATCGCTTTAATTCTAAATCTCTCCGGGCTTCTAATTCCCAACTTCATTAGTGATATTATGGATATCCTTGGAAGAGCTAATTCAGCTCTAACCTTATTATTACTCGGAATATTCTTGAATTTTCATTTTGAGAAAAGTAAATGGAAAAATATTTTAAAAATCTTAGGTATTAGATATTTGTTTGGACTCGTAATAGGTATCTCTCTCTTTTTCTTGTTGCCCTTTAATCTCCTTTATAGAGGTATATTATCTATTGCTCTAATTTTACCAATAGGCCTCGCGATGATTCCGTATGCCGTCGAATTTGAATATGATGAAGAATTGATGGGAATGGCAATCAATTTATCGTTGGTAATTTCATTTGTTTTGATGTGGCTATTAATCCTAATTTTAGGTTTCGGATAACTCTTTACTCCTTTAATTAGAATATTAAGAAATAGAAAAAAATATAATTTCTATAATGAAACTTTCTGGAATTCATACAAACTGTCGACTTTTCCAACATATCGAAATAAATCTGTGCTGAGTATGCGAGATTTTATTTGCTGCTCATCAAAATGATGATCGTCCACCCAGAGTCTCCCATCCTTTTTCAATACTCTATAAAACTCTTTTAGATGACTTTCATAGTTTTCTAATCCGTGTAAAACATCTATCAATACTACTTTATCAATTGAGCTTTTCTCTAAATCCACCTTACAATCGGTGGTGATTGTATCAATATTACTGAGGTCATTCTTATCTGCTCGTTTTTTTACTTTTTCTGATGCTAATGGATGGATATCTGCTGCGAATACCTTTCCTGTAGGTCCAATCTTTTCTGCTATGGGAATTGTATAGCTTCCAGGACCGCATCCGTATTCTAAGATATAATCACCTTTTTGAAGATCTACTTTTTCGATTTTTTTCATAGGATCCTTAAAAAAGTCCCTAATTTTAAAGAAAAAAGCCATTATTTTAAAATCTATATTACTTTTATGTTCACTGTCATAATTATTCATTTTTTTTTATCACTCCCATTAGGCTCAAATGCTTGGAATAATTTAGCGGCAAATCCATTTAATTCTGAAGCTTTGATTAATCCCAATCCTTTATTGATATCACCAAATACCAAGATCTTGTCTCCTTCATTTATGTTGAATAACTCTCTCGCTTCTTTGGGAATCGTTATTTGGCCTCTCTCACCGACTGTTGATGAGCCAAAAAACATTCTGTTTTTTTTGTGTTTTTTCATATTATTTCATCTTGATGCGAATTCATATGATTCATATTATTCATACTAATCATATCTTGCATACTTTATAAATATTTTGGAACTCCTAAAATGTAAAAATTAATTGTTGAATAAATTAACAAATACTTTTCTTTTATCTATTTCATAGCCATTCTAGGATAAGATATAGATTAGAATGAAAATGAAGAATTGAATGGAATAGGTTCTTAATCAAATCACATTTTTTGAAATCCTATTTAAATCAAATAAAAGAATTACATGAAATCCTTATCATTTATTTTTTATTGAAATTGATCTAATCGCAATAAAACTATAAATTATAGTCATAGAAAATTTATTGAGAGATACATGGTTCTTCCTTAGTAAAACTAATCTTAAAAATAATCTATTTATGAGTTGAATGAAATGAAAGAAAAGATCAAGATCGGGGTTTGTTGCTTGGCACGCAAAACTTTTGATTTTAATGCCGCTCTTAATATTTATAAAAAGATTCAAGGAGAATTGAAACAGATTGAAGCAATCGAATGGGTTTTTATTGAAGACTTGGTTATTGAAATAGAAGAAGGTCAAGAAGCGTCGCATTATTTTGCATCTCAAGAGGTCGATGGATTAGTGGTAATAAGTGGAACATTTGCGTTAGGACATCTAGTATTGGAACTTAATAAACGAGTACAAAAATCTATTCTTTTATGGGGATTGGAAGAATTACCGTATGATGGAGGAAGAATACGATTAAATTCCGTGTGTGGAATAAATTTAAATGCGTCTAATTTGTATAAAGCGGGTGTAAAAAATTTCCATGTGGTAATTGGAGAGAAAATCGATGAAGATTGGTTGGATGCTATCCGTATTAAAAGAGCCCTCTCAGAAGCACACATAGGGGTAATTGGCTCCAGAGCTCATGGGTTTTTCAATCTTGATGTTGATGAATTGTATTTATATAAAGAACTCGGGGTTCTTGTGGATTTTTATCCGCTTGGCGATTTATTCAACCAAGAAATTGATTACGATAAGCTTCCCGAGAGAAAAACTCAATTAGAAACGTTATTTGACCTTTCCAGATTAGAGGAGCATCAAGTAGAAAAAGTAGCGGACTTAATAATAAAGTTTGAGACTTTTATTGAAAACAATCACCTCACCTCTATTGCAATACGCTGCTGGCCAGAATTCGCCGCTAAATTTGGAATATCGCCTTGCGCCGCGATGTCAGTACTTCAATCAGAAGGGAAAGTTCTGACGTGTGAAGGAGATGTGTTGGGCAGCCTATCTATGCTCGCGCACTCCGCTATTGGTGGAGAAACACCATACTTAGCTGATTTTTCTCAAGTCGATTTTAAGGAGGATTTTGGCCTTTTATGGCATTGCGGAGTGGCCCCATGCAATCTCTGGGATGGAAAATGTATACGGGCTTTAGATTCTGATTTTGCTGGCGGTAAAGGAGTAACGGCAGATTTTGTGATGAAACCCGGGGACATTTCTCTCTTACGATTTGATTATGCTCCAGGAGAATATAGGGTATTCATTCAAAAAGGCGAGGCAATCCCAATGAAAAAGGAATTAAAAGGAACCTACGCTAAAGTTAAATTTAAAGATCATGTACGAGTCGTATTGGATAAGATAATTGAAAATGGAATTGCGCATCATATCTCCGTAGTGTATGGTGATTTTATTAGACCTTTAAAAATATTCGGAAAAATTATAGGTTGGAAAATAATCAAATAATGAAAAATTAAGAAAACTATCAAATTTTCTTAGCTTTTTATTATAGATTTATTTGAAAAATTACCACGTATTAAAGAACTCTATTTTCATATCTTTAATTAAATTAATAATATATCAGATACTAAAAAAAAGAAAAAGAATAACTAAATATTTAGCTTCTCTAATTCTAAAATGGTTTTTTCTAAGTCTTCTTGGGAAATTGTATAAAGTTTCCAGAAAGCAATTGCACCAATACCCAT
>SHMW01000019.1:0-18570 GCA_008080735.1 Promethearchaeota archaeon
ATAATGGTACTTCTGATTCACTCAATTTTACAAGGAGAGTGTATGGAGGGTATTCGAAAGTTGAGCCAGAAAAAGAACCTATTGCAAAAATTGACTTTCAAAGCTCTCCGATTAAGATAGGAGATACTTCAGTGTATACTGAGGATTATATTTCAGATAATGGTGTGAACTCAAAAAAAAGTATTGTAAATATGGATGTACACTTAAACGCTACTATGGGAATTGTTGGAAATAATGTATCGATACCAGTCATATTTAGGTTCGAAATCAGCCATACACCAGATTTTACTAAATACAAATATGGCATGAATTTAAATTGGACAAAAGTGAAAGATTTTGCAAATAAAGCAAATCTTCAAACAGGGGATACTTTTTGCTTGATTTCTAAAGATGGTTTGCAAATGTCGATTTATGAACCAGAGCAAGTAGGATTTTTTAGTTTTGAGACAAATAGCAAAAATGATACTGCATATTTCAGAAGGAATAACTATACTCTTTCTCAATTTGAATTTACAACTAATTACACAATCATCAGAAATGGAGAGTTAAATGCGTATACCAATGAAACTGTTAGGAAATATTTCCGAGATGCGGGGAATGACACGGTTGACCATAGCAATGAGTCAAAAATATTTGTAATTTATGATGGGTTTAAATATAATATATCCTCTGGCTTTGAATTCGATCCAACTTTTACAGTATTCATTGTAGGGGGTCTTGAATTTCCCTTTTTAGACGTAGTGATTATTATGATCATAGTCAGTTCTATAGCGTTTATAGCAATTGGGGGATATTTATTATATCGAAAGAGGAAGAGAAATACAATTGCTCCTTTTAGTTAACTATTCTAATTTTTTTTTATCTTTTATTATCTGCTCAGCTCTAAAATATAGTCCGCCGCTGTTATTCCCGTGTACATAGATATGGGATACCCTCCTAGAAATAATTCTTTACTGGCATACAATCCCGCCATTAACAAATTCTTAACAGGTGTTCTAATAAGTAATTCACGATTAAATCCTTCTACTTTTGTTAAATCTCTTGACCATCCCGCAATGGAACCTCGAAATCGTTTTCCCCAGTCTCGATATGTTAAAGGTGTGGCAATTTCTATCTCAATAATGCTTTCCGATAATCCCGGTAGAACTTTTTCTACCACTTTTATAATTTTTTCCGCTAATTTCTGTTTATGTTCCTTATAACCTTGCTTTCTTTTCTTTACTCCTGTTCTCCATTTTTCCATAATATCATAAGAAAAATTTACCCGTAAAAGGATACTTTTTTTATTCGTTGGGACAAAATTGTCAGATTTCTCAGACCAAAAGCAAATTTCGATTTCTTTATTTTTAAATCTACTCAAATCCTCATCTTGAATTGATATAGTATGTTCTGGTTTCATCTGATCCCTATAAAAAACGTGTTCAGCCCTCATTTTTTTTAAATCTATCTTTTGAGGATCTATACCGAGATATACACAGATCTCAGAACCTGTAAATGAATTATTTTTAACTTTCTGATAGAAGTCCTCGGGTACTTGTATTTTATCGACTAGTTGTAAAAAAGTCGTTTTATAATCCGCATTTGAAATAATGTAATCCGAGAAATAGGTAGTTCCTCCAGAAGTTATGACCCCTTTAGCAATTCCATTCTCAATAATTATTTCTTTAATTGGAGTATTAAGCTTAACATCTCCGCTTTCTGATATAATTCTATCATACAATAACTCGTTTATCCCATGAATTCCACAAGAAGGAAACCAGATCCCTTTTTCTGACATCACATTCCACATAAACGCTAGATGAAGCATCGACATAACAGGCTCATATGTACCTTGAGATCCCAGTAACTTTTTAAGATCTGAATTGTCGATATAGTTATCTAAAAATTCTTTTGAAGAGACTTTTGAGAAATCTTTTGTTAATTCATATTTTTTTTTATTTTGCTCCATCAATTTTTTTTCTGCTTCAAGTCTTTTCTCCCCTATAAGATAATCAGGATTCCATTCATAAATGTTGTCAACAATACCAATTATTTCATTTAGCTTGTTAAAGAATTTCGATACACCGCCTTTCTCATTCGGAAAGATTTTGATTAAGGAATTTTCGAGATCTTCCAAGGGTTTTGAATAAATTATATCGATATTAGGAGATATTAGCTGGAAATGACTTCTTTTATATGATATGTTTTGAGTGATTCCTATATCTTTGAGAATTTTTGAGACGAGATCTGGATAACTGAACGAAAGCGGCCCCATGGGAAAAATGAATCCTCCTCGTCGAAAAATATGGCTTGTTCCTCCTATATGATGGATTTTCTCTATAACCATGGTCTTTTTTCCACTGGACGCAAGTTTTGCTGCTGCTGTGAGTCCGCCGACTCCTGCCCCAATAACTATAACATCATACTTCAATAAAATCCAATCCTCAGAAATAATTATAATTAGTTATTGTCACTTATCTCAATTCACATTTATATTCCACTTTTATCAAATAAAAAAAAGAAACTCGAGAATTATTATACCGTTTTATTATATTCTTTAAGCAAATCTAATTGAATTTTTCTGAATCAAAATCTAATAATTTTTTTAGTTTATACGATATTTCTACAATAGTATGGGAAGTAAATAATTAAAATTTGAGCTTATAAATATGGAAGAATCTTCTGATGAAGAGTGGAGTTATGATTTTCTTGAAAGTTTGGTAGAAGACGTCGAGGAAAATAAAAATCTCCTCCAATGTATTGAGTGTGGGCGCTGTGTAGGAGGTTGCCCTGCATCTCGTATTTCTAATTTTAACATTCGAAAAATAATTAGAAAAGTTTTACGGGGGGATAAAAGCGTTTTAAAAGATTCAGATATTTGGTATTGTTTTCTCTGCGAACGCTGTAAAAGGGTGTGCCCAAAAGAAAACGTTAATATTCCCTTACTTATTTTAAACTTACGTAATGAATCCTTTAAAAAGGGATATGGACCGCGTTATAATGATTTAACGAAATATGTTGAGATGTCAGAGCGATTTCTCACTAATGGTTCAGTCTTAGATGAGCCTCTTGATGGTCCCTTGCCTGAAAGGAGAGTAAAAGAATTAGATAAAATATGTGATTTTGCTCGAATTAAATATGTATTTAAAGCAGTTGATCATCAAAATAAGAAAGAGAAATCCAAAAAATCTTCAAATAAAGAAGAAAAAAAATTAATGTAATGGTATCTAAAAATGGAAATTGAAAATCTAGCCCTTAATATTGAAGAAATCAAAAAAAAATATCCCGATAATCCTTTGGAATTCTTTAGAGGAAAAAGATTGTGTTTATTCAAAGCTTGCTTAGAGAAATATTTTCCGGGTGTTCGGTTTGGAATAGAAAACTTATTAGAAGCATTCGATATGGAGGTAAACATCTGTGAAAATCAATCTTGCTGTTCTGGAACTTTTTTTCAGAGGAATCTAATCACGAGAGCCCAATTTGCAGCGATTAATGAACGTAATTTAAGTGAAATAAATAACCAAGCAGATATCCTTCTAGTGAGTTGTAATGGGTGCTATAATTCTCTTCTAAGAGGCAGAGACTTCTTAAAAATTCCCGAGGTTAGAAGGAAAACACAGAGAATTTTAGACGAAGTCGAAGAGAAAATGGGTGGTGAAACTTATCCTGGGCAATATAAGATTTTAGAAAATCCCAACTTACGGATTGTTCATGATTTAGATTTCATCTATCTTATTCGAGACCAATTATTACGTGTGTTGAAATATGATTTGAAAGGATTGAAAGTTGCGGTTCATTATGGTTGTCATTATCTAAATCTCGAAAGAGATCGTGATGTAGAGACTTATTTGAAGGATAAAACAAAATTAGAGGAATTAGTTTCCCTTTTTGGTGGAACACCTGTTGATTATTCTGAACGGGAAAGTTGTTGCGGATGGGGTGCGTCGCAAATTGTACTCCATCCTGAAGAAGCATTAAAAGTAACTTATAAAAAATTAAAAAGCGCCGAAAATGTGAATGCATGTTTTTTGTTGATGCCATGCCCGACATGTCTCTATACGTTAAGTAAGCCCGAATTTCGCGAAAAAATGTGCGATATAGCAAATGATAATTTAGAAATAGCTACTATTCATCTTAACGAACTTATAGCAATTTTACGCGGTTGCGAAGAGGAACAATGTGTCTCTTTACGAAGAGAATCTCCTCGAATTCACTTAATTTATGAGACAATAACTGCTGAAGACTAATTTAAAAAATTTAGAATAATAGATTGGTATTTATTTTTTATTTACTCTCTTCTATGGCACCACGAGGGCAAGAATCAATACAAATAAGGCATCCAATGCATTTATCTTCCTTAAATTGAACCGAATCATCATCTCTGAAATGTAACGCATCAGTAGGACACAAGGAAACACAAGCACCACAATTAATACAGAGATCTTCATCCACCAATACCCTTCCTTTTCTATTCACATAGATGTCATTTTTTCTCAAGGATGTAGTTATGGTATCAATTTTAGATTCGGGTACATCCAAAAGCAGATTTATTCCTCCAGAACTCGTGGAAAATTTCAATATGTTAAATGAAATATCATGTTTTAAAATTTCATTTATAATACGAGAATAATCATCGATTTGTTTAATCAATCGAAACGGAACCATAACGTTAATAATTGTCATTTTTACATCAACTCCTCCGATGATATAATTCCCACTACAATATTCTTATCATTCACAACTGGTAACGCAGAGATATCATGTTTCTTCATTTTTCTTGAAGCGACATCCACGGGTTCATTATCTGTAGTTGTGATGACTCGTTTTGTAATAATATCCATCAATTTGTTTGCATTTTTAGCGACCGCCTTAGTGATATCAAAAGAAGTGACTATTCCCTTCAATTTTTTTTCTCTATCCGTAATTACAATATGGTTAATGTTTTGGTTAATGATTTTATTCGCAACTATTTGTATATCACAGTCCTCATAACAGATCACAGCATCTTTTTTTAAATCTTTTACAAATTTTATTTCAGATGTTTGTCTCATAGCTTTATAATTGGTTTTAGTTGGTAATGTTTCGGCAGGAGGATTCAAAAAAAATTTTCCGTCTTCAATCCATTCTTTTAATTCTTGAGCTATTTTGCGTGCACGAAATAAGGACGACATAGATGAACATTTGATCTCTCTTCCATTTAATGTAATCGAACCCCTTTTTAATTCTTTATAATTAGTTTTCTTTAGTACTGGCCGATTCCGTCTTGGGACACCATAATCAACAATATCGGTTATGATATCCTCGTCCTTGATGGCAGTCTTTTGAGCAAGCCTCTCGTTTAAAATCGGGATTGGAATCCCCACCCCACAGAACATTGAAGTTCCATACTGTTCATAATTAACTCCCCTTAAATATTCGGAGCTCATTTCTTTTAAATTTCCTTTAACAAATAGTGTACCGAAGCCATCATTAGGATTATGTTGAGTTCCTTGACCGATAACATAACCTATTCCACCTCCCAAAAAGATGCGCGTGCCAATTCCAATGGTTTCATAATCGGGATCATTTGTTAAGGGGTTTAAACATCCCGCCCCACAGTAGTGAGCATTTCCGAAATTAGGAAGCAGTTTTCCCATATATGTATAAAGCGTTCTCTCAGTACTATTAACCGCACAAACATATCTCTGATAGGCATTTCTTGGATTGCAGAGAATTGCTTCATTTAAATCATCAATCGTGAAATATGTGTCAATCTCACCTAAAGGATAACAATCTGTTGTATTTGAGACACCTCGTAATCTAATCGGTTTTCCCGATACGAGTTCTTCAATGACATTCCCTCCTCCATATTCGAATGGACGCTTGTCCGCCATTCTTGTCACACCTATATAACAATCCACCGCCGCATTTCCATGATAAGCATGAACCTCATTGAGCCATAAATGTTCAAATTTGATTGGGGGATCTGAATGACCGAAATTGAGAAATGCCCCGCTACTGCACATCGGTCCGAACGTTCCGGTTGTTACAACATCGATTTCATCAGCAGCTACTTTTGGACCATTCTCTTCTACTATTTTTATCATTTCCTCCGCTGTGACAACGATAGCTTCGCCAGATCTTATCTTTTCATTTATTTCTTGATACGTCTTTGTCAAATAATCACCTAGTTTTAATTATATTCCATTTTATTTTAGAATAAATTAAAGTTAAATTAGGAAAAACTAATTGCTTTAAAAATCTTTAAATTTTTTTTATGATTATGATGCATAATATATTCATATCATACATAAAAAAAAGATATGTACTATGTTGCCAGATCTAGCTGAATTGAAGATTCTTCGAAAAAAACTAAACATTAGTCAAGCAGAACTCGCAAGAATATGCGGATTGAATCAATCAACAATTTCAAGAATTGAAAATCAACAGGTGGATCCTCCATATTCCACTTTTAAAATGCTTTATTCTTGTCTGAAAAACGAAGAAAGGAGAAAAAAAGAATCTTCTGAACAAATAATAAAATTGATGACACAGAATATTATATCAATACATCCACAGACGAAACTTAAGAACGCGATTACTCTAATGAATAAATACAATGTATCCCAATTGCCTATATTGGATGAGAATCGAAATATTGGGAGTATTACTTCCAAAAAGGCACAAGAATTGATAATGGAAAACTCAGATTTGCTAAATATAGAAATCTCAGATGTAAAGGAATTGCCCTTTCCCGAAGTTGATAAAAATTGGAACCTCAAGGATGTTTCGGACCTTTTAATAAAATATCCCGCAGTATTAATAAAGGAATTTGATAATTATATTGGAATAATGACTGATGCTGATGTATTGAAATTACCTTAACTTGATATTTCCACTAAAAAAGAGATATAATCAATAATCCATTCTAAGGACCTTTAATTAAGGTAATTAAGATTGCTTTATTTATCTTCTAAAAAAAGAACGATTAATGTAAGAAAGATAGGTAATTGGTGTATGAGTAAAAATGCGAAAAAATCGGGTGTATCAAATAAGAAAATTCTTGGAATTATTTTATTAGTTATTACCACGGTGCTTTGGGGCACGACGTTTATCATTACCAAGAATGTAATTGAAAATATACCTCTTTTTCTTTATTTAGGGTTAAGATTTTCAGTAGCACTTTTAGGCTTAAGTCCATATTTTTTCCGTTTAAAGAGAATAAACAAGAAAACTATAGTGATGGGCGCGGTTTCTGGGTGTATTTACTTTATCGCCATAGCAACGCAGACCATAGGATTAACCACAACCTCAGCAGGGAAAGCTGGTTTTATAACGGGATTAAATACTATCATGGTCCCTTTCTTAGCATATGTTCTTTTCAAAGAAGCTTTTAAGAAAAGGATATATCTCGCTGCAACTCTTTCTATTGTTGGGATGGCTTTTCTGTTTTTAGAAGGAGAGGGAGGTATTATTATAGGAGATATTTGGGTACTGACCTGTGCTTTCTTTTGTGCCCTTTTCATAATATATAATGATAAATATGTACGCTTGGTTGATGTATATCTTTATTCTATCGTACAGTTATTCATTATTTCGGTATGCTGTTTTGCATCTTCCTTTATCTTAGGAGAATCCTATAATCTTTTAAACGTTGACTTTACCCTCTGGATGATTATTATATATATGGGTATTGGTGTAACGACTCTTACCTTTCTCTTTCAGAATTGGAGTCAGCAACATGTAAACTCGGCCAAAACGGCAATAATATTCGCTTTAGAACCTGTTTTCGCGGCTCTATTTGGTTTCCTTTTAGGAAATGAAACGCTTTCTTTATTTGCATGGATTGGTTGTGGTCTAATATTTATTGCAATATTGATAACAGTAATTAAAAATAGAGATTAATAAAGTTAAGTAGAATAAGAAAGCTTTCTAGGCTAGTCTTGGAACAATTTCTTTACTTTAGTTAAATTATCGCCTATCCATTCTTTTAGCTTGTTAATATCAGACCCGTATCCAAGATATCCCATTATTCCAATTTCTTTGTTTACTTTCCGGAAATGTAAAATATTTTCTGTATAGTGAATATTAAAATTTTCCAAATCTTGCGATTCAATTACGGAGTTTAAAGCGGAAATTGACTCGATTATTTTAGCGGAAAATCTTTTGATTTTCTTTTCATCTTCGACTTTATATATCAAAGGCAGACCTTTTAAGCGTCCACCATATCCAAATATTGTAACCCATCCATTATTAAGTTTATCTTGGAGGTTAATAATCTCAGTTTCTAATTCCTTTAACGACTCAATTGAAGTCTTCCCAAAGATATTTTTTATTTTAGAAAATATTTCCATTTTAATTCACTTTTATTTAATTCAATTTATTTATTTTAGTGGCAGCTTCCTCAATCAAAAGAGTTGCCATTCCTAATGGGGTATTTCTTCTAATTAAGGCCGACAGAACCATGTTCTCATTTATTTTATATAAAATTAAATGTCGACCCTCATATGAGAGTATAATTTGATCTAGTAAGTATTTTTTCGATTTCCAGAATGCATCGATTTGCCGTAAACAAAGTTCTAAAAAATCACGCTTCCATTCTTTTGTTAACGGAACTCCCGAACCAGAAATTAAATCGGAATCTAATATCTCTGAGTTGGATCTGAATTCTTCTAGTATCTCTACATAACGCGCCCTCATCCCGTCAGATATTCCTAAATTAGATCGAGAATCTATTATACTATCAACTATTTGTTCGATACCCGGCAAATCATCTTCAGTAATTAGTTCATTGTTCAGTTTCAACTTATATTCTGAATAAATCTTTTCCTTTAAATATTCTAAATTTTCTTTTACATTTATGATACTGTCAATCTTATCAAATATTGCTACATAAATAAGATCTTCATCTTTATTACTTTCAAATAAGAGCCGATATGGTCCTAATTCTAGATCTTGAATATCTGCTTTGAAAAGTTGTTGAGTGAAGTTAAACAATGCAGAAATGAACCCGCTAGTCAAGATTTCATTCCAGGCGATATCACTATAAGTTCTTGAATAAATTTTTTCCCCGCTACGTCTTAATATTAAAATACTATGAATCATGGTTAGAAGTATCTTTTTTCTAATTTAGAATTAATGAAATGAGTTTATGCAAAATCATTGAATTTCTATCTTGAAAACACAGCATGCGTTTCCTTCCGAAATTAAGTCTTCACTTTGGAACTTTATATTTCCGAAAGCGTTCTTAGCGGTTTCATCTATTAAGCCTTCAGTATATGTACAGTAAAATTTTTCAGAAATATCTATACCTGCTCTTTTAAAGGGACATATTCTCACACTTACAGTTAATTGATTTCCTTCAACTTTTATGTCAGATTGTCCTTTTCCTAATGCGGGATCTAATACATCTTCCACAAATTTTTCTGCAAATAACTCGGGTGTCCATTCATCCACATTGAATTTATCTCTCATACGGTTTTCGATTGCTTTTCCTCGACGCTCTCCTATCAATCGAAATATTGTTTGAATGGATTCTGGACCCATCACCTTGTCTAATTCTTCCATAGTCATTCGAAACATCGACGCGATAAATTTCAATTGATCTAATTCTTTCTCTTTATCACTCATACTCTCATTCCTCTATTTTAAATAATTCACTTATACTATTACTTGTCTCTTCCATCTCTAAAGTGATCAAACCTATGTTTGGTTCTTTATTTGTTATAACCGCTAATATAACTCGTCCGGCACGTTTTAGAAACATATTACCTTTATCGAGCTCTAAATTTAAACTTTGGAATGTACCATTAAATAATGCTTCTGCGGTTCTTTTGGAAGTTCCTAACAAAGCTGCAGACATTGCAGCAATCATACGTTGATTTGACTCCTCGGGTAAGGCTGATGCCACAACTAATCCATTTGTTCTGATTACAGCCGATCCAATAATATCAGGAACTTTTTCCTCTAAATTTTCTAAAAGTTTCAGAACCTCATCTATTTTACTCATATTAATTCCCCTTGATATGTAGTAAATAATGAAAAAATAAATCCTATTGAAAATAAGTTAATTATTATATCTAAATTTTAACTAATTTAGAATATTTATATAGTTGGGTTCAAATTATTATGTATTTTTAATAAATAACATTTGGAATTATTTGTGAATAGCTCGAAAAATATACTGAAAAATGTGGAAGTTTATCCACAACACGTCAAGGTTAGAAAAAAATGCGCAATTTCGGTAAAATTTACTATTAATATAGAACTTCCTAAATATTCCTTTCTGATATTTAGATTGCGTGGAGGGCGTAATAACAAAAATGATTGGTATTTTCTCCAACCCTATGATGCAAATAAAAATGGATTTATTGAACTTTTCCTCCAAAAAAGAAAACATTTAATTCCAATAACAATCACGGGAAAAGAGTTAATGATCAAATACCTTATACTTGATTCTGAGGGCATAGAAAAAGAGACAGAAATTAACTTAATACTAAAGGATACTTTAGCGCAATCTATTGTAGAAAAAAACAAAAAAATTGAGGTTTTGATTAAGTATCCAGGTAAGCAAGAAATTCTTTTAGAGAACCTTCCCACGATTCAAGTTGTCAGTGAAAATTTTGACCACATTAATATTATCGCTCCATCAATTATCAACTTGGATGAAACTTTTGATTGTATTCTGCGTTTTGAAGACAGGTTTAATAATCTAATCGAAAATTTTTCAGGTCAAATCAAAATCATTTGTAAAGAAGATAAAAACGGAACCGAATCTTTCTGTATTAAGACGCTCATTAATAAAGAAAATGAGGGTTATGTGAAAATATCCGGTCTAAAAATTAATCATTTGGGTGTTTATTATTTAGAAGTTTTATATGCCAACGCATCTTTTAAATCTAATCCCATCTTAAGCAAATCAGACCAAGATTTCACTCTAAACCTTTATTGGGGATATATTCATGGACACAGTAATAAAAGCGACGGAATGAGAACGATATATGAATATTATGAGAATCTCATCAAAGCAGGACTTGATTTTGGAACATCTACGGAGCATGATAGATTGTATGAAACATCTGATAAAGATTTTGCAGAAATAAAACAATTAATAGAAAAATATAATAAAAGAGAGGAATTCGCCTCTTTGTTCGGATATGAATATGGGACATGGTATACGGGTTATGGAGATATTTGTATTTATCATTATCATAATAGAATTCCTATTTTTCGCTCTGAAATAAATAAATATAATTCTACGCCAAAACTTATTAAAAATTTACAAAAATATAAAAACAAAGCCCTTATGATAGGACATCACACGGCATTAAGACCCGGGCATCGTAATTGGGAATATTTTGATGATTCACTCGAAAAACTAGTAGAAATTTATTCCACGTGGGGTAATCAAGAATATGCGTATTCAAAAGGAAATCCACTTCCACCTCGATATAAATTTTTTGGTTATGGAAAATATGCACGTAAAAGAGGGGCAATATTGGGTAAGAAAGGATGCTATGTGACAGATGCACTTCAGAGAGGGTATAAACTCGGGTTTGTTGCGGGGGGTGATGACCACTTTGGAGCTTTTCCCTCTGGAAACGTGGATCTCGATAATGGGATTTATCCTTCGGGAATAATGGCAATCTGGGCCAAACAGCTTGATCATGATGAGTTATGGAAGGCTCTTATAAATAGGAAGTGTTATGGTACTACGGGACCAAGAATAATTCTTAAATTCGTGATTAATGAATTTTTTATGGGAGATATCGTATCTTTAAATGATTATATATGGCTAAAAGAAGAACGGCTTATAGAATTGAATATTATCAGTCCTATAAAGATTGAAAAAATTGAGATAATTAGAAATAATAAAGTTTTCCATCATATATCTGTTCAAGATAACAGCGTGGATCTAAAATTCCATGATAAAGAAGATTTTGAAAGTATCTGTTTAGATCATTCAAGAAAAAAAGAAAAATTTCTGTATTATTATCCAAGGATTTTTATGGCGGATACCAATATGGCATGGGCAAGTCCAATTTGGATAATTAAAAATTAATCTCTATGATAATTTCTCCGAAAGAAGTGTGTCTCATAATTTTCAGAAGAAACAAAATAATTAGAAACCTTTATCATCCAAAATGAATAAATTAATAAAAGAGTCGTGTTTATACTCGATTAAGGCTTTACTTCAAACAAACATTTATATAAAAATATTTTCTCTTTTATTATGAAGAGAATTTTCAGACTATATTAAATTGGTAATAATGACTGCTCAAGATATTAAAATACAAGACCAAGAAACGTGCGAAAAATGTGCTAGTAAGATGATAGTGAGGAAAATGTCTATTAGAGACAATGGTACAGTCCACTGGAAAAAAATAAAGCAATGTATTGCGTGCAGGCACTGGAGACCAATAGATTAGAAATAAATCTACTCCTTTTCAGATTCGAATAGATAGAATCTTTATATGATTTTTTATTACCCTAAATAGTAATTACCAAATTTTTACTATAGTGAATGTTAACTTGGAATAATCTCACAGATGGAATATCTTTAGTTAAAGAACGTTCCAATAGAACTAATCGCCTTAATAGTTTGATAATTGAAGACCACGAAGGTCCCGATATTTTAATAGATTCAAATTATCCTTTTGATGACATAGATCAACTCTATTCAAGGATAGATGCTCCTGCAAAATTATTATGCTCTCATGGACATCTAGATCATACGGCCCATGCATTCTATCATCTAAATAAATATAAAACACAGATAGTTTGTCCGATTCAAGAAAAGGATTATTTAACAAATTTCGAACACTTGTTGGATATTATCGGTTTTAAAAAGTTAAATTTAGATTCTAAATATAGGATGATGACCAAAGAGTATATGAAATTCTCTGAATGTGAAGAAGTTTCCACATTCTCTCCGGGGAAGGACAATTTTCAAACAAATCATTATAAAATTGAGTCCATACACATCCCGGGACATTCTCCCGGTCATACAGCATTTTCAATTCAATCCTTTAATAACAAATCCACACCAATACTATTTGTATCAGATATTGGAAGTCATCCATATTATGGGGATTTAAATAGTAATTTGACAGAGTATCGAAATTCAATAGATAAGTTAGAAAAAATTTACCTATCTAAAAACTATTTTCTAATACCTGCTCACGGAAATTATTATTTGGAAAGAGAAGATGACTTCTTTGAACGTATAAGACAGAAAATCAATAAAAATAAAAAAAAAATTTTAGCATCTTTAAAAAGAGATGCTTTTCTCTCAATTAAAGAATTAGTTGAGATGAGGATATTAACTCCACCGGAAAGGATTTTCCAACCTATCAAAGACCTATACTATTTATGGGATGGTGGAATGATATTCAATCATATGAGGGAATTGCTTAAAGAGGATGAAGTTCAAGAGATAAAGGGTGAAACTTTTTTACAAAATAAATATAAACTAAAATTGGTCTAATTTTAATTAACTTATAACTATGTCTAAAATCAAAATTGCAATTGTAGGGGCTGGGTCTGCAGGTCTATTTGCGGCAAATGAAATTGGAAAACAGTTGGGAAAAGAAGTCGAAATTAAGATTTTCGATGCAGGACCTCCCATTGAAAAGAGGATTTGTCCTCAAAAAGAAGAATTTGAGTGCGCTCAATGTGATCCTTGCCGGATTATGAGCGGAATTGGAGGCGCAGGTGTCTGGTCCTCAGGAATTCTGAATTTTAATAAAAAAATAGGTGGTGATTTAGAAAAATTATGTAGCGCAATAGATCTCGAGGTTGAACAAGTAATACAGCAAATTGATTATCTTTTTTTAGAAAATGGCGCTCCTGATAAAATTTTTGATCCTTATCGAAATAAGGAAGAATTAAAAGATTTGCGACGTAAATGTGCGGCTGTGGATGTGAGATTTGTTCCCATTAGACAACGCTTGTTAGGTTCAAAAAATACGCCTAAAATCATAAAATCTATTCAAAATTCTTTAGAAACTAAATATGATATACAGTTCTTTCCAAATACTAAAATCCCCGCTTTTGATAAAGATAAGAACCTATATTTTGCAAATAATAAGAAGGAACAATTTGATTATATATTATTAGCTCCTGGAAGATGGGGAATGATCTGGCTTTCTGAACAATGTGAAAAATTGGGAATTAAAACATTTTACAAAGCTCTTGACATTGGAGTAAGAGTAGAAGTCCCCTCAATTATATTAGACGAGATTTGTGAGAAAGTACAACGAGATCCTAAATTTCATATAATTACCCCTAAATATAAGGATTTCATTAGAACTTTCTGTGTGAACCATAAAGGATACGTTGTGAAAGAGAATTATGAGGAGAATGTAGTAGGGGTAAATGGTCATCAAATCTCCCTCAATGGGGATTCTGATAACTCAAATTTTGCATTTCTAATTAGACAGAAACTTACAAGTCCATTGGAAGATACTACAAAATATGGGAGATCAATTGCTTTACAAACTTCTATTTTGGGTGGATATAAACCATTAATACAAACGTTAGGAGACTTGCGAGATGGTCACCGTTCAAGAAGATCATTGATAAAGAGAAATCCAGTACAACCAACTCTTAACGATTTCACTCCAGGAGACATTGCGATGGCCTATCCTTATCGCTTTATTACAGATATTTTAGAAGGTTTAGAAATTTTAGATAATGTTATCCCTGGTGTTAATAACAATAGCACTTTAATTTATGCTCCTGAATTCAAAAGAAGTGCAAAAAAGGTAAATACAAATGAATACTTAGAATCAAAGGAAATCGATGGGATTTTTTTTGCAGGAGATGGTGCTGGCATGTCAAGAGGAATAGTAGCTGCGGCTCTAACTGGTATAATTGCCGCAAAAGGTATTCTAAACAAAATCATAAATAATCAATAGGAAATTGTAAGAAAGAAGAGAAAAAATTTTTAAATTCGAAATAACACATAATAAAACTAGTAGTTAATTTTATTTCAAATATTAGATTAATGTATAAAAATATAGAAATAGAAAGAAAATTATAAGGAATTAAAAATGTCCAAACGAATAGGGAGCATAGATTTTTTTCGCGGGTTCTGTATGTTTTTAATGTTAATAGGACATATTGCTCTTTGGCTTGTTGTACCGGCGGATTTCAGAGCACAAGAGTTTATTTGGATTGCGCTCGAACCTATCGCGAAAGGAACGGGATTTATACTAATCTCAGGCACGAGCATTGCTCTTTCTTTATCAGGAAAATCTGGTGGTTTTGAGAACGCGGATAAAGAAACTAAAAGACTTATGCGAAATACCGCTTATCTTCGAGCTTTATTACTCCTCTGTGTTGCTTTAATTTTTAATGTAGGCCTCCTTTTCACTAATCCAGAGGCAAAAATATATGATTGGTGGATATTATTTACCTTATCTATTTGTTTGATGTTCACTTGGCCTTTAATGAAATTAACGATAAACTCTAGATTGATAATTGGAGTAATGCTGCTAGTGTTTGATTATTTCTTTTTTCAATACCTTAATGCAAATTTAAATAATTCACCAATTTATGCAGATTTAATGGAATTCTTTTTCCCTTCGGATACGAGACAAAATCCAATACTTTCATTTTTCCCATTCTATTTATTTGGAACTATAATTGGATCTTTGCTCACAGAAGTAAATTTCTATGAAGGATCAACAGAAGATTTTGTAAGAAAGGTCACTTTACCTGTGGGACTACCTTCCGTTGGCTTTTTAATATTCGGGATTCTTTTTAATTTTCCTGGTTTTTTGGTTACAAATAGCTTTTCGTATATCATTTACGCTATTGGACTTAATAGTTTGCTTGTTACCGTCCTTTTAACGATTGATAAAATAACCAATTTTAACTTTAATTCAAAATACAGCCCACTCTTCTATTATTCGTTCTATTCCCTAACCTTTTATTTATTACATTATATAATTATGTTTTTCCCTCCCAATATTCTAAATGGGATTACTTTTTGGATAGTTGTGGTTATACTTAATGTGGTGTTAATGTTTATTTTTAATTTGATTTATAGAAAAATAAAGGGATTATTTTCTTTGAAATATCTCGTAAGCGCTGGTGGGTTATATTTTGCAATTAAGATTGAAGAAAAATTTTATAACATTACAACTTATGCCGATATTTCATTTATAGATAGGTTAAAAATGAACATTAGCTCAGATTAATTAACGTAAAACGTAATTTTCTTATCTATTCTAAAGAATTATTTCATCAAAAAAAATCTTAAATGCAATATCCAATTAAAGAGTAATTTATATATTTTATTCTTAATTATATTTCTAAACGGTTTATTATTGAGTTTTATCATTATGGGCTACAGAATTGGAAGTATTGACATATTCAGGGGATTTTGCATTTTTCTAATGTTTTCTGTACATTTTGCTATGTGGTGGTTATCTCCTGATGTATATATGAATTATTTTCATTACATATATAGACCATTCGGAAGGCCTATTGCCAAGGGAACGGGATTTATTTTAGTATCTGGAGCAAGTATAGCACTTTCCTATTCCAATAAAATGTCTAATTTTCATGAAAAATCTGAAGAGAAAATAAATATACTCAAAAACAGTTCATATATTCGGGCGGTTTTATTATTTGTTATTGCGTTGGGAATAAATTTATTGTTAATGACCGTTGATCAAAATGCGAATATCTATGATATGTGGATTGTACTCACAATGTCTATTTGTTTATTCTTTACTTGGCCACTGATGAAAATGTCAGTTAAGGCAAGAATGTTTCTTGGAATTGGGTGTCTAATCTTTAATTTTTTCTTTCATAATTTTATGATAAATATTAGCACCACATCTTCATTCACAATGTTATTAATGGATTTTTTCTACCCAGCAGATCCCCAACAGAATCCAATTATTCCTTTTTTCCCGTTTTTTGTATTCGGTACTGTGTTGGGGTCTATTCTTTCAAAAATCGATTTTGAGAAAAAAGATGATATGAAAGAATTTCTCAATATCTTTACCTTTCCAGTTTTAATAATATCAATTGGAGCATTAATCTTTGGATTTTTATTTCAATTCCCAAATTATCATATTGGAAACACTACATCATTTGTTATTTATTCTTTAGGACTAACTACTTTAATATTATCGGTACTTATCACAATTGAGAAATTTTCAAAAAGAAATTTTAACACAAAATATAATCCTCTTTTCTATTTTTCATATTACTCTTTAACACTTTTTATTTTTAATTATCTTTTTTATCCTTTTACCATCATCTGGAACTTGGATCCCATAACATATTGGATAGTATTTTCCGTGTTTATTGTCTTTCTGATAGTTTTTCTTATTTTTATGTATAATAAAGTCGCAGGATTATTTTCATTGAAATATTTTGTTAGTGTTATGGGCGATTATATATCCTTTAAATTAGTGGAAAGAAAAAGCATTTCCAAACCAGAAGCATTTCAGAATCTCGTTGCTAAACTTAAAACAAATATAATCCCAAAAAATAGATATTAACTTTCTTAGATTTTTATAATTTACTAAGAGAGGAGTTGGTTGTTGAAGAATTAGTAAAAAATTATAATTTCTACAGAATGCTATGTTTTGATTACTTTAAGTGATATTAATTCTATTTTGAAAATCATACTAATAATTTAAAAATGGATTAATTTTTCAATACAAAGAATTATAAAAATAATATTCTAAAAATTCATTGTTCATTTTTTCAATCTCAAATAAATAGGCTAATCTAATCTTTATTATATACTAATATATTAAAATGATGGAAAGTTATAAGAACTATATACTCGTATTTTGAGCTATTATGGGGATACGAATAGGTAGTATTGATATACATCGAGGCTTTATACTTTTCTTGATGTTAGTAGGTCACGCGGCTGAATGGTGGATTATTTGGAGTGAATATTATTATTACTTTACTTATCCTTTATATTATTTTATATATCCAATCTCGAAAGGTGGGTTCATCTTTCTTTCTGGCGTGAGCATCGCCTTTTCCTATTCACGAAAAACAGATAAACCTCACAATTTAAATCCCCAAAATATGAAATTTCTCAGGAATAATTTTTATATCAAGGCAGGATTGCTATTTATAGTTGCGATGATTATAAACGTATTATTTTGTGTGTTTTATTCAAAAGCAAAAATTTATGATTGGTGGATTTTATTAACTCTTTCTATATGCTTGTTATTAAGTTGGCCTTTAATGAGATTATCGCCTAATAAAAGATTAATTCTTGGAATAGGATGGCTCATTCTGGATTACTTATTTCGTGACCTGCTAAACACTTATAGACACATATCCTCGTTTAATAATTTTTTAATGGAATTCTTTTATCCAAATAATATCTCCCTAAATCCCGTTATAAGCTTTTTCTCGTTTTTCGTTTTTGGAACTGCTATAGGTGCCCATGTGGCTAAAACCAATTTTCAAAAGAATGAGAATATCTCTACCTTTCTTAAAAAATTTACCATTCCCTTGATTTTTTCCTCTATTATTACTATAAGTTTTGGAATTTGGTTTCAATATCCAAAATTTTTGCTGGTAAATAGCACATCCTATGTTATTTATGGACTTGGCCTTAAT
>SHMW01000019.1:18580-33613 GCA_008080735.1 Promethearchaeota archaeon
GCCTTAATATATTATTCTTAGCTATACTATGTACCTTAGAAAAAAAATCTAAAAAAGATTTCAATTCTAAAAAAAATCCGTTTTATTATTATTCCTATTATTCTCTTACATTTTATGGAACCCATTGGTTTTTAATGTATATTCCGATTCCGTCTTTAAATTTGATAACTTTTTCAATTCTTATTTTAATTATTTTTGTATTTTATACTCTTTTTTTAGTTATTATGTATCGTAAATTTAAAGGATTGTTCTCTGGTAAATATATCCTGGGTATTATTGCGGAATACATCTCTCTAAAAATTGAAGAATTTAATTCTCGGACAGAATTAAAGCCATTTGATAATATGATCTCTAAAATCAAACTTAATATCCTCCCTAATAAATAATGGTCATTATCAAAAGTGTAAAGTATTTCATCAATAAAATTTCTATATTATAAAAATTCAATTTCCTTTTGGGTTTGCTAAAAATCTTGATTCTGTACAAAATTATATTCTTAGTTATTTAAGAGAAATTTTGTTCTTGAGGGGGTAACAAAATAGATTTGAAAAACTATCTTTTTTATAGAGTGGAATAGTATTAGATATTAAAGAAGGGTTAGCAACTAAAAAATTTGCGATGAACATTACCGTTCCACTAACATTGGATTTCGCCCTCTTTAAACTCTCACCGAGTTTAATTCTCTCCCTCTTTCTTTCATTTGTGTGGTGGTGATGTTCACCCTTTTCACTTATTCTTTTTTTCTAACCAAAAAAAGGGTTATTTTAAAAAATAATCTTATAGAGATAATAAAATCAATTTAGGATAAGAGCTCTAAAATATTGAGTTTAAGTCCATCTTCTCCTGCTATCACGCGCTCTATGTTTGTTAGGGCTTGAATTTTTGCGACTTGACTCGGAACAAAATTTTTTTGTGAAAGTGGACTGTCCATATACGCACCAAAGTGATTTAATATAAGTGTTTTTGGAGGAGGGCTGATTTTATTTAGTTCTGGTAAGACCTGATCAGTTGAGAGATGCCGACGACAAATGACGGAATCTGGACGTAAAAGATTGAGGATTAATATATCTACCCCAATAAATTGCTTTCCAAATCCCTCAAACACAGTAGTGTCACTACTATAAGCGATTGAATACTCATTTAAGTCAAAAATGATTCCAAATCCTTCTACATCGGCATGGGTTATTTTTGTACCATTGAGTTTGAGATCCTTATACTGAATCGATTTTGTGGCATTTAGAATATGAACTTGTTCAAGCATATTTAAATGATATTGCGAAAGGTTTTTGACGACTTCTTTTGTTGTGATTAGCGTTCCCTTTCTGTAGTAAATATGATTTTTATCATGGAGTACTCTTCTGGACCCTTCAATCATAACAGCTAAATCATTATAATGATCCAAATGAAAATGGGTGACGATAAATAATTCTGTTTTTGTTGGGTCTTCTTTATATTGATTAATACGCACAATAGCACCTGGACCAGGATCGATATGAGTTTGTATACCACCTATTTTTAATAAAATTCCCCCCGTTGCTCTATATTGTGTTCTAACATGGTGTCTTCCGCCCCCTGAACCAAGAATAATTATTTCATCATTCATTAGAATAAATGTTTTTGATTTAATTAAGAAAAGATTAATTGAACTTATTTTTATCCTTAAGCTCAAATCATAAGGGTGTGATTATGGGTTTTTTCGATTAATAAGCTTTTTTGCCATCATCCTAAATGCTTTCTCAACATTATGCCCTGTCTTAGCAGATGTCTTTACATACCCCATCATATTAAAAGTATCCATTATATTAAGCATTTGCTCGTCATACACCGCAATAAAATCTTTCAAATCATATTTTGTACCCACAAGAATAATAGGCAAGGTGATATCATGGAGACGAACAATATTAACCCATTCCACCAATTCATCCATGACGGGCTCACGAGTGAGGTCGGTTAATAATAAAGCGCCCCGCGCTCCCATTACATAATTCTCAAGTAGATGTCTAAACCGCACTTGCCCCCCAAAATCCCAAAGTTGAAGTGTGCATTCTGCTTTGGAATCAAATTCAATTTCTTTAATGAAGAAATCTACGCCGACCGTCATAATAGTTGATTCATCGAACTTACCCTCCACATATCTCCGTAATAAGGAGGTCTTCCCTGAGCCCGCATTCCCAGCTACTAAAATTTTATAGAGATATTTTTTTTTCTCCACACAACCAGCCTTTTTCTAATGTAATGGGTCTCTATTGTTATTATATAGTAATGCATATTTAAATATGGATTCTTTGTTTTTGTAGCAATCCCTTTGAAAAGAATTCTATAAATTTCCAAGAAAGCTTATATGGATGTCAAGATTAATAAAAGAAAAAAAAGTAGATTTAAAAGACACTTCCCTTAATTGAAGGATAAATAAATTGAAGGAAACTTTGAAGAAGTCCGTTGAAATGAAATATTACTATTAGGAAAAGTACAATCATGAAAATAGAAACTCCTAAGGCGACAAAATTTAATGCGATTTTTTTCTTGGATAATTTTGGTTCAGAGAGATTCTGCGTTTTATAGAAGATTTCAATACCGGCAATCCCTATTAAGACAAATGAATTGAAATAAAAGAGAAGTTTAAACACAGGAAATCCATATGACCAGACAATAAAGCCCTCTTGATTAACTTCAATCACTTTACCCATATATTCCGTAGAGATAAGGTAATTTCCGTTTTCTAATTGGTCGGATTCATAAGGAATCATTAAATCTCTCTCAAACATCCAGACGATTTCTTGTGTTGTTCTATTTATTTCAAGAATGCGGTTATTATAACTATCGGTAATAAGTAAATTTCCGTTATCTAACTCATCGGCATCTCTTGGCCAGCGTAATTCTATCACACTTTCCCATACTTTTTCTTTGTTAGAATAATTTACTTCAACAATTCTATCATTTTCGGAATCTGCAATAATCACATTACCGTTTTCTAAGTAATCAGGGTTATGTTGGCGTGAGAGTAGAGTTGCATTTTCATAATCTCCATACCACCATACTATATTTGATGCATTATTCGCATTTATGGATTCTGCGCTATAATTTAATTCGACCACTAAATCAAAATTCCTGAGAGACACCAAACAAGCATTCCATTCCCCGTATTGCTTAAAATCCACATCATTAATATGAGTCCAATCATAGGTTTTGGGATTATTATAATAATGATTCTCATCCCATTCTTCATTAACCTCCGTCCAGTTAATTTTAGACGGCTCCCAAGACCAAATGATTTCTTTAGTATTATAGTTAATTTCTATTACCCGATCAAAAGTGGTATCTGCGACTAGTAAATTCCCATTAGGTAGTTCTTCAACTTCATGTGGCATTGCTAAACCCGAGATTTCCCAAGTTATCCTTCCATTTTCATCTATTTCAATGATCCTGTTATTTGCCGAATTAATAGGCATAGGAACTTGATTGCGAACACGCGGAGGATGTGCAAACATTTCATTTAAACTCACCGCACAGATTAGAGTGTTGCCATTTGCTTTTCGATCAACATCGTGAGGGGCTAAAAAATTGTTGTTGAAAAATAATTGGGGGATCATTACCAAGTTAAAGGAAACTAATAGTAATATTATCAGTATGCGTATTTTGGTTCGAATTCTTAATCTTTGTATCCGCTCAATAAAATCATCAAGCGTCATACATTTCCTAAAAACCAGATGATATTTAAGATTTGTTAAAAAGCTATAAATGCCAATCTATAAAGACACCCTTACTATTTTGTTAATCTTATCTAGAAGTTGATCAAGTCTTTGAGCTATTTGCTTTTCTAATTTTCTTTTGGACAAATTTATTTTTTGGGATTTTTTTAGATTATAAAGGTTTCTTACTTTTTTCTCCCCTAACTTTCCGTAGTATGCTAATTTTTGATGATAAATGTTTTTTTGATTAAATTTTTGTATAGGTAAATTAAATGGAATTTTAAATATGTGCCGTGAGCTTTTCATAATTCGGACTTTTTTGGTTAATAATGGAGAATTAAGAATTGCCGAAAGATAATAGGCCTCTTCTAAAGAAGATGAATTATAGAAACTTAAATCCCCTGTAACGATAAAATTTCCTTTTAGAACTGCCGCTTTCAAAAGCGACCCTGAATTATTGTAGACGACTTTAAGCCTTGCTTTTTGTCTTTCATTACATAATTTAGACCATCTATTTAAATTATCCATTAAAGAATTGGTTTTCGTTGTGCTTTTTTTCAAATTCATGTATGTTTTATTAATTTTGTCATAAAATTTCTTGGCTTTAGGTGGAAGGTTGGTATAGTTAAATTGAAGCGTCTCCCGAGATATAGGAAGGAAAACATTATATTGATCGAAAATAAAAAACTTTACAAGTTCAGTGCTTTTAATTACTTTGAAAATATGTAGTTTTTCAACGATCTCATCATTAAATTCTTTCTTTTTCCATGGAGCTTTCGCACGCTTAAAGATTCTTTCATCAGGATTTATCTTATAGTATTCATTATTAATATCTTCAATATTTACAAAAATAAGATTTCTGGGATTTAGATCCGCACCTTTATGAAACAATTCTTTATAATAACTTTCTTTAAGATTACCAAGTTCTTTTTTCGTGTCTTTTGGGATTAACTTTTTAGTATACATTTTCCCATTTTTTTTAATAGAATCAAAGGGCACTAATGGTTCTTGTTTAACTAATTTAAGAACTATGTTTCTGAAGTAATCTACATCTTGATTATTGTTTTTCAGACCATATATGAAATTTAAAACTTCCTTTTGGTAATGATTATTATTTAACTTTTTTTTCGCAAAGAGACAGATAAAATTCACATTAAATGTTTTTTGGATTGGATCTGAAAAAGACCATATTTCTACATCTTCCAAATCATGAAAATTTCTGAATCGAGAAGCGTGCGAACCATTGATGATTCCCTCTGATAATACAAAAAAGATTTTTCCCCCATCTTTCAAAAAAATTCTATGAGCTTGATAGAAAAAAAGAGTAGCTATTTCTGTATTCAAAATATTTTTTGCTCTGGGTTTAATTTTCAGCGATTCCGCCAAGTGTTTAATAAATTCTTGTTCTTTCGCTGAATTTACGTCTCTTAAAGTATACCATGGAGGATTTCCTATAATTAAATCAAATTTTTGTTTGATAAATTTTTCATTAGGATTTAACGAGTTAATATTATAAAGATTATTGTTTAAATCAGAGAAAATTTTTTTTAGTAGAAGGAACAAATTACATCTCGAGATAAATATAGAAATTGGATTGATATCATATCCAAAAATTTTGTTAATCCATTCAACCTTCTTTTCTCTGGAGTTATCTGATTCGATTATTCTTTTTGTTATCGCAAGTAAAAAATTGCCGGAGCCACAGCAAGGATCAAGAACCTTCTCTCCAACTTCATAAATATCCACCATCTTTTCTGTTAGAAACGGAGGTGTGTAAAATTCTCCAGTATTATGACGAATATGGGAAGGAATTAATTTCTGTAGTGCAAAATCTAAATAATAGTAAGACTTTATTTTTTTAGATTCAATTGAGTCTAATAATTTCTGAATAATCGCCCCTATTTTGGAGAAATCATTTTCAGATAATAAATGTTGAATGGGATTAAAATAATCGAGATCATCTGCAATTAATTTTGGGTAATTTTGCTTGATTTCTTTTTTGATTTTAATCAACTGCTCCTTATAATTCTTATGAGAATTCCCAATAGTTCTCTGGAATCCAAACTTTGCGATTAAATGAAAGCAGAGAAAATAAATTAAGGAAAAATAGATATATAAATCCATATTTACGTTCTTTTCAAAATAAAATTTACTAAATACTGTTTTCCATTTTCTATACTCTTTAGTCTGTTCAAGCTCATATTTCTTAAATAAAATTTTAAAAGAGCTAAATTCATGCTTAAAATATTCCCGAAATTTTTCCATTAATTTTCTCCTTTTTTTTAAAAGCTAAATTTTGTCATCTTTCTCTATATACATTTATGAATTATATTAGATTTAAATATCAATTAAAGAATTAGATAGATAATTAATTCCTAATCTGATAGTTACTAATAATAAAAATTAAATAGATCAAATCTATAAAATCTTTAAAAATAAGCTAATATAAGAATATTGACTTCTACGGATAACCTTTCAAAATATTTTAAAGACGGGATTTATTTCTCTTGCCAACTCTGTGGAGAATGTTGTAAAGGGTTTAATAACGGGGAGGTGTATTTATACCATGACGACATCGTAAACCTCGTTAAATACATAAATGAAAATATGGATAGAGACGAAACACTAACCTCATTTTGTAATAAGTATGTAAAAATAATTCATACCAGCTTTTATTGGAAAAAAGAGGGTGCAAGCAGAGGAAGAACCTATTCATTTAAGACTCTTGGATTCAAATTTGAGGGGGACGATGAACACTGCCCGTTCATTTCGGATGAGAATCTCTGTACTGTTCATGAGGGGAGACCTTTTCAATGCCGAGCTTATCCGATTGGATGGAATATGCTTATTAAAAGTATAAGAAATTTTAGGAAATATTCACGAGAATGCCCAGGACTTCAAAAGGCTCTTAAGAATGAGGGGCATTATTATTCCCCCGAGGAAGTAATTGATTGGGCTCAAAAAGAATATGAAATCGAGAAAAAATTTTTCTTAGAAATGAAAGAAAATGAATTTGATATTTATAAAGTGTATCCATATTTACCCAAAGATCTCTAATCTCTAACCTTTTTCTTCTCTTTACCTTGATATATAGCTTTTCCTAAAGCTAGAACTCTTTCATAAGGTTCTTCCCTGTCCTCTCTTAATTCCATGTTTATAGCATTTTCAGGACATACACTTGCGCATAAGCCGCATCCGATACATCGCTCTCCATCAATAATTGCATATTCCGTTAATGATATTGCATTGATTGGACACCTCTCAACACATTGTCCACAAGAAATACATAGATCTGAATTAAAGGAAGATACAAATAAAGCATTCAAAAATCTATGTTTATCTAATCCATATTTGGTAATTCCTTTCATAGATGCACAACAGCATGGACAACAATTGCAAATATTTGATAAGTGGGTAGTGTTGGCTCCAGCATGAACTAACCCTGCCTCGTCTGCTTTTTCTACGATTTCAATTGCTTCTTCTGCCGAAATCTTACGACCGAGCCCATTCTCAATATAATACTCTGCAGCTGCACCAAAACTCAAACAAGTCTCTAAGGGATAGTCACATCCTTCCCCTAATAACCGCGTTTCTTTTCGACATATACAATCCGTTACAGAAATAACTCTTGCTTCCTTAATACTTTCTTTTAATCGATGGTATGGGTATAAAGTTGTTGTTGAATCAATATTCTCCTCTATAGGTATTACTTTAAACCCTGGTACTCCGCTAGCTCCTAATTCCTCCATATATGCTTCATTATAATATTGATTAAAGAGTTTGGCTAAGTTCTTATCAATTTTTTTCACAGAATATTCGTACAATCCAATCATAAAAGGCGCAGTATTATAATATATTTGTCCGTCTCTACGAATTCTAAAAATAAGTCCCTTTTTTGACATAGAATAGAGTTTTTCTTTAAGATATTTCTTATCAATATCATGTTTTCTGGCAATTTGTTTAACAGTTAAGGGAATAGGGTTTAAAAATGTGGCAATTTCGGCCTCCTCCTCTGAAAATAGAGCTTTTAAAATATCTATTTCAATACCCGAAGAAGTTTTAGGAAATCCTAAAGGTAACTTGTCAAGAAATTTCCTTAATTTTGTGTATGGGTCATTTTTACTTTCATTCATTCTTTTCTCACATAGTATATTTTCCGTGCTTGGGAATGATTACTCTACTTAATTAATAGTTAAAATATTATGGCTAAGATTATATTAAATTAACTTTCTTTTAGTCAAAAATATCTTATTGAAATCTCATTATTTTTGTGAACAGACAACATTATTTTTAATAATTATTTACAATACCTAGAATTATAATAATTATATTATGAAAGAATATTACGAGTGAGTTTCTTTGAAAATTGGGTTATTTTTATGCGATTGCGGGAAGAACATAAGCGGTGTTATTAATAACGAGAAGCTTATTGAATATTTTTTGGATTCTCCAGATATTGTCGTTTTTCGCGAAACCTATTTATGCTCAGAACTTGGATTGAAGGAAATTACCGAACAAATTAAAGAAGAAGGCATAGATAGAGTTATTATTGCTGCGTGTTCTTTCAAATTACATGGTTCGCTTTTTAGAAAAACCATAGAAAAAGCGGGTATCAATAGGTTTTTAATTGCATTTGCTAATATTAGGGAACAAAATTCATGGGTTCATGCTAATCAACCAGAAAAAGCAACTAGAAAAGCGATTGACCAGATAGAAATGGCGATTGCTCAAGTAAAACTTTTGGAACCATTAGATGTGCAACACGCGGAAATTACTCCCAGTACCTTAATAATTGGAGGCGGAATCGCAGGGATAAGATCCGCGTTAGTTATTGCAGATGCGGGATACAAGGTATATTTAGTGGAGCGCGAGCCGACGATTGGGGGGCATATGGCTCTATTTGATAAAACTTTTCCGACTTTAGATTGTTCGATATGTGTATTAGGACCTATGATGACGGAGGTAAAAGAACATCCAAATATAGAATTGATAACATATGCTGAAGTTGAAGAAGTGGATGGATATATTGGCAATTTTAAGGTAAAAATTACCAAAAAGCCACGTTTTATAGATGAGGAAGAGTGTGTGGGATGTTTTGACATATGCAGAGAGGTATGTCCAATTGACGTTGAAGATACCTTTTTTCCACGAAAAGCTATCGACGTACCTTATCCTCAAGCTATCCCACTTTTACCCAATATTTTGGAAGAATACTGTATAGGATGCCAAGCTTGCGAACAAGCATGCGATAGAGAGGCGATAATTTTCGATCAGAAACCCGAAAGTATTGATATTAAAGTAGGTTCTATTATCGTCGCAACAGGTCTTAAAACCTTTGATCCATCAATCTTAGCAGAGCTTAACTATGAAAAACATCAAGATGTAATAACGACCTTTCAATTGGAACGCTTATTAAATAATGATGGTCCAACAAACGGGAGAGTCGTGAGACCATCTAATGGAAAACCTCCCAAAAAAGTTTCGTTTATTCTCTGTGTTGGTTCTAGAAATAAGAAAATAGATCATGAATATTGTAGTCAAGTATGCTGTAATGCATCTATTAAACAAGCGATTTTATTGAAAAAGGAGCATCCAAATATCAATATCAATGTGTATTATACCGATATTAGAGCTGTTGGAAAGAATTGTGAGGAATTTTATAACAGAGCCAGAGAAGATTTTGGAATCCGTTTTATAAAAAGCAATATTTCTGAAGTTGTTAGAAGTGATACATCCGACGAACTAATTGTAAGGGGGGAAGATGTAATTGAAAATATATTATTTGAAAATAAGTCTGAGATGGTTGTGTTAGCTGTCGGCATTGAACCCGCTGAGGGGACTGACGATCTAAGTAAAGAATTGAATATTTCACAAGATAATTATGGATTTTTGCTAGAAAAACATCTGAAAGTGAGACCTTCAGAATCCTCTGTAAATGGGATATATATCGCAGGTGCAATTCAAGGTCCAAAAGACATTCCAAATAGCATAGCACAAGCGGAAAGCGCAGCCTCGAAGGCAATCGCATTAATTTCGAAAGGAAAAGTCGAATTAGATCCACATATAGTATATTATGATGAAGAGAAGTGTGACCTTTGCCGATTATGTGAAAATATATGTATTTATCAAGCTATTCAAATTAAAGATAACAAGTTAAAGATTGTTCCAGCAAATTGCTCGGGATGTGGAGCATGTGCTGCGATGTGCCCTAATGAAGCTTTATATATTCCCGGATTTACTAAGAATCAAATTTCAGCTCAAATTAAAGCGACATTAAAAGAGAAGAGTGAATTTCCATTAATTATCGCATTCTTATGTAATTGGTGTTCTTATATGGGTGCAGACCTCGCAGGAACAAGTAAAATTAACTATCCTTCTAATATCCGACCAATTAGGGTTATGTGTACCGCAATGTTAGATCCTGCATTAGTTTTCGAAGCTTTTGCAGAAGGAGCCGATGGAGTTCTAATAGCAGGATGTTATCCTCAAGATTGCCATTATGAAACAGGATTTATTAAAGCAAGTACGAGATATAAATCGATTAGAGAACTGCTAAGAGAATCGGGGATAAATGAAAAACGCGTTAAAATCGAAAGTGTATCTGCTGGCGAAGGGGAAAAATTTGCCAGGGTTATTAAAGAACTTACTGATCAGCTTGAAGAAATTGGTCCTATACGACCGAAAGAATATCACAAAGAAGTACCCACTAAACCTAAACCGAAAGAAAAAGCAAGTCTAGATGAAATTTAAGCTTTTTCATTCTAATTTTTTTTTTGAGTTAATTTTAATTAATAAGTGTGGCTTATTTATTATTTAATATTAATTTGAAAAACAGAAGAAATCTCAATGAAGATTAGAGCAATTACTATTGGTGATAAAATTCCATATCTCTCAAAGAACGATGAATTAGAAACCTCTGTGGAAGAGAATCTCTTCAAATTCCGTAGATTGAACGAAGATCTAACTGATGAATTTCAAAAAATTAATTTAGCAGTTCAAAGCAGAAGGATTTGCTCTCAACCATTGTTCTCCTATGCTGACCAGCATTTTTACAAAGAAAATTTGAAAGAGACCTTACAAAGATTAAATCATCAATTTAAACTCATAAGAGATTTGTTTCGAAGATATAATATCGATTACCTAGCATGTTGCGCAATGCTTGCAGATAAATTGGAAAATTTTGGAGTCTTTGAAAAACTACTCCTTAATGAAATACCTCAATATTTAAAAAATTATGAATATCTTTTTTCATCTATTAATGTGGCTTCAAAAGATAAAGGAATAAATCTATCAGCATTGAAATCGAGTGCCAAAATCATAAAGTCTCTCTCCTCGGATCCTTTTAAAAATTTGAATTTCTGTGTCAGTTCAAATATAACTCCAGAATTGAACGTCCCCTTTTTTCCCGCGTCATATCATTTTTCCGATACCCCCGGATTTTCGTTAGCCTTAGAAATGGCAGATGAAGTAGTAAAAATTGCTACAGAGCATCAAAATTTTTCAGAGTTCAAAAATCAGCTTAAAAGTAAGTTCAGAGAAATTTATAACATTTTATTAAAGATTTCAGAAAAACTGGCAGAAAGATATGAGCTAGAATTTAAAGGAATAGATCTTTCGCCGGCTCCATATCCAGAATTGGATAAAAGTATTGGAAATGCGATTGAAAAGTTGGGATTTGAATATTTTGGGGCCCATGGAACGACTTATGGGGTAGCATTGATTAAGAATAGTATACCCGATAATTTAGAGAAGAAGATCGGTTTTAGTGGGTTTATGCAACCCGTTTTAGAAGATTTTACTATCGCAAAACGGCTTTCGGAAAAAAAATTTAATTTAGATACCCTTTTGTTATATTCTTGTTTATGCGGTACAGGTTTAGATTGCATTCCTTTACCTGGAGATATAACTGAAAAAGAATTATATTACATTCTACTGGATGTTTGTACTATTTCACTAAAATTAGACAAACCGTTAACGGCGAGATTAATGCCGATACCAGGAAAGTCTGCTGGAGATGAGATCAATTTTGAATTTGAATATTTTGCCCCTTCTAAAGTGATCGATTATAAAACAGTTGGAAATAACCATATTGGATTATATGAAAGAAAAGACACGTTTCTTAAATTATAATCCTTGTTACCAATAAAAATAAAATAAAGATAAACTATATTTTATATAACGAAAGTCAAGGTGATAATGCTTGGATGAAAAGGAATTTCGAAATGAGGATACTGGAAAACTCTTGTTTTTTAATGAAGCTGTTGAATATATGAAAAAATATGAATATATTGATCAAACTAGAATCCAGTATGAAAAAGAAGGCTCTTCCTCCGATGAGAATGTCGATTTTCCAAGTGAAAATTGTTTGAGAAATGAGATGCTAGAAGAACTCAATAGGTTGAAGGAACTTATTCTCAACAATCCAGATAGAAAGCTAAATAAACTATCCAAGGATGAAAGAACCTTATTTAATAGATTCATTGGCTTTTATAAATTTTGCCCTGTTTGCGGGAACTATAATCATTACCATAATCTCAAAACTATTTATTTTAATGAAGAACTAAGCGAATTCAAAATTTTCTTAATTGATTATATGACGGAGAAAATTGATAACCGAAAACTAAGTAAATTTAATATTAATATCGGGGTCTTATGCTGTAATTGCTATAAAACCCTTTATGAGCAAGATGAATAATTTATTCAAGATAATCAACAATCTTCCCATTCTTAGTAAGCCTATATATCTTGGCATCCATTTTTTCAATTCTTTTGATGCAAAATGCCTTGAGAAGATAATCGAGATTATATTGTAAATCCTTTATATTCTTGATTGTTCCTTGTTTTTTTAATTCGCTAAATAGGAAATCTTCCGAAACATCTCCTCTTTCGTTGATAATATTTAAAATTTCTCTTCGGACAGGATGATTAACTGCTTTTAGATATACATCGTGAATATATCTATATCCCTCTACTGATTTAGCATATTCTTCGAATGATTTATATTTTTTAAAATCAAATTCGTCGGGCATAGTTAATTATAAAAACACATAAACTTCAAAAAAATTTTTGCTTTGGAAATTTTTATATTCTGGGTTGAAAGTTAGGTTTATTACTAATTAGTTCTTGGTTTTTACAACATATAAAGGCCATTTCTTTAAGATCCCTTTAGGATATAATCCTTTTCTTACTTTTTCCAGTACTTCTGATCTAGGTTCTAAGAAACTGATAATATTTTTATCGAACACATCAATAGTAATACTCCCATTGCGTAAATTATCCTTCAATTCTGGCTCATCTGGACAATTTAATATAATATTTTCTATTTCATTTTTAGATACACATTTTTCTTCAGAAGTAGGTACTATAAATTTCCATCGTGAAGATTCTCTTATTGATTCAACCAATACTAGAGAATCCCCATTTAAAGAGCAATGCTGATTAATACAATTATATAATGTTTGAGAATTAAATATTACAAATTTATCAAAAGTGAGAAAGTTTCCTGCTTTTATAACGGGATTGGGGGGATAATCTATGTTTTTATTAATTTTGACATTATATTTCAATTTGAATTCGCCTCGCAAAATATCACCTTTTATTATTGGAAGGGAATTATGACCAAGCAGCGAAATGACATCGCCTGTGTCTATGTTAAGCAATGGGTGGTAATCATGATTTCTTGAAATCAATAATCGCCCTTTATTAGATTCAAATTGATGGATTGGTTTGATCTCGTCTCTATATTCAAGCGCTGGTAAGGTTAATGGGAGTACATACATCTTATTTTCTTTAGAAATCTGAAAGTTATCTTTTGGAAGGCTTGAAGCAAATGGACCGATTTCTGAACCAACATATAAATTAGTAAATCGTTCATTGCCTCTAGTCCAATGCATAAAATCTCTGATCATGTTCCATTGTTCCGGGTCAAGAGAGCTTATACTAAAAATAGCTACGGACTTAGAGAATTTCATTGATAAATCTTTCTGGATCTCTCTTACTGCGTTATCTAATCCCTTGATTACAACTTTTTTAATTAGTTTATTTTCGCTGTGGTGGTAATTCTTATTTTTTTTTAAGTTGCTAAGATATTGCTGTATACCTGATTTCAATCTGCTAATATCTGCCCATTTTAAGAGAGTTGCTGCAGGAGCGGAAATAATGGCGATGCTTTCTAAATTTAAAATTGAACTGAGGACTTCAAGATTATATACATCTTTATAAGGATACAAGATATAAGATTTTGGTCTAAGTTGAGATACCACTAACCTCTGCGAAAATTCGGATGAATAAAGCGCTAGATATTTCTCACCTTTATATTCATTTATTCCATCAAATTTCATTCTAGATGGGACGAAAATAACTGCTGATGAGGAAGAATTCAATCCACTTGATTCAAAAATAGCTTCCATACCGGGAACCCAGAGACTCTTAATTATCGATTCTGACATATGAAACCATTTAAGAGCTTGAGGATTATTATTGGTTGTCCCCGAGGTATGACAGAGAATTGGAGGAAAGTTTTGATCCCAACTTGCTAAAAAGGATTCTAAATCCACTGAAAATTGTCTTGAGTTTGTTTTTACGTTTCTAATTTTATCAAAAATATCATTCACGCAATCTAAACCCGAATTTTTCAAACATAAATCCAGATATTCTTCTTTATTTGATATTTTAAGCCATTGCTCCCAATTCGTTTCACATTCATGAAAATAATATTCGTTGAATATGTCTTGGGTTTCGGAGTCAAAATCAAAATGTATCATTCTCGTTTTTAAAAATTAATAAAAATAATCATTATTTAATAATATTCATCGAGTCTAAATTAACGCTCTCTCTTTAAATTATTAAACCATTTCTGGTTTCTATGCAAGCTCAATAAATTTTGTCGAAAATCTTTATTCACTCAAAAATTGAGGATTAATTATGAAAAAATAAGTAGGTTTAAATAGGAGTTGTTTGATTACTATTGTGTAAAATCATATCCAAAATATTATTAGAATTAGTAAAACAATTACAAAAAATAATCATCTAAGGGGGTTAAAATAAATATGTGTCAATTTGGTGGTGGATATTGGAAGGTTGAGGATATTAAATTAACACAAAGAAATAATAAATTCACAAATGATAACAAGAATGTTGAGGAAACTCACAATCTTCTCTCTGCCCAAGAAAAAAGTACTTAGATTTTCATATAGTATATCATTTCATCCTTAACTCAATCTGCGAGATAATAGTTATTAGAAACGAAAAATCTTTCTAAAATATTTTTTATTTTTGTTTTTTAGCATTCAAAAATAGATATGTAAAATAAGGAAAGATTAATTAGTTCCAAGAATCTTTTTTT
>SHMW01000019.1:33623-55634 GCA_008080735.1 Promethearchaeota archaeon
AGAAAAAATACTATCTAATTTAATTATTTTTAATATACTCTAAGATGAGCAAAGAAAAATTAGCTCGAAATTTAACAATTAGTGTTTTCCTTATTTCTTTAGCCGGTGAAATTGCTTGGGCGGTAGAAAATCAATTTTACAATGATTTTCTTAGTGTAACTTTAAATGAAATGGGATCACCAAAGTTAGTCCCTATTGCTGTTGCGCTTTTAGTAAATATCACAACAATTGTAGGGACAATAGCTACGATAATCATGGGTTCATATAGTGACGTAAGAGGAAAGCGCAAACCACTGCTTTTATATGGTGTTATTTTTTGGGCTATCACAACTGTTTTATTTCCTTTGAGCGCCTTATTTTCATTTCTCGGAGCGGGAATCGTCATATTAACGGCAATTCTTTTCGACTCAATAATGACTTTTTTTGGAGCTACAGTAAAAAATGCCGGATTAAATGCATACGTAACTGATATAACGACTCTTAAAACCAGACCTAAAGCAATGGGAATAGTACAAATAACTGTATTAATCTCATTTCTCATAGTTTATGGTGCGTTGGGTATTCTCATTGATTATATAGGTTATTATCTATTCTTCATCATAATAGGAATACTTGTTGGTTTTATTGGATTACTAGGAGTTAGAAACACCGAAGAATCTCAAGATTTAAGACCTATGAATATTTCAGCCTATCAACATATAAAAAATACCTTTAAAAAGCAATCATCTGTTGATTACAAAAATTTTTTGATTGTACTTTTAATTATATGTGCTTGGCAAATAGGGTTAAATATATTTTTCCCATATCTATTAATCTACCTAAGATATACTGTTGGAGGAGGTAAACTTACTCTTGGATTAGTGATTATGCTAATCGCAATTGGAGTCTCAATTATTCTTTCCTTACCATTGGGAAAATTAACTAATAAATTTGGACGTAAAAGAATGACCTTGGTTTCGACCCTGTTATTTAGTTTAGGAATCTTTTTATTAGGATTGTCTCAAGAAATAGTTTCCTTGATTTTAGCAGGCACTATTACGTTTATTTTTTATACTGGTCTTTCAATTAGCACCTTCACTTGGGTAAAGGATTTATATCCCGAAGAAGGGAGGGGGCAATTTAGCGGATATTGGAATCTATTTTCTGGGACTATTCCAATGATAATTGGTCCAATAATAGGTGGAACGGTTTATTTCTTATTTGGTATAGAAGCGATATTTGAAGGTGAAGAGGTATTAATTCCTCCAGATTTATTATTTTTTATTGCAGCTTTGGTAACTTTAATAACATTGATTCCCCTTTTCTTCGCGAAGGAATTAAACACCGAGAAATAGAAGATGGTGATACTATTCTTTTTTTTTAAAATATTTAATTATTAGAAAGATATCGAAGAAAGATTACATTATACAATTAGATTAATCTGCGCTTGGGATTTTGTGTAAATTTCGTTTGTTTTTAGTTTTTGGCTTCTCTTCCTTATTCTGTGATGATTCCGTATTTGGGTTTTCTTTTATTTTTTCAGAACCCTTTTGGAGGATTTCGACAGCATCAATCGTCTCATTTTTTTGATTAAAATATAAACGGAATAAATGAGTATCTAATACAATTATCTCTTTTGGGACCTTTTCCACTAAGTTCCAGTCCGTTTCAATTTGTTCCTCTCCGAATACTTCTACTTTCTTTGAAATCGCACCATATAACTTATGACCAACAATCAAATTTTCTCTCCTATAACCTTCGGGGATTTCTACATTCAAGATCTTATCAAAAATAGTTCCTCCCTCATCTGGCAAGTTAATTGTACTTTTTTCCATTTTGGAGGGGGTGCTGCTACCTTCTGATTTTAATATTTCAATACCTTCCACCATCCCGGCATCCTTATCCAAGTATATTCTAAAAATATAATTTTTTAAGGAGTAAATCCCGTCAGGAAGTTTGGAGATTCTTTCCCATTCTTGCTCCTCAATATCTTCTCCAAACACATTGGTTATTTTTGAGATGGCTCCGTATAGAGTTTTTCCTACAAGTAAGTTTTGTATACCATAATTTTCTGGAAGATCTTGTTCTAAGATTTTTTCAATGATTTGTTTAGCGTCAAGGTGTTTCTTACTCTTTGCTCTCGAACTTGAACGTCCTCTAGGAGGGCTATAAGGTTTTTTAGCTCTACTGACTGAAGCTGATGTTGAGGAAGGTGAACCAGTAGGTTTTTCAATCTCTGCGGAAATATCAACACCTTTTCTTTTGAGCTCTTCTAGAGCGGGTGAATAATATTCTTCCTCTTTTTCTGATTCGCTCCCAGTGTCCTCGACCACTTTTCCTTTTGGTCTAGTGGTATCTTTTTCAATGTTCCGAATATACCTCATATCTTGAGGTCGTTCTTTTACCTCCATTGATTCTAAATTGAACGTACTTAAAAACTCAACTGGTTCATCTCCTTGATCCACTGATACAATTTTACAGCGATGAAATGCTGCTTCTTTCTGAAGCTCCTCTTGAAGAGAACTAGCTACCCGAGAACTGATAAATCGTTTTCTCACAGGTGATTTTACACCCTTCCATATGAAGATTCTGCGTACATCTTCCTTTACGATAACGAATACTTGTTCGGGAGCAAGAATAGATTGTAAATCGCTCTCATCTACATCAATCCTCTGTTTTTCTCCGCTGTCGAGAAGCTCGAATACCATAAAAAAATCGTATTCTTCGTTAAGATCTGACATTTTTCCGATCAATCACAGAATGGTTGTTTAGCAAAAATTATTTGTTTATTATTATTTTTATAAAACTTATGCTTTTTATTATTATTCTTTTAGCAAGAATATCTTATTTGAAATCAAAAAAAAAATTATATTGCAAAATATCACAAATATCTATAATTGTTTTTATCCCAATTAATTTGTGTCATGCAATACATTGTCTATACTAAGCACGAATCCAAGCAATATTCTCCGGTCTGTTTCATTATCCAAAATTTTAAGTGCATACGTGTCTTTAAAATCTAATAACCCATCAAGGAATACATCTCTCCACCTATCAGCTTTTTCCACTTCAGCAACAATCTTACCCGAACTCAAATCTTTAATTTTATAACTCCACCCCATGAACTTACCCTGTGCTTCATACCATCTCTGACCGTCTGGTCCTTCCAAATAAAATTTTGGTCTAAAAAAGGACAGAATCTTTTTCTTTATTCGGGCAATCATATTTTCTTGAGGATCCTTTAAGTCTTGAGCCCCTCGGGCAGAAATTAATTTAGCATGAATGGTTGCTGCGATGGTTCCATCGACTTCTTGTAATTCCACCTTTTTTCGTATACTGAATATTTTTCTATGCATCCGCCCGATTACTTTATTGTCTTGATCGAGGATTTCTCCGCTCCCCCAATCCCAATATCCTTCCTTTAAGATATAATAATTTCTATTAAGATCAAAAAGACCTCCATCTGAATGATAAGGAAGCTCTTGATTGGATTGAGCCACTTTTTGTTGAGGTTGAGCTTTTTCTCTTTTTAAAGATCCCCCACAATGCTCACAAAAATTTTGCCCTTCATCTATTACTTCTTCTCCACAATTAGGACAATACATCTCTTTAATTCACTTTCCATTTAAGTTGATTATATTTTTGAATATTCTTTTAATAAGATATGAAAAATATTCTAATAAAAACCTTTCAAATCAATTGAGAAATTTTTAAATTTTGGAATGTATAAGTATTAATATGTCATTAGGAGAAAGATTAATTGATTTACTTAAGTTAAAGGATTATATCACCATCACAGGCACTTCATTAGGATTACTTGCGCTGATTTTTGCCAGTATTGGAGGTCGAGCCGGCATTTCTTGGGGCTTCTTTTTTATAGCATTTACAGTTGCCACAGATTTACTCGATGGATATATCGCTCGCAAAACTAATACGGTAAATGAAATCGGTATTCAATTAGATTCATTAAATGATTCCCTCACATTTGGGATTGCTCCTGCAGTACTCACATTTCTTGCATTTAGAACGGGTGAATTATACGACATTTTTTTAATTATTGGAAGCATTATTTTCACATTAGGAGGTATCTTGAGACTAGCGCGCTTTAATATTTCTAAATCAGAAGGATATACTGGAATCCCAACTCCGATGAGTGGATTAATACTCTTGAATTTTTTTTACGGGAATTATTTTTATGCTGTATTTGAATCTGGTGGAGGAGCAGCTGCAATTGCATATCCGTTTCCTTCCCTCTCGATTTATATCATTCCATTTCTTATGATTTTCATAGGTTGGACGAATATTACAACATATATCAAGTTTGGAAAAAAAGGGAAAAAGGTATATATTTTATTCTTGGTATTTGCCCCACTTTGTCCTATATTCGGAATTATTGGAATTCTTAATCCTACGCCCATAGTTGGATTGAGTGTAAGTATTGTTTTTTTCGTATTTGTTAGTCTTTTAGTCGGTTATATATTTTTTGGACTTTTTAGGACATTAATAAAGAAAATTAGGAGTGACTAAATTACGAATTTTTCGATTAAAAAATCACTCTCAAAAAATCATTATTTATATAAACATAACTAAGAAAAAAGTTGCCTCCTCAATTGATTAGAATAGTCTATTCTTCCATTCCTCTATTTTATTGAATATTTGTTCCTTTTCTCCTCCACTTAACACTCCTCTCGCATTTTTATAATCATTAATCGTTCTTCTCAGATCATGAAGAGTTACAGAAAAACCACGTTTTTCTAAAATTAAATCGGCGATTTTTTCTAATGATTGAGCAAAAGTTTGCCCCGTAAGCTCGTTTAATTTTTTTAATAATGAGTTAAAGGCAGTATTTATCTCCATGCCAACGGAATCGTCAGGCTTAGGTGTAATTTTCGACTTAAAATCTTGGGCTATCCCTAATCCTGAGACCTGCGGCTTTTTTTCTTTTTTCATTTTTTCTCTGTCGTTTTTTTCTATGGACGTCTTTAATTCATTCCCTATTTTTTCTGAGAGTTTTTCCTCGCCCTTGGGTTTTGTTTCTATGGTCTCCAGCTTTTTAGACCTTTCTAAGTCTGTCTGTCTAAGGTTTGGACGACTTTGTTGTGTATGAGATTGTGTATATTGCTTAGTTTTAGTTGGAGTGGGTGCTGGTGTGGGGCTGGATCTCATTGGTTTTTTAGGAACACCCCCATAATCAGGTTCTGCAGCAGACCATACATTATATAAAGCCTTCTGAAAGAGTTTAACCAATTTAGAATTATTAATTCCAATTCCAGTAAAGTTATCTAAAATATCTTCTGGGTCTTGATCAATAAATCCCATAAAAAGCAAATCCTCGTCGGATTTGAGTCCTATAAAGTTTTTATTTTCATAATTTCGAAATTCCAAATTTTCAATACTTTTTAACTTCATAACTTTACTATTTACATGAGGATCCGAACTAGCTATTCGTATTCTAAGATTTTTGGGAAGATCTTCTAATAAATCGTTAGATAAATAATCTTTAAGATTTGGAATGATAATAATTAATTCTGACGTGGAATTATGGATTGCATTTATAATATGCTCGTTTATAAGAGTAGTAGATTTTATTTTCCAAATATATTCATTTTTTAAGTCTTCTGTTTTTAGCGCAATCTGCCTATAATTTGACAAGGCTCTCAGAATAGGCTGATTAAGATTTGCTATTTGATCAACAGAATTGCTAATGATTATATTTAGTTTACTAAGAATCGTATTTTTCAAAGATTCAATGTTCGGGTCTAAATTATCTTTTTTTTCTTTAATTGATTCACCCAAACGTTTCATTTTCATCTCAAAGCTCGAAAGAAGATTTAAGAGTAACATTTTAAAATCATTTCTTTGTTGAATTGATGCATTCAGTATTGGTTTTAAAGAAACTTGGTCAAATTCTCTTTCGATTAAACTTGTCACCCTATTGGTGAAATCTCCCACCGTTTTGTCTACTTTTGCATCAAATACTTCTTCTACAGCCTCAATGACTACTTCTTCTCTCTTTTTAAGATTTAGGTCTTGTATTTTACTAATAATGTCTTTCCTCAACTGCCCAATAATTTTTACTAAATTTCCGAATTCAGTTTGAGTAATACCCATGATTCTTTTTTGGAGTTCCGATACTTCTGTCTCAATATCTTTGATGTTATCCATCTCTTTGGCTATATCTTCAGCATCTTTCTTCTGCAATAGACTATCTTCATCAAAATCTTTTTTAATGTCTTTAAAATCATTATAAATACTATCTAACTCTAATTTATTTTCATTTTGAAAGATCTCACCGACAGATTTTACTATAAGGTTCTGAATAGCGTTTTTAATATCAGAAAAGCTACTTTCAATATTACTATAATAATTCAATATAGGAGTTATCGGAGGAACCGCATAATATGACTTTAATTTCTTTTTATTCTCAGTTTCAAGTGTTATAATGAGTTTATGTTCATTTAATTCTTCCAAAGTATCATTAAAAGTGTTATTTTCAATCTCGGGAAGAATTGCTTTCAATTCATAATATGTATGTGGTATATCTCCTAATACTTTTAAGTAAATATTTATCGCATTTTCGCTTAAACCTAATTTTTTAAGAAATTCTTTCATTCTGGATCCCTAATCTACAAAATTCTCTCAAATATATAAAAAAACATTATTTAAATATAGAAAAATACACTATTAATCTTTTTGGATAGAAAAAAACATTTAATTACATTCTTATTTATTTTAATTAGTAATTGGAAAAATGGGATTGAGATTTGTCGGTAAAAAAAATTGAAGAAGTCATATTCTATCTTGACCTAACCAAAAATTATGTAAAAAAAAAGGATTTACTCAAATTATTCGAAAATTATATAGAAAAAAGAAAGGAAGTCAATAGAAACGGAAAATTTGGACTCCTTCTTTTTGATAATGAGGATTCTCCTATTTTTACCAGTCAAAAAAATAGTTCAATGGAGATAAACAAAATCATTGATGAAAGCTGGGAATCACGTTCAATTAGAAAATCCTTTTTTGAAAAAGGATTATTTTATATCCTTTCTTATATAACTGAAAGTATTAGGAAGCGTCCAAAAGCATATAGGATTATTATTCTTTCAGATACACCAAGCGGTCTTTCAGAAGATTACCAAAAATCGCTCTTTGATTTAGTCTCCAAGGTTAAATATTTCCCTACATTTATAGATATTATTAGATTATCGAAAGAAAAAAAGCGATTTTTTGATGATGAGGTTAAACTAAACATTCTGGTGTCGGATACAAAAGGAGGGATCTTTTATGTAAAAGATAAAAAAGAATTAACCGCAACCTTCAATAAATTGATCAATCCTAAAGACCTGGTAAATACTTTTAGACATAAACCAGATCAGATTGAAATTTCGAACGAAGATTTAATGTTCTATAGCAATCTGGCTAAAACCTTAAAAGAGCCTTTAAATAAGGAAAATCTTGTTTGTTATTTATGCGATAACGAAATTTGCCCTGTGTGTGCTGATGTATATGATATCCCTATGAAATGCACAGATTGTGGAACAGCATTTCATAGTTGTTGCGTTTTAGATTATTCAATTGATAATAATATTGGAATTCCCTTTATTTTCAGATGTCCAAAGTGTGGAAGGCTATTAAAACTTCAAAAAGAAGTTATAAGAATGCATAATAAAGGGATAAATCAAGAGGATCAGATAACTGAGAAAGATTCTCCGAAAAAAATGCAACAAAAAGTTAATCTAGATAGAGTCAAACCCCCAGAACCCTTGGAGTTTAAAAAATGGGAAAGAGGGAGTCAAGACCGAATAATAGATGAGAAGGATGAAAGAAATGCTAAATATATACGAATTGGGGGTTTTTTTGGAAAAACTTATAAAGTTATAGAAAAAGAAGGTAAAATAGTTTATGAAAAATCAATAAAGCCCTCCAAATCTAATAATAACCATTCGGCATCAGAAAGCCATTTTGACCATCCTAAAACTGGAAATATCTCTTCAAATGCAAGTTTGAAAAATCCTACCAAACCAAATCAAACAAGATATTGGAAACCGAATCTTGAGAGTAATATTATCCAAACAAAAACCAATAATAGAAAAAAATTAAAACTTTGTCCTATTTGCGGCAAATCACTCCCAAATGGAGTAGATCGCTGTTTATATTGTGGTAGTAAAATATAGATTACAACTAGGATACATATAATTGAAGTTTCGATTTGATTAAAAATAAATAAGAAATCTATTTTATTAGTTTTAGATTAGTTTCTTAAAATAGATGGAATTTAGAATTTTTAATAACAGGTAAAATCATATCTCATGAATTTTAATAATAATAAGTTATCCCAGTCTGAAGAAATCATTTTCTATTTGGATCTTTCTACTGATTTTTTAAAGAGAAAAACCTTGGTTAAAGCATTAGATGATTTTATTGAAAATAAAAATGATTTATTTAAAAATATTTCTTATGGATTAGTTTTATTTAAGAAAGCAAAAGAGATCTTTAGTTTATATGACAAAAATGCGGAACGGATTATAGATACAATTGAAGATATTTGGGATGAGCGAGAGGAGCATGTGAGTTATTTTGAAAATGGATTGTATGAAATCCTTGCTCATATCTTTAAAGTAAGCAGAAACAATCCTAAAAAATATCAAGTTATAGTGTTATCTGATTCTGTTAGTCATCTGTCAGACGAATACCATACAGCACTCTATAATTTAATTTTGAAAGCTAAAAACTTCACTACTACAATAAATGTGATTCGATTAGGAGAAGATAAATTTTATGAGGATGATGTTAAGTTAAAGGTAATTACAAGCGAAACTTTTGGAGCTACATTTTATTGTGATAATAGAAAAAACCTTGATACTTATCTAAATTCACTACTCAAAACCCAAGAAAAAATAAATGTCCTAAAGAGCGAATCCCAAAAAGTATTAGATGATGATTATACCTTTTACGAAAAATTGGCTACAGATCTAATTTCTCTTTCTTCAGAAGATGAAATTATTTGTATTTTATGCGAACAGGAGTTATGCCCGATATGTGAGACCCATAGTGATGAGCTTCATAAATGTTATAATTGCGATGCTCCTTTTCATAGCTGTTGTGCTGCTGAATATTCGATTTCAAATCAAATTGGCTTTCCTAATATATTTAGGTGTCCGCGCTGTGGAGCTCTTTTAAAATTGGATAAAAATTTTGTAGACACCATTTTATCAGAAAAATCAGAACAAGAAGAAATTGATTCAGAACAGAAAGAAAATGTTCTAGAACAATATATTTCCAATGAAGATTTCAAAGAAGATATAACAGATGATGGAAACATTCCGTTGCGACCCCCGAGTAAAAAAAAGGTAAAAGTTGGAGGTTTTTTCGGTACAGAAATAGAGATTAATTCCAATGGGTCCTCAAATAATAAAAGTAATCGTGGATTTGCAAAAAATCAGCATAATGATGAGAAAGTGTCAATAAGTTCTCTAAGACCCCCAAGATCTAAGAGCTCTCTAAAGTTGTGTCCTATTTGTGGAGCAACTGTAAAAGGTTCTGTTTTCTGTCCTATTTGTGGTTCTAAAATTGAGAAATAATATATTATTAAGAGTATATTTAATAATTTTAAAACTAAAGATTTCTTAAACGATTAAGTAGAACTTTAAGATATATTTCTATTTAGTCTTAATGCTATTAAATGTAGCATCGATTTAAATGTAAAAGAGGAATTCAAATGGATTTTACTTTAACCGAGAAACAAAAAGAATTGCAACAGAAAGCTCGTGAATTTGCTGTTGAGGAAGTTTTACCAGTCGCAAGAAGTTATGATGAAAAGAATACTATGGCAATGGATGTTATTAAAAGGGCATGGGAAGAAGATTTATTGAATCTGGGAATACCAAAAGAATATGGCGGTCCTGGCTATGGATTAGTTGAATCAATCATAGTCGTAGAAGAAATAGCCGCTGCCTGTCCAGGAATAGCCACTAGTATTTTTGATAATAATCTTGGTGCTGAGCCAATAATACTTGGCGGAAATGATGAGCAAAAGGAACGTATTTTAAAAGAGTTAGTTGATGAATTCAAACTAATTTCTTTTGCTACATCAGAGCCTGGAATGGGTTCAGATGTTGCTGGAATGCAATGTCGAGCGGAAAAAGATGGGGATGACTTTATTCTTAATGGTTCAAAGTATTGGATAACGAATGCTGGGTATGCAGATTATATTTCAGTTTTCGCGACAGTGGATCCAGAGAAACGGCATAAAGGGATCTGTGCCTTTATAGTTCCAAAAGATACTGAAGGGCTTCGAACCGGAGCACATATTCCGAAATTAGGGCAAAGAGCATCAAATACTTGTTCTGTGATATTAAATGATGTCAGAGTTCCTAAAAAAAATGTACTAGCAAAACCAGGATATGGGTTTGTTTTAGCAATGCAAACATTTGCGAATACTCGACCAGCAATCGGAGCTTTTGCTGTAGGATGTGCACGCTCCGCGATGGAATATTCGATTGATTATGCAAAAGAGCGAGAAGCTTTTGGAAGAACTATTGATCATTATCAAGCAATTCAATTTAAAATTGCCGAAATGTATAAAAATATCGAAGCTGCAAGGTTGTTAACTTATAGAGCAGCTTGGGAAGCAGATCAAGGAATCGATAATAACATAAGTTCGGCATGTGCTAAGGCATTTGCATCAGACGTCGCGATGGAGGTGACTACTGAAGCAATTCAAATTTTTGGTGGCTATGGATATATAAAGACATACCCTGTTGAAAAATTGTTCAGAGATGCAAAATTATTCCAGATTTATGAAGGAACTTCGGAGATTCAAAGAATTGTTATTTCTCGACATGCCATGAAAAAATATCAACATGGAATGCCTAATCTCTATGATCTTCCCTCAAGGGAAATTTCAGAGGAACAAGATATTTCTGAGGTCTCGAAGGAGGAAATAACCAAAACAGCAGAAGAGCTTGGAGGAAAATATAGATGTTCTGTATGTGGTTATGTTTATGACCCAGTCAAAGGAGACCCTGACGGGGGAATTGAACCCGGTACACCCTTTGAAGAAATCCCTGATAGGTGGGTTTGTCCCGTATGTGGAGCAGCTAAATCGCAGTTTAACAAAATCTAATCATTCAATTTTTTATTTTATTTTTTTATAAAGATGCGTTAATATAATTCAAGTTTTTAAAATATTAATGTCACTAACAGAGAACAAGAGCATATCATTATAATTATTTTTTAATCCTAAATAGGAGGATTTCTATTGTTGTATTTAAATATTATAATTTCTTTAAATATTTTAATTAAAAAATAAGCAATTCCTACAGAAAGATGGCATATTTTATCTTATGTCGTTAAAACCAAAATTAATTTTAGAGAATTTCAATTCTGGGAAAATATCTAAGGAATTTGCGATAAAGACATTAATTTTCCTAATTATTGAGTCTAAAAATGATTTAGTCAGATTTGATTCAATTGAGATATTAGGTACTATCGGGTCTAATCATAAATCTTTATTTCTTTTATTTGAAGTCATTCTTATTTCTGACTCTAATGAGAAGATTAGAATTGCCGCATTCAATATTCTAAAGAAATGCTTTCCCATAAAAGCAATTAAACCAATATCACATGCTATCGAATGGGAAAATGGAGACTTATTGATCTTTTTAATTGAATTCTTAGAGGAGATAAGATTTCCTAAAAGACGAGAACTTTTAATTAAGAAAATCAAAACATTGAATAAACGATATTTGAATTTTATAGTAATGGACGCAAATTTGGGAAATCTTCGTTATACTGAGCTGAAAGAAATTATATTAAATTATCTCATGTATATGTCGTTTGAGTCTCTCTATTTTCACCGGCACAAAATTCCTTTAGCACTAGATTTTTATGATTTTAACTTTATCTCTAATAAGAAAATATTTAGCAAATTTGAAAACATAGAATAAGCTATTAGAATATAAATAAATACAAAAAATAACAACATAGACTTGGTGTACTTATTTGCCCCATGTTGAGATAGATTTGTCTAAAATATATTACAATGCGAAAATTTTGAAAGAACAACTCAATAAAAAAGGAATTAGCATTATGGGGATTACAAAAGTTGTTTTAGGGGATCCGAAAATTGCTAAAGTAATTCGTGATGCTGGGATCACTTATATTGGCGATTCTAGAATAAGAAATATTAAACGATTATATAACGCCAAATTAGGTGCAAAATTAGTATTAATCAGAAATCCGAGCCTCTCTGAGATAAAACAAGTGGTGAAATATGCTGATATTAGTCTTAATTCAGAATTGGAAATTCTAAAAAATCTCTCCAAAGAAGCAATAAAGCTAAATAAAAAGCACGGAGTAATTATAATGGTTGAAATGGGGGATTTAAGAGAGGGGTTTATGCCAGAAAATCTTGATCTGGTAATTAAAAGGACATTGGAATTAGAAGGAATTGTTCTCCTCGGTTTAGGAACCAATCTGAAATGTTTTGCAGGAGTAATACCTGATCAAAAGAATATGAAGAGATTTTCACAAATCGCAGCAAGTCTTCAGCATAAATTTGGCATTAGATTCGAATTCGTTTCCGGAGGGAATTCGGCTAATTATAAATGGGTTAAAAATGCTGATGATTTAGGTCTTGTAAATAATTTAAGATTAGGAACTGCTTTAATTATAGGCGCAGAATCAATTGAAGACAGTCCTATACATGATTTAAAGCAAGATACAATCAGTCTTATCGCTGAAATTGTCCAAATAAGTAAAAAGCCAAAAAATCCTACAGGAAAGTTTTCAACTAATGCATTTGGTGAACCATCCATCTTTAAAAATAAGAAATACAGAGGAAAAGGTGTAAGATCTCAAGCTCTTTTGGACATTGGAAGACAAGATATCGAAGAGAAAGGATTGGTGCCCATAGATAATATAGATATTATGGGTGCCTCAAGTGATTATCTCATTTGCGATATTAAGGATAATGAATATAAAATTGGAGAAAAGGTCAAATTTAATATGAGTTATGAAGCACTACTTAGAGCAATGACTAGTCCTTTTGTTGAGAAGAGATATGTAAAATAACTAAATAAACCTTCCTTATTGGTGTTATTTTCTAAGCACGCGTCCTGGATATTTTCTTTTAATCTTGCCACCGTTTAGAACTATCTTTCCGTTAATTATTACATATTCTATTCCTTCAGAAAATTTGTTCGGTTCTTGAAGTGTCGCGTTATCTTTGATCATTTTTGGGTCAAAAATATTGATGTCAGCATAAAACCCTTCTTTTAATAATCCACGGTCTTTAATCCCGAATTTATTAGCCGGGAATGAAGTCATTTTTCGAATAGCATCTTCCAATCTCAGAATTTTATTCTCAAGTACAAATTTTTTTAAATATCTGGGATAAGTACCATAATACCTTGGATGGATTTTTCTATCCTCTTCCTTACTGACTCCACCATCCGATCCTACCATGGAGAGAGGGTGCTTAGCAATGGTTTGGACGTCATCTTCATTCATACCTTTTAGTACAACTAATATCGCCAAACCTTCAGAAATGATAACTTCATGTAATGCATCCAATATGTCTATTTGATTTTCTTTGGAAATTTGATATATAGATTTATTTTTATATCTCATGTTTGTCGCATTAGTTAAAATTACGTTGTCCCAATCTTCGAGAGTAGAAGGTGCTAACATAGAAGTCCCATTTTTATAATATTTCTTAAGCTTACTTCTATTTTTTTGATCCTTCATGGCCATTTTTACATTCTCTAATCCTTTTTGAAATAACCAATCTGGAAGAAGCGCGTGAAGATTGGTCATACAAAATGTATATGGATATACATCGGTGGTTACATCTATTCCATTTTCACGCGCTTTTTCTAATTGCTCCAATCTTTGCTCTGCTTTTCCCCAATTATTTTTTCCGTCCAATTTTAAGTGTGATATTTGAAGGGAAACATTTGCATTTTGGGCTATATAGATAGCTTCATCTACAGCTTCTCCACCTAGATTACCTTCGTCTCTGATATGTATCGAAAACACACCATCATATATAGCAACCATTTTACATAACTCAATTAACTCTTTAGGTTTAGTAAAAATGCCCGGCATATATTCTAAACCGGCAGAGATGCCGAAAGCACCAGATTCCATACCATTTTTAACCAATTCTTTCATTTTATCCATTTCAGTATTATTTGGTTTTCCCTTATCAAGACCCATTACAGCGATTCGCAATGTTCCATGTCCTAATAAAGGAACCAAATTAATAGTAAATCTTGTTTTTTCCAGAAAATCAAGAAAATCTCCGAAACTCTGCCATAATTTCGTTAAGTCTGTATTAATATCAGGAGCTATTAGGGATAATAAATCCCCAACTGTGTTTGGATTTAGGGGGGCTGCACTCCATCCGCAATTACCGATTACATTAGTTGTCACTCCTTGAGTTAAATAATTAGAGGCAGCCTTATTTGTAATCGCAGCGAGATCGGAATGGGTATGGGCGTCAATAAATCCTGGGCATACAATCTTTCCATGAGCATTAATTAAGTGTTCACATTCTTTTTCAATATTTTTTTTAATTAAAGAAATTTTGTCATTTTTAATTCCAATATCTCCAAAATACCAAGGATTACCCGTGCCATCAACAATTTTACCATTCTTAATAATTATATCCATTCAAAATTCACACTAGTTAGATTAATAAAAAATAAAAAAATCAGTAATTCACTTCTGATTTTAAATAACATTTGAGATAAATAAGGACTAATTATAAAATTATTTTGTTTTACCTTTTTAGCAAAAAAAAAGGTTAAATAGCGAAATTTCAAACCAATAATAACTGATTAATTAAAATCTTATACCTAGATTCATTAGCAAGTATCAATATGTTACTAAATGGTCTTAGTAATGTACATAAAAATTTTCATCTATAGCTTATATGAGGAGGCGAGATAAATTAGTCTAATTAAATTACCAGAAATGACAGATAATGAAATAGAGTTAATTTTAACTGAAAAGAAGATTTGTAGAATTGCCTTCTTCGATGGAAAGTATCCATATATCGCTCCATTTCAATATGTTTATGAAAATGGAACTCTATACTTTCATTTTACTGATTATGGGAAAAAAAAGAAAATTCTCGATAAGAATAAAAATGTATGCGTTTCCATTGAAGACTTGGAACCCGATCTAAGTAATTTCTGTTTCATAACTATTCAAGCTGAATTAAAGGAAGTCACTAATCAAGAAGAAAAAAACCAAATAGTCGAGAAGATGGCATCTGAAGGGAAAAACAACTTTTCACCAAATTTCCTTTCCGCACATGGATTAGAGAAAGAAAAAGGTTGGGATCTGCTGAAAAAACAAAAGGAGATAAATTTATTAAGATTAGTGAATGTTAAAAAGAGAATTGGCTTAAAATCAATATAAGGTATAAAAGCGAATACTTCAGAGGGATCTGATTATTGTTCTATCCCCTTCTCTTATTATCATTAATTTGAATAATAATTATTTTAAAAAACGGTTGTTAATTTATTTCACTAATTAAAAGAGCTTGGTTTTCAAACTAAGAAATGCCTTTCAAGGAAATTAAGTTTAAAGATTTATTTTTTGATCCAAAAGTTCAAAAATTCTGTGTGAGTGAAAAATTTCAATGTCCAAATTACAATCATAGTTGGGCATGCCCTCCTGCTGCCCCATATTTGGAAGAAGAAGTCTCAAAATTTACTAAATTTTTTCTAGTATATACAAAGTTCAATATGATTGAGTATATCAGGCGGCAAAAACGAAAATACCCCAATCGAAGTGAAAAAAGAATAAGAAATAATTTGTATTATAAAACTGATATTAGAGAAGATTTAGAAAAAGAAGTAAAATTGTTTTTTGAGGATTTTGATGGACAATATAAAGAAAATTTAATTTTATGGGGAGGACATTGCCTTGTATGTGAAAAACAAGGATATAAAAATTGTAGTTATGACGATGAAAAACCATGCCGATATCCAGAAAAGATAAGATACTCTATGGAGGCTGTAGGGATACATGTTACAAATATGGTGAAAGCTCTTGATTTAGATATCGAATGGCCACCAATAAATTATTATTATCGGTTTGCCTTAATTGCCCTACGTTAATCTAATCTATTTCCTCAAATCATTTATTTTTCCAGAAAATAGGCTACAATACAAGAATTGGACTCCAATTTTTTAATATTTAGTTTAAAATTTCTCCTAATTAAGTTAATTAAATACATAAATAATTATTAAAAGTGTAATCAAAATGGTAGATTGGAATAATTATCAATTTGACTGGTTTGCCGTATATTGGAATGAATTTGTAAATTGGTTCATGATCCAACCACTATATGCTCAGATTCTCGTAATTGCTGGGATATTTGCCATCCTTTCCTTAACGCTAGTTTTAGCCTATTATATAATCAAAGGTTTGGTATATTTAGTTTATTATATATTTAAAGGTACATACTATCTGCTCAAATATATTGGGGTGGGTATCTATAAGCTGTTCAAAGCATTATATTATGCAATATCTGGAAAAGAAGATCCATCAAAAATATCTATCCAGTATAATACTGTGAATGGTTCCTCTCAGTCTTATCCTAAAAAAGAGATAAAACCCGTTTTTTGTTTTAAAGAGCCAGATAAAGTGAAGTTTTGCTCAGAATGCGGCTCTGAATTTTCCGAAAAAGCATTTGACTTACTTAGTTCGAGAGGTAGCGTTTATTGTGAAAATTGTGGCACAAAATATAATTCCTCTCCAATAGAAGGAATTTCATAACAATTTTTTCATTTTCTTTTTTAATGAGATAATAATTTTAGTTTTTATTTCTTTAAACTTCACTAAAGTAATTTTTTAATCTTCTTAATTTATTCAAATTATTATGATCCATGCAGTTTTATTGAATCCTACTATTGATTTAATCTATAAAATTGAAAATTTTCATGTGGGGGGTACATTCAAGGTAAATGAAAAGGTAATTTTTCCTGTTGGAAAAGCTATTTCTTACAGTTTAGCAGTAAAAGAAATAGATCCCAAGATTAATATTAATATTTATGCTTTAGTAGGAAAAAATGAAATAGTACTATATTCTAAATTCTTAAAAAACCATAATCTATCTTTTACATTAATTCCTGTGGAAGGTGAGACTCGCTCGAATAAAACTATTAATGATCCAGTAAGTAAATCAACAACCCATATTAGGGAATTAGGATTCTCAGTAAGAGATTCAGATTTGAATGAATTGAAAAATCAATTATCTGAGAACATTAAATCGGGTGATTTATGTGTTTTTTCGGGATCAATCCCTCCTAATACTAATCAAGATATATATTTCGAATTAATTAAATTAGCTAAAAAGCAAAATACACTAACATGTTTAGATTCCAGTGGAAATCCGCTAATTGAGGGAATTAAGGCAAATCCTACTATTATAAAACCAAATTTAATAGAGTTAAATCAAATTCTCGATAAAAAAATAATTAAAAATATTGATTTGAATGAACCATCAAAAGCATATTCCACGATAATTGAGGAAACTAAAATACTCCTTAATAATGAATTACAAACAATTGCGATTACTTTAGGTAAAAAAGGGGCATTATTATTGACTGAAGAATATAGCCTATTTGGGAATGTTTTAATAGATAAACCGATATTAGATACTGTCGGTTCTGGTGACTCATTTTTAGCAGGTCTAACAACACAGTATATAAAAACTAAAAATATACTTGAAAGTTTTGGTTATGCAATTGCTACAGGTGCGGCAAATACTCTTAAAATAGGACCTGGAATATTAAATTATAATGATTTTACGGCACTTTTAGAAAAAGTGGTTATAAAGAAAATTAATTAGAAAATTTCTTTAAGAATTATAGTATCCTCTCGCTCAGGGCCGATCGAAATGATAGCAATATCCACATCTAAATACTCTTTAACCGCATCAAGATACACTTTCATTTCATTTGGTAATGCATCATATCCGTTATTTGCTATTGAAGACCATTCTTCTCTGGAGCGCTTATCCCATCCTTTAAAATTCTTATAGACTGGTCGACATTTTTCTACAATTTCTGGCTGAATTGGCCAACTTTCTAATATCTCCCCTTCAAACTCATATCCTATACATATTTTTAGGGGATCTATTCCTTCCAAAGCGTCTAATAGCATTACTGCTATATCTTTAACTCCATTAATCATGACAGAATATTTGATATTAAACAAGTCTAACCAGCCAACTCTACGAGGTCTCCCAGTTGTTGTCCCATATTCATGACCTTGTTCTCTTATTTGATCACCTATTTCATTTTCTAATTCTGAGGGTACAGCGCCTTCTCCTACTCTTGAGGTGTATGCTTTTATTATTCCTAAAATTGGACCGATTTTATTAGATGGCACTCCCGTTCCATTTGAAATTCCAGTTGCATTTGCATTCGATGATGTACCAAAAGGATAAAAGCCATGGTCTATACCTAAAAGAGTTCCTTGAGCACCTTCAAAAATAACTTTTTTTCCAGAATCTATTTGCTTATTCAGATAGTATGCAGTGTCTATTACATATTTTTTTAATTTGACCCCATAGTCTTTATATTCCTCATAAATTTTATCCAGTTCTTTATTCCATGTAGGATCATAGCAATGGATTATTTTTTTGTTAATTTCATATAGATTTTCTAATTTCTTTTTTAATAAGTTTGGATGAATTAAATCATATAACCTCAATCCAAATCTCGCAGCTTTATCTGAATATGTTGGCCCTATGCCTCTTTTTGTGGTTCCCGCTTTATATTCTCCTTTAAATTTTTCTTCTAGACCATCAACATCTCGATGAAAGGGAAATATCACATGAGCCGTTGAGCTCAATTTGAGATTAACTTTTTTTCCTCCTATTTCTAGATTTTCAATTTCGTCCAATAATACCTTTGGATCTACTACACAACCATTTCCAATAATAACTTCTTTTTCGAGAACCGCTCCCGAGGGCATGATGTGAAATTTAAATGTATTATCATTATGAACTACAGTATGGCCCGCATTGTTTCCTCCTTGGAAACGCACTACAATATCTGCGTTTTGTGCGAGATAATCAGTTATCTTTCCTTTACCCTCGTCTCCGAATGAGAGTCCCACTATTCCAATAGTATTTGCTTTTTTTTCCATATTTATTATTCCATATCAAATTAGTATATTTTCTACATTGCTAAACATGAATTATGATAATCTTAACTAAACACATAACCACATTTCCAAAAATGATTATTTAATAAAATTTAAAAAATTTTGTTATTATCTCTTTTCTTAATTCAGATTTTGAATAAAGGATTTTTCAAAATTGTTCTTTTTTTGTTTCAGTATCTAATTTTTTATTTTTTTTCAAATATTTTACGGTGGTCGGTCAACCGACATTATTAGTGACTTATCCCGCCACCCCCAGTGATTTTTGTTCCGCTCTAAGAAACAGTTCTCTGAGGGTGTTTTGGTTCTGGTTAAGAGTCCAGCTGCGAGAGCTCATTTTTCGAGTTCGCTTAAGTTGAATGCGCTTCCTATTCATTTTCCAAGAGTTATAAAGGAAAATCCGTGCAAGCATATCGAGATATCTCACATTATCGTGGTTCGAGCGCCATCGTCTATTACTCCGATTTAAGTCGGAAAATCCTGTCTCGATAAGCCATCGACGGCGATAAAAGAGGGATGTGCGGGACGCCCATGAGCTTTCCTTCCCCTTTGGTTTCTCGGTTGTCATAATCGTAAAAACTCTATGATATGCATCCTTCAGAGGGAGTGTCCCTCTCCGAACATCTCTCTTAATAGTTTGGAGAGAAAACCCCCGTTTTGCCCGTATTATGAGGTTAACATCGCTTTTAAAATGGCGCTTTGCTGTGGTAGCGGTAGAAAATGAATACTTTAGCACTCGCCCCGATTTTCCCTTCAAGTATTCTTTAATAAATTGCTTGATTTTTTTATATTGTTTCGCGGGCATCAATACATTGCCACCTTTTTGTTTTATATCATCTATCAATTCAGCTCTATAAAATTCGCGATCCATTAACACATATTTTAATTCAAATCCCAATTCGAGAAGATGAGCCAAGAATGTTTTGATTATTGGAATCTTAGATTGACCATTTGCCACATGCTCCAATCCTGCATACAGATGGACATTTCGAGAAAGCAATGAAAAGCCGAGATAAGGCGCATTTTTTTTGTTCCCTTTTGTCGATTAGTCCCCTTGATCATTTTGTCTTCACGTGCTCCATAATAGGGATGTTCTGTAAAATCGATTAATACATTCACCTTTTTTGAGATGAGGTTAGATCTGTATGCGTCTTGTAATTGTTTATCAAGACATTCACGCAGAATTCTACGAGTTTTTCTAATCCCTATTCTCCGTAAATATTTGTTAACCTCGGTTTGGTGGGGGACATATCTTTTTTTGCGCCCGTCTGAAAACATTTCCCGTCTTCCCTTTTTATGACTCAATATGTACGCATTAAGCTGCTCGCTGGTGTCATGAATGGATCTACCTATAATTTCTGAAAAGAAGAATACTCTTAGAAAGTCTGAATCCTCATATTTAGAGTTTTTTGCCCGTTTGATTCGCCATGTGCGAGAGATGACTACATCACAAAACTTTTTATAAAATAAGAGAATACTATCATTAGAAAGAAGTGATTTAATTCCTAATTTCCGAATAGAAGTGGGAAATATTCCATGTACGGTCATACATGAATATAATCACTTCTTTCTTTTTAATCTTGCGGTTATCCGCCAGAGGAATTAAATTTTTAAAAATAATATTTCAAAATACCGATTGAGATGTGCTATTTCATAGGATGGCTCAGAGACCACCGACAATAATATGATCTACTTACTTTGAGACTGTTTGATTTTTTTTCTTTCCATAATATATTTCATAATAAAAAATAGGAAGAAAGCATATACCATTATCTGGGCGGGTTGGACTGCTTGCCAAATAAATAAGTAGATTTCGGCTAAAAAATTAAGAATTGGATTACCAAGATCGGGGAGTTTAACTAATTCTCCTTTTAAACCTTCTAAAATGAACAAATTATTAATATATTGAAAAAATAGATTTGGAAAAATAATGTAGGGTATTAAAAATAGTAAAAAGGGAGTTATATATCTTGGAATATCCCTTAATTTTAATTTCCTCAGAATAACCCACAAAAGTAGGAAAAGAAAACTGGTTATTTTAAAACAAGATAATGCAAAAAATATCCCACTCAACCAGATTTTATTCGTATCCAAATATAAATACGATTGAAAGAGGAAAAATAAAATTAAGAAATTACTATTTCCCAAGTAGGCATCGAAGAAAAATCCGATATAGCTTAAAAGAATAAAACTATAGACAACAAAATCATCTTTAGAAATTTTTTGAACTTTATTTATAACATACAAATATGTTATCAATCTGAATATATCCCATAAATATATTGAGATCTGTGGTGGAATTATATAGAAAGGGAAAAATAAGAAATACCAATAATAGAGATAAATTGCAGCTCTAGCTTTGTTTTCATCATAAAAATGATAAAGCCCTCCCTCCATATGATCTCTTAAAATATAGAAGTCGGCATCAAAAGGACCTTCCATAAAATATGGAAAATCGAATAATACAAATAAAATTCGAAATATCATAAATATAATAACTGTAATGATAATTCCAATTGAAACAAGCTTTATTCTATCGGAAAAGTAGCTTCTGAGTCCTATATAATAATATATGCCTTATTTATTTCAATTTAGCAAATCAATCGTATAAATTTACAATCTTACTTAAGATTTTTCATTAAAGAAGAGCATTACAAAACAATTTGCTTTTATAAAAATCAGCATAGGTATTTTTTTATAATTGTTTTTTCATTAATGAGATAAATATTAACAAATTATTTCAGAAATGTCTTTTTCAAATAGAAATAGGATTTTATTCGATTTATCTCATAATGAGATGCTTAACATTTTGGAAAGTGAATATTTTGAATTCTTAAACCTTTT
>SHMW01000019.1:55644-56756 GCA_008080735.1 Promethearchaeota archaeon
AATAAACTAAATTATGAGATTGTTAATAATAAAAACTCAGTAATTAATAAAGAATTAATGAATGGGATTGACTTGTTAATTATAGGAAATCCTATAAATGACTATTTTTCCAATTCAGAAATCATTACTATTGTAGATTTTGTAAAAAAAGGAGGTTCTTTATTATTAGTTAGTGAATATGGTGGAGATGCTCTCCAAAAAACTAATATTAATGATATCTCCGGTAAATATTTTGATATATTTTTTGAAAAGAATATTCTGAAAGAACATAAAGCTCCAAATAAGAATAGTTGTAATATTATTAACATCACCTCTTTCCCTAGTCATGAGATTAGTGATCAACTCAGAGAAGTCATCCTTGGAGGATCTTGCTCCCTTCTTTTAAAAGGAAAGGCAACACCTTTATTGTTTTTAAATGAAGATGGATGGGCTGAAAAATACAACTCATCAATTAACGATTGGGATAAAGAAATTAAGAAGAAATCCTATATAATTTCAGCTTGCACCACATTTGGTAAAGGAAAGGTAGCAGCTTTGGGTGATATTGATATATTTTCGAAAGATCCAAACTTTGGGATAAATAAATTAGAAAATAGAAAATTCATAACTAACCTGTTCAATTGGTTGATAAAACCCAATGAGGAATCAGATACTCTGGATTGGGCGCTGGAAAAAATAGAGTACTTAGAAAATGAAATTGTAAAAAATAATAAGAAGATAAATAATTTGATTGAAACAATAACCTTCTTAGAAAAGCGTATTTCGGAACTAGAATCGAATAAAATAAATAAAAATTTATGATATTGTTTATTTATTGGTGTAAATTTTATTTATCGAGAAATAAACTCAATTTAGTATAAATAATATTTGTATGTATCATTAAAAAAAGAAAGATTTAAGATTAGTTATGATAAAAAAAACCCATGAAAAGTTATTTGAAAGATTTAATGAAATTGCTCTTGAGTATCGAAGGGAAAATCAATATTTTGATATATTATATGATTCAATCTCTTCGTTAAGTATCAAGAAAACACCTTCTGAGGAATCAACTTCCATAAGTGATAATAAATCTGGTATTGTGGCTAGAACGTATATTGACAGGTGGATAGAAT
>SHMW01000020.1 GCA_008080735.1 Promethearchaeota archaeon
AAGGGTGAGGCGTGGTTTGAGGAATACATCAAAGATAGGTTAGAAGAGGACGAACGAATGGTTTATATGGACGGGAAAAAGCAGCTCGTGTTCACATTAAAGTACTATCGTGCCTTAGGGCAGTCCTCCGGGAACCAATTTATCGGATTTTTACAGGAACTACACGACAAGATTGTCACGGTCGATGTGCACCAAGAGCATTTCCAAGGTATCGTTCTACGGGATGGGAGTTTTAAGGATAAAGTAGGGTATAAAGAGAGGATTAAGGTCAGATATCCCGGGTTTAGTTGTAATAATTTTGAGAAATTGCAATTTTATTTAAATAACGCCGAAGATGCGACCGAGCGAGAGCGAATGAGCATATTGATAACCCAACTCTCAGCTCTTAACCATTATATGTTCCAGTGGGATAGATATTCATTAAGGGCGAAGAGAGAAGGTCTAGATATTTCTCCCGTAATACCTTCCGAGACTTTATTAAATTTATTTAGTGAGCCTAATGAATATTCTAAAGATTCTCATATTGAAAAGGTTTCGATACTCGCCCCAAGAGACGGCGACCCAATGTACGAAACCAGCAGCGTTATTTATCATGAACAAAATCCGCAATTAGATTCCGAGCATGATCTTTACTGGGAAAACACTATCAATCGGATTTCTGTCGATGAGGATGGACATTTGAAACTCAATTTGGAAGATATGGAAAATACCGCCAGGATTAAAATGTTCTATAGTTCTTGGCTGGTGCTTATGCAGAATGCGATCTTAAAACCGGGGAATGTAGGCTTTTTAGCCAACCACGAAAATACCCTTTTTAAGGATGGCGACAGAGATAAACCTCTCACGTTTTCGGAGGGAGAGGAGTTCAATGAGGAAGACTTTAAAATTATTACGCAACTTACCGATATTATGGTTAAAATCTTTGGCTATCCCACCTTTGCGCTGATGAGTCTGGGTTTGGTCTCTTTTAGGCGGGATACGACAAGCGAGGAGATGAATATAGAGTTTTTAAGTATTCCAGTTAAAGATTTTGCCACACTTCTTTCCGAGTTTAGTATAAAACATATTTTTTCATATGGAGATCCTGGAGATTTTAGTAGTGAACAAAATATAAAAATTATTTTTCGGAAAATACTTTTGGGATGCCTCTCGATGGGTCTTTTTCTAGACTTGAAGATTGACGGTTCATTTAGACGATTAAAAATAGCCGCACCCACTTCTCAAGGCTTCCTCTTTAACTATTTCGAACGATTTATGCCTCAACATCTTAAGGACTACGGGAAGGCATTAGATGGTATTTTGAGAAATGAATATGAACCCTATATGAGTTATATTGAATCTTCTTTTGATACGCTGCATACCGATGCAAGAGAGAAAGTTTATGAAGAATTAGCTCCGAAGCTGGAAACGGAAATTCAAGATTTTTTTAAAATTAAGAATGTTCGTAAAGTTAAGGCAGGAGATGAGACAAGTGCTGCGCTCAACATTTTCAAAAAAGAAATTCTGACAATAGATATAAATAATGGACTTAATGATGAACAAATAGTATATTTTTTAAAATGGAGAAGATGGACCATAAGCAATGCAAGAGATGCTTTAAAACAATATCTTGTTGCGCCAACAGATTATTATGATTACCTAAAGGATATGCGAGAAGTATGGGAAAAGGGAGAGGGTATAAACCTCGATATAAAGGGTAAAAGAGAATCAAATCCGTTCCTCGCATCTGGGTTTATAACCTTAAAACTAAGCCATGAAGATCTTGATAATCTTTTCAATCCATTAAAACATTTCAATATTTATATTAGCTCCATATTCTCTGCCTATTCTAGCGTAGAAAATAAAATGGTTCCAAGAGGTTATTATCAGAGTTTTGATAGGCTCTGGAATTCAATCCCCAAATTTGAGGAAAAATTATCGTCGCTTTACGAGGAACTATACGAAGTGTTATTTAAAGATGGAAGTTCAGAGGAATTTTCGGTCAAATTCTTTAAGACAAAAGGAGGAGGGATTGATAAAAATTATAAATTATACAAAAGCTACAAAAATTTAGATTTTACCGAATTTGCATTTAATTTTAAAAGAAGTGAACCCAATGAGGTCCATAGTGCAGTGCAGAGCATTATTTTTTATTCTCTATTCTGTCCGCGAGTTATATCTCTAGTATATGATGGTAAAAAAACATTTACGAAAGCAGATCTGTTTTTAGCTACCGATCTCACCGAGACATATGATGCTAAATTCCTCAGAGAATATAGTGCCCTTAATAATAATTTAGAACCTAAAGCCTCGAAAGTAAAATTCGATTTAATAGATCTTAAGAATACATTGCTGAACCAGGACGAACTTCCGATGTTTTTATACTGTAATCCGCCGAATCCCGATAATTTGGGAGAATTAGAAATCAATAACCGCGACGCTGTCACTCAACAGAAAATGCTCCAATACTGCGCCTTCAAGTTCATGAAGTTCTTGGTAGAAGGAGGATATGAGCTTAAAATTGAAGATCTAACGGCTAATCAATATATCACCTTAAATAATCTCTATATTACACCAGGTGGTAAAGTTTACGAAAAATTAAGAGAAAATTTAAGGTGAAATTAATGAATCTCGACTCCTTTTTTTCTTAATTTTCGTATAATCTCATCAGTCTCAATATCAATATTATTACCATGTTTAACATCTAATCCAATAAAGTTCGGTAAATTCAAGACCTCTTCTGGAAGGTTAGTTATTTGATTGCGCCATAAACTGAGTACCCGAACATTTGAGACGGACGAAAATCCTTTTATATTTGTTAATTGGTTATCATTCATATTTAGAACTCTTAAATTGGGCAACACACAGCCCGAAAAATCCACCGACCTCAATTTATTGTAGGATAAATTTAATTTTACCAGCTTCGGCAGTTTCAAATCTATTATTTCTTCGAGATTATTTTGAACAAGCTGCAATTCCCTCAAATCGGTCATATTATTAATCCATTCGGGGATGTTCTCTAAATCAAAACTACTACAGCATAAATACTTCAGTTTGGTTAATTTTTTTACTGGTTTTGGAATTCTACCCTTATGTTTACTTTTTACTCCCGAAATTTTCAGCTTAATTATCACGCCATTCTCAATCTGGTATGCGTCCCCTTGACCACTAATTGGTCCGTGGATTAAACGGAGACTTTGATCAATTTCCTTACCGATCTCCGAGATAATTGCCGTCAGATCGGGACCGATTATCGCCGTCAACTCCTCTGCCGATAATAGATCTAAATATCCTCGAACGCTTAAAAAGTTACGTGTCTTATTCGTGCCATTTATATATCGTTTCGCGATCTCCTCTTTAAAGACGCGTCGTGCGCGCATGTCGCCCAACTCCGCAAGTTCTTCCAGCAGTGGAAATGCTAAATTCGAGTGAAGAAGGCGGGTATCATAGTCATGCTCCGCCCATGCTTGGAGGTTGGAGCAATGTCCCCAGAACATCTCCTCGGGTGTGATATCCAAATCTTTGTCGGTGAAATCTGGCTCCATTTCTCGGCTGAGTAATTCTGACGCCTCATCGATCGAATCTATTTCATTAACCCCTAACCTATTCGGCTCGACGATGAAAAGGTATTTACACTGTCGAAACTTCTGCCCGTTCACATAGATGATAGTCTCCCCATCTTCCAACCTCAATGTAAGAGAACGATTGATCTCATAAGTTGGAGGTTCCTTCACGGTCATTTTTGTGTTTCTCATATAATAATTAAATTTTAATATATTTAAAATTTAAATTAAATTACTTAAGGGAATTTTTGCCAAATGGGCTTTTATTTATTAATTTGGATTTGTACTTATAGTATGATCATCTATTCCCCCATTCTCCTTATTATCTAATATATAGGAGGCAGATAATATCGATGAATTCTCTGAAAACTAACTTGAAGGAAGCGTACTTTAAAAAAAAGGTCTGCCTACTTGGGGGTTTAGAAGAAATTAAGAATCAATTTCAAGATTATCTCAGTTCTAGTACACTTTCCATGGAAAACAAGAGAAATATCGGAGTCAACATTTCAAAGGTCGATTTGTTTTCCCAAAATCATAATTTTGAATATTTCCTATGGAATATCAATTGCTCACGTGAAAAAGCATTTCTCAGAACTACCTTCTATACTGGAGCAGAAGCTTGTATAGTACTTATATCAGAGAATAAAGTCGAACAAATAATTCGATATTTTCATGAGATCAAAACGCGTATTCCTATTGTCACGATTATATTTTGTATTGTCTTGAATAATAAAACAGCGGAAGAAGTACAAGAAGCTTATTTTAACTCCGGAAACTTTACGGATCTAATCAGAACTGAACAATTTAGAATCAATTCTATTACACACGCACGTGAAATTTTTGCACAAATTAGTGAATTTTTCCTAAACAAAGTCGAGTCGAACTCCTACGATGATAATTTCGTTATAGATTTTATTTCCTTAGATAAACTTTCAGAGAAAAAAAATCTAAACTATGAATGTGATGAGTATTATGAACCTACTCAAGGGATTTCCTATGAGCGTGCCCGAATAAACGCAAAAGCATTAAAACACTATCTTCAGCATCTAAATATCGAATACGAAGAAATACAAGAAGATTGGATAAATATTTACAATCCTAATTTTGGAACATTTTCAATATTCCTAAGAAATGGAAACGTGTATTATACCCCAAAAATGTGTGAGAAGTGCAAAGATACAAAATGCATGAAAAGGAGGCGCACTGAAAATTTCATATGTATCGAAGCTCGCACTGAGGGATGGAGTAATATCATAGATTTGGGTCAAAAAGAACTATTGGTTCTTTCGAAAATTCTTATTTTGAAACATGCAAGTGAAGAAAGCTTACCTTTGAGCATTATAGAGCAGATCAATAAATATAGAGAATGTTTAAGGTATAAATAGTCAAAATGTTCATGCAATCTTCGATTAGTCCATACTTTTTATTATTTCGAAATGGCATTATTCTTCCTTGTTATTTTTAAAAAGAAGTGGAAAAACCAATAATATTAAATTAGATTATTGAATATTTTTTTCAAGTAGTATATAATTTTTCTGAGTTTATATAAGGCTCTCATGAATAGTGAACATGGATAAGATTTACAGAATATGGTCAATATTTAAACAAAAAAGATAAAAGTCATAAAAATGATGGGAAAACGGTCTCTTACATTAAATAATGAAAAATTAATTGCTACATCCCTATCTAAATAAAATTAATAGTCAAAAAAAATAATTGTATTCAATTAACTCGTAAGTATAATAAAATTAATTAAAATGAAAAAAGTAGAATTGGTTTTTAGGACCATAGGAGAACGCACTTCGGATATAGCGCTCGAATTTGCTCTCAAAAATATTAAGCCAGACAAGGTCCACATAATTGAAGATATAAAGCCATTTGCCAAAGCGATGGAATATATCCTTAACATCGAATATGAAGGGGATTTTATCGTTTTTATGGATGCGGATTGTCTAATTATGGAAAATATGAGAGAATTTCTTGATAAAAATGAAGAAGCCTATATTGATTGCTTTGTAATGGATAAATTTCGAGGAATTATTCACACGGGAATTCATATAACAAGAAGAGATGTGGTTGAGGAAATGAAACAAATAAAAATTCCAGAAGAAGATCTCAAATACATTTTACGCCCCGAATCCCGATTAAGGAACATTGCTTTGGAAAAATTAGGAGAAAAGAAGATATTTAAGCGCTTTCGCATTTTCCACGATTTCTTTCAATATTATGAAGACATATATGTGAAATATGCGCTCAGAGAATTGAGAAGCCGAACAGAGCATAGGAAACTAAAATTAGAGCACTGTATGTCTAATTGGCATAACGAAGATTTAGATTATGTAATTGCCAGGCAAGCGGTTAAATACACCCGAAATTCTATATCTTTTAATGCTCCAGCTACTGAAATTGGCATCTATATTGAGAACCTTCCCCAGATCGCTAAGGAACAACTAACCTCACTAAAGATTAAAGAAAAACCTAAATTAGAACTTCAAGAAGTATTAGATTTAAGGGTTGCCTATAATACTTTAGGTTCTATAGAAAATGATGAGAAGATCTTTTGTATTGGATTAAGTAGAACGGGAACTAAAAGTCTCACAGTCGCTCTCTATATTTTAGGATATAACATTATCCATTATCCCAGCGATAAAGCGACTTTTGATGAATTATCGAGCGGAAACTTTAGTCTCTCCGTGTTAAAAGATTATGACGGTATTTCTGATATTACAGTATCACCCTACTATGCTCAGTTAGATAAACTCTTTCCTAATAGTAAATTTATTCTCACGATGAGAGATAAAGAAGCATGGTTAACCTCCTTTGAGCGACATTGGAGCGATCGGGATCCCTTTGAAGACCCCACCCAGACAGAGACCTATATGAAAGTTAGACGGCTTTTACGGGCCAGTGTGTATGGAACCTATAAATTCAATCGAGAGAGAATGTCCTATGTTTTCGACCTTCATACAAAAAATGTCTTGGATTACTTTAAGGATAAACCGGGAAAATTGTTGGTTCTTAACATTTTTGAAGAAGGTGTGTGGAAAAAGCTCTGCAATTTTCTTAATCGCCCCGTGATAAGTTCACTTTTCCCCGATGTTAAAACCAATGAGCAATTATTTGAAATCATTTAGGTGTTTATAACTTATGCTCTCTATATTTTTGTTTCATTGACTTTTTCTTTTTGTTTTTATTTTATTCTTTTATTTTTCGTTCCATTTCATAGGAAGATTTATTTCACCTGCTTTTCGTTCGAATAATTCGATCACATTCGAACTGAGTTCCTTTACCCAACGGAGGTCTAGCTTAATTGAAAGCGGATGATCTGAATAATAATATTTATTGCGTTCACTCAATTGAATATATTGTTTTTTTATATTCTCTTCTTGTGCTTTAATAATAAGGGACTGTGTACCGGTATTTCCTCCTAATGGATGATGCTCGTGATCATAGTAGCGTAGCATTTCATCCTCATAGATAATACCGAGAAATTGACATACGAATCTTATCGCTTTATCTGGCTCCGTGGCAAGTTCCTCATAATGGAGTTGAATTTTTGGGCCATTAAATCCTTGATAAAAAGAGTTTGTCTTTTTCATATGGCGAATCCAATCCTCGATAATTTCTTCAGGGTGAGTTGCTTTATACTTTCTGAGACGTGAATTGATTACTGCCCGCCCGTCTCTTAAAAGATAAATTAGATACGTCTCTGATGGAGTATTTGCCAATTTATTTAGCTGAGTTTTTATCCACTCAAGCTTTTTAGTAGAATCAATCACAATCGATTTTCCGGTTTTTTTAGAAAGAAGAGGGTAGATATTCAAGTCCCCCTTATATATGAGACCTCCCCATACGTCACAGCTCGGTCCACAAACTTTACAATATCTGTCTGGATTTTCCATATCGGAACTCAGAAATATCACTTTATTCGCCTCTCCTGCGTAAAAACATCGAGAATGACTTCCTAAAATCAATCCTAATAAGGTGGAACCTGAATGAGGAGCACCACAAATAAATACTACCTTCTGAGGATGAAATGTATTCTCTTCATTTATCTCCTCAGAATTTCGAACTTTCATTAGAGAGCTCACTGGGTTTTAACTTAAATTTAATAAGATTTTTATATTATCTAAGAGTAATAAATGAAATTACTATTTAAAGAAAACGGATGTGAATACTATGACTGTCGAAATTAAGACATTTTCTCTAAGCACAGAACCCTATTGCGATATCATCAATATCACCGATAAAGTTCAAAATATGGTAAGAGAAAGTAATATCTCCAATGGATTGGTAAATGTCCATGTTGCTGGCTCTACTGGTGGAATTTCAACCACCGAATATGAACCTGGATTGGTAAAAACCGATATTGAAGAGTTTCTCGAAAAAATCATCCCCTATGACAAGGATTATGCCCATCATAACACATGGGGTGACCATAATGGTGCGGGTCATTTGCGATCGTTTCTCATCGGCTCCTCAGAGACATTCCCCATACAGAATGGAAAAGTAGTCCATGGAACATGGCAACAGATAATCTATCTGGAGTTTGACGAAAAACCACGAAATCGGAAAATCTACTGTACTATTATCGGAGAATAAAAGGTTAAAAGTTATTAGATATTAATCTTCTCTCTTTTTTATCTACTTTTTTCGACGAAAAAGACGAGATTTTATGCCTATTAGCACTTATTCCTGTGTCTTGGAACGATCTCGTAATTCGTTTATCAGCTCTTTATAGGCTTCCCGATAATAGACCTCTTCGAAACTTTCGATACAATTTCTAATCTGTGCTCGAAATGAGATAAGACTCTTATCTAAAAACTCCTCTTTTCTTTTAATTTGAAATTTCAAATTTCTCAAAAAATTGGTGGGTTCCTCAATCACTTTAACTCATTTATCCTTTTTAGTTTTCTTTAATAAAAACAGAGAAGATTTCAAATAAAAAAGTGAATAACATTCAAATATTATCGAAATAATATCGAGAATAGAGACTCATTAAATATTCATATCCCAAAAAAACAACAAATTTAAATAAAGCTCTCGAATATTAATTTATCATTTCCACAAATTTTTAACCAACATCTTTTATTATTTAAGTAAGCTATACCTATACCATAGAAAAGTGTCATTAGAATGGAAGACGCAATCAAAGTCATTGTAAGTGGGCTCCATAACGCTGGAAAGACAAGTATCTTAACAGCCTTAGATAAGAAATATGATTTCCGAGATGAAATCCTAGAATTAAAACCTACCATACGAGTAGAATATAAAAAGACGAGTTTCCTCGGACGAGAGGCTATATTCTGGGATATGGGCGGTCAAGAGAAATATCGTGAGATGTATCTTTCAAACGCGGATATCTATTTTTCTGAAACCGATTTGCTTTTGTATGTGATGGATATTCAAGACCAAGAAAAATTTCAAGCTTCGCTTGACTATTTTGATTCTATAGTTAGCTATTTTAAAAAAAACGATATGGATATCCCAATTATTATATCATTCCACAAATATGATCCCGAAGTCCGTACCTATGAAGAAATCAACGAAGATATTCTTTATTTGCGGGAAAAAATCAAAGAAGAACACCCTTCATTTAACATCCTCTTTCAACAAACCTCTATTTATGATGTAATTTCGATCGTCCAGTTAATATCCTACGGACTTTCCATTTTTGATGAAAAATTTTTTGAACTGTCGCTCTTGATGGAAAAATCATTAGGGGAGTTTAATTGTACTTCACTCATTTTATTTGATAAGAACGGAATTATCATCAGCGAATTTTACAGCGAAGATATTGATCCCGGCATTTATGTATATTTACTCGAAGCAATTAAGGAACATCTTTTCCTATTGAAACGAATACAAGAGGAAAACTACGAACACAATAAAAATTTTCTCACAATCGAAAATGAGCTAGTGTCATATCTGCACGGGATTGATATTCACGATGAGAGTTTTTTTATTTCTGCGCTTTTACAAGAAAGATTTAAGGAACCTTTTCTCACCCAATTTCCCGAATTTTTAGGTGAAATAAAGGATATTCTCAATGCGCTCTTAGAGTAAAAGTAGAAAGGGAGATTATAAGAAAAAAGTGGAGTTAATCGCTATCATTCTAGATTTAGAATCTCCCTGGCTTTATCGATATTCTTCTCCTTTTTTTTTCGATGGTGCTTGATAAATTTGAGCACTCGCTCAACGCAGGTTTGTTTGTGCTCACCACATAATAATTCCCCCTTTACACATTGTTCAAATTCTTGGGCAAGCACTTCATCATCTTCTTCGAAATGATACATTAAGATCTTATAAATCATACATTTCTGAGGTTCTCCGCCCAATTCTTCTTGCATTTTCCTATTTTTTCGTCCTCCTGTAAGTGCACCCCTAATTTTTTTCTCGATAGATTCGAGCGACTCGTTAAATGTGAAATAGCTGTTGGGATTCCGTTTAGACATCTTATCAGAACCATCTAACCCCGGCAATAATTTATGATATGTTGCTCCCGGAAGGAAAAACTCTTCTTGGACGATTTTCTCGTCTATTTTTTTCTCTTTATAATATCTCCGAGCTAAATCCCTGGTCAAGCGGATATGTGGATCCTGATCGATTCCAACGGGTACTATGGTCGGTTGAGGCCCATCTACGACTTGTGGTAAGAGAATATCTCCACATTGTATTAATGCGGCAAGATATAACCCGAATGTTTTCTCTCCATAAATCGCATTCAACATATTTTGCGTGACAAGTCGGCTGACCTTAAAGCAAACATCTTTCACGATGGGTTCCTTAGATTGGCGCCATATATATGCATTATCGGGGTCTAATCCTAATGCTAAGATATCGGCAAGATTATCAATCGCGATTTCCTCGGCATCCTCGTAGGGGATCCCGTTATCTTCCCAACTTTCAATATCAGCAATAGCATAGTACGCTTTTCCGCCCATTTTCTGGAATTCAATGATCTCCAAGGCCGTGGTCATCGTTCCTAAATGAAATGGTCCAGAGGGTTTGATTCCCGACATTACCGCCCACGGTTTATCCATTTCCATCGCCTTATGAATCATAGCGAGATCTCGATGTCCGAAAATCACTTTCCTTCGAATGAACTTATGCTTCCGAAATCGTTCTCGCGTGATATCATTAATAGTCTCGATACCGAACTCATCAATTAAACGAAGATAATCAGAATCTAAAATATTAGAACTGCTCCATGGATCTACGAATAATTTATCATCGTCTGCCATAATATAATAAGAAAATATATACAAAGTAAAAAATTTTGATAATATATGAAGAAATATAGTGATAGAGATATAGACAATTTTATAGATATTTTGGATTTTTCGAAAATCGAGGGAGGACTCGTTCCGGTGGTTGCGCAAGATTATGAGACAAACGAAATCTTAATGTTGGCGTTTTCCAACGAAGAAGCGGTCAGAAAAACCCTCGAAACGGGATATGCTCATTATTATTCCCGCTCACGTGATACACTCTGGAAAAAGGGGGGCACAAGTGGTCATGTTCAAGAAGTGAAGAAGATTATAATAGATTGCGACAATGATTCTATCCTTCTGAAAGTCCACCAAATCGGAGCTCCTTGTCATAAAGGGTTCTCAACGTGTTTTTATAATGAATACTCCGAAGAGGGAAGTATGAAATTAATAGGTAAGAAAGTGTTCGATCCTGAAGAAGTTTATAAAAATCCTGAATAACTCAAAAATGAATTGAATTCTTCCCAATTATCATAAGACACAAAAAAATATTATTTGAGCTATAATTAGCCCATTTAGAAATTTTTAAGTTTAAAGCTTAATTTTGAAAGTCATTAGATTAATTAATATTGTAGATTAAAATAAATTAGAGATTCTACATACCATATTCTGGGAAGGATACTAAATCTTTAATATGAGTGAAGAAAAACTAGCAATACATAACAGAAAGGTAGAAACCATCTCTGAAATGGTTAGAACTGCCTATCATAACGCGAAGCCCGGAGAATATTTCTCTCTAAAAAAAGCGAGCGTTTCTCACATGGCTCCACAGCCGGATAACCCGAAATATAGTGACAAGCCGATAGATGTGAGATCACTCACAGATATTATTGAGATAAACCCAGATACACGGATGTGTGTTGCTGAAGCGGGGGTTACCTTCGCTGAGCTTGCAAGAGAAACCTTAGAGTATGGGCTTGTTCCTCAATGTGTGTCCGAGCTGAAGGGAATCACGATAGGCGGGGCAGTCGCGGGATGTTCAGTCGAATCTATGTCGTTCAAGTACGGAGGATTTTTCGATTCCTGTGAAGAAATAGAGATCGTGACGGGAAAAGGCGACATAATAGTCTGCTCGAAAAGTAATAATCCTGAAATATTCGAGATGCTGCATGGAAGCTTCGGCACGATCGCAATCATCACGCTTCTGAAATTCAAGCTCGTTCCGGCGAAAAAATGCGTCCGCATCGATTACATTCAATACGATACTTTTAGTGAATATATAGACGCCATCAAACAACACTACGAAAAAAAAGATATAGAAATGATGGACGGGCTTATCTTCTCCGAAAATAAGAACGTTCTCTGCATTGCCAGCTTCGTTGATGAGGCGAAAGCGCCTTACAAAAATAAATATTTCTACGATATTTATTACAAAAGCGCAATGAACAGAAAGCAAGACTACCTTTCCACCATAGATTATTTTTTTCGGTATGACGCAGACTGCCATTGGTCGATACGGAATTTTGCTGGAGGAATTTTCGAGAATAAACTAGTCCGGTGGTTAGTAGGTCCCTTTATATTGGGATCGACAAATATTCTTAAGACCAGCGAACGCTTGCCATTTCTAACTAAGAAGGGTGGGAAACCGGATGTAATTGTCGATGTTTTCATACCGATCACCCACGCGGAAGAATTTTTTGATTGGTATCTGGAAGTGTTTGATTATTTCCCCGTTTGGATTGTACCATACCGCTTGGAAAAAAACAAACTAGATGGATATAAGTTTTATCCGTGGCTCAATCAAGAAATGGTCGCTCCCATCGAGAATGAATTATTCATAGATTTCGCCATTTACGGGTTCGAGCAAAAAAGAAAGGGATTCAACTACTATAAAGCGTTAGAAGAAAAGGTTTATGAGCTTAGAGGAATGAAAACTCTAATAACTCACAATTACTACGAAGAAGATTTGTTCTGGAAGGTATATAACAAGAAATTATACGATAAAGTGAAAGAACGAACGGATCCGAAAAACCTGTTTCGAAATTTGTACGAAAAAACAAATTACAAGAATAAAACTGAAACAGCGAAAAAACTAAAGATAGGAATCCCTCGTTCACTGTATTTCTACAAGTATTTTCCATTATGGGAAGGAATGCTTACCAGTCTTGGTTGTGAAGTTATTGTGAGTCCAGAAACCAACAAAGAAATTCTTACCAAGGGTTCTAAACAATCTGCAACCGATTTATGCATTCCAATGAAGATTCATTATGGTCATGTGAATTATTTATCGAGAAATCACCCCGATCTGGACTTTATCTTTATACCAAGATTTATTAGTAATAGTAATGATCACTATTTTTGTCCAAAATTCATTATTCTTCCAGATGTCACTCAACACTCAGCAGTTTCTAAGATTCCCGTAATTGAATGGGTCTTTAATGCCAGGAAAAATACAATGATGAACTCAGCAATAGATTTTGGCAAAAAATTAGGTAAATCAAAAGAAGAATCAATAAACGCATTTAAGAACGGACATAAAAAACTTGAAGAATTCCATGAACTGATTGAGGACGGAATTCTTGTTCCCGATGCACTTTTCAAAATGTATCCTTTTGAAAAATATCCAAATTACAATTTTAAGAAAAGAAATCAACCTAAACTTCACAAAGAATATAAAAAATATCCCCTTTCATTAATGGTCCTTGGTCATCCATACAATACTTACGAACCAATTATTAATCATGGTTTAATGGATATTCTCAAATCAAATTTTGTTGATGTTATAACTATTGAAAATGCGCCAAAGGAAATCTTTTCTAGAAGAGTAGAGATTGATGATAATCTTACTAATTTCTGGGACAACGAAGATGAATTGATGCAATTATCTGATTATGTTATCAATAATGAAGAGATTGATGGTGGTATTTTTTTGATTTCTTTTGCGTGTGGACCTGATTCTTTAATTCAAGAAGTCGTAATGCAAGATTTCGATATGAAGGATAAACCTTTTATCGATCTCACATTAGACGAACATACTGGAGAATCTCAATTAACCACCAGAGTAGAATCTTTTATTGAAATGATAAGGAGGAAAAAATACAATTGAATAAACCGGAATTTATCAAGAATATTATTACAGATGATCTGGACGACAAGTTATATCTAGGAATCGATGTCGGAAGTGTCTCCACGAAATGCACGATAATTAATGAGAGAGATGAATTATTATATGCTACTTGGACCAGAAATAAGGGTTCTCCCATTATTTCTACACAAGAAAATCTAAAATACATGGAAAAAGTCCTTCCCGATAACATCGAAAAACGTATTTGTGGTGTAGGGACAACAGGCTCAGCGAGGTATTTAATAAAAGCTCTTATCGGTGCAGATATCGCAAAACCCGAAATAATTGCCCATGCAATTGGAGCTTCAACATATACCCCTGATGTAAGAACAATTCTCGAAATCGGAGGACAAGATAGCAAAGTTATATTAATGAAAAATGGGATTGTTACAGATTTTAACATGAACAGTGTGTGTGCTGCCGGAACTGGGTCTTTTTTAGATCATCAAGCAGTTCGGATCAATGTTCCCATCGAAGAGTTTGGGGATTATGCTCTCCGAGCTGACGAAGAGGTCTCCATTGCGGGAAGATGCACAGTTTTTGCCGAATCAGATATGATCAGTAAACAGCAAGAAGGGTATTCTAAAGAATCAATTATTAAGGGATTGTGTAAAGCTCTTGTGAGAAATTACTTGAATAATGTTTGCAAGGGTAAAAAACTGTATCCGCCATTTGTCTTCCAAGGAGGGGTGGCCGCAAATTCGGGAATAAAAAACGCTTTTGAAGAAGAATTGGGGCATGAAGTCATTATCCATGAAAATTATTACGTGATGGGAGCATTTGGCTCAGCTATTTTGGCAAGGGAACATGTAAATGGGGAATTATCGTCTTTTCATGGCTTAAAAATAAGTGAAATGGACTTGGCTCCAGGTTCATTTGTCTGTCCTGATTGTGCTAATCGATGTACAATTAAATATCTTGTCAGGAGAGAAGATAAAAATAGAGTAAATGGAAGAGAAAAAGATGATGCGATATTTGCACGATGGAATTCAAGGTGTGGGAAATATTCGTAAAGGAAAATCCCTCTTCTGAATAATAATGGGTGAGAAAATAAAAATGGTAAATGTTAGAGTTTCGTTTTCACGATTGGGTTGGAGTTATATTTTTTTCAAAGGTTTATTGCATGATCTTCCCGGGATTGAAGTTGTTGAGCCCCCTTTAGTAGACACCGAAATTGTTAGTGAAGGTGTCAAACATTCGCCTGAATTTGTTTGTTTTCCATTTAAATTCATTCTTGGTGAAATGATAAATTTGTATCGTAATTATGACGTTAAAGACTTTATGATGATTGCTGATCACGGACCTTGTCGAGCGGGAATGTATGGCGTTGTCCAGAAAAGAATCTTGAAAAACATGGGGTTCGAAGATGTTAGAATGTTTTATTTACATCAAGATGATTTCCGAAATCTTGAATGGCTAACGGTATTCCCAAAATTAGAAAAAAGAACAGGATATAAAATTGATAATTATAAAATTTTAAGAAATACACTCTTATTTTTGATCAAAGCATATTATGTTGAAAGAATAACCCATATTGAAGGCCTTGTTAGATGTCGGGAAAAAAACAAATCAATGACAACTAAAGTCGTTCATAAATTGATGGATTTACTTGATAAGCAAAATAATTTGATGAAATTATCTAATTTTGATAGAACGATAGATGAACATTTTCGAAAGATTCCTATTGACAAAGAAATGGAACCTTTGAGGGTATGTTTTACTGGGGAAATCCAAGTCATGTTGGAGAAATGGGTTAATTATGATCTGATGGGAGAATTAGGTGTTATGGGTATTGAAGTTCATAAGCAGTACGATGTCTTTGATTGGGTTATGTACAAGCTTGACGCCAGTAAGCGGAGAAGGCGGCTTGAAGACAAAGCAAAAAAGTATATTCCAATGGATATTGGCGGAGAAGCAGTATGGAATATGGGAAGCTATCTTGAATCTCAAGAAAAAGGGTTTGATGGGTTTGTCCATATCTTCCCATTTACATGCATGCCCGAGATATCCCTATTGGGGATGCTGGAAGCGGAAAAGAACATGGACGAGTTCTATATGCCACACATTCATATAAGTCTTGATGGAAGTTCTGGTTTTGAAGGACTTCGAACACGAATCGAAGCATTTCATGATTTAATGATAGCTAATAAGAAATCTAATCCTTTATTTAGAGATGTCAAGTATGAGGTCCCGGAGGAGATCAAAAATATATATTTTGAGCCGAAATCCAATTTTGAATATTTCGTGTCAAGTATTCAAAAACCAATGTCAATGCTTATGACAATGCTGAATCCATCAAAGAAATTAGATGTGGGATTCGCACTTAAGAATGGGCTCGAATTTTTCTCTCGAAATTCGAGTTTTGATATTGGGTCTCTTTTTAACCTTTAAAAGGCTTTTTTGTTATGAAAGTTGCTTTCCTAAATTTTTCCATATAATAGATTTCTTAAAAATAGAAGAATAAATATTAAATAATCAAATTCTTACTATAAAGTATGAATGTTGGAAAAATGAGTAAGAAAGGTCAAATTGTGATTCCCAAAGAAATTCGGGAACGTTTCGGAATCATGCCCGGCGATGCGGTAATATTTAAAATCAAAGGGGACAAGATTATAATAGAAAAAATAGATCAAAAAATGTCGGATATTTTAATAGAAAGTCAACCAGTAGAAGATAGCATTGAATTTCAGAAAAAACTCCGTGAGGATTGGGAATGAAAGTAAATCTTGATACAAATATTTTCATTACTGTTAAAAATCAAGAACCTCATTTTGAATATTGTAAACAAATAATTGATAAAATAGAAAACAAAGTCCTTAATGGGGTGATGTCTACGATTGTATTGATGGAAGTACTCGTGGGATTTTTCCAAAATAATGAAAAAAACGCAGCAAATGCATTTGCAAACAAAGCAATGCTTAATTATGATCTTATTTCAGTAGATCATGAGATAGCAAAAAAAGCAGCAAATATAAGGGTTCAATATGGTATTAAACTTCCAGATGCGATAATAGCCGCCACCACTCTTCTTTCTGAATGTGACTACTTTATAACTAAGAATAAACCACTATTAAAAAAATTAGATATTCAAAAAATTTCACCAAAAGAGTTTGTAGAAAAAATTCTAAATTAGTTCTAAAATCTGTGTGCCTTTTTTTTTCCATTAAAAACAATTAAATAATATATCAAGGAAAAAAATTGTAGATTTAAGGCACCTCAGTCATTTATGATTTTCCCATTACCTTTCGGACAAATTTCATCGACACAATCCTACCAACTTCCCTCTCCGAACCTAATTCAGTAGTCTCAGCATCCAGGATAATAGACATCGAACACGCTGCCAAGCACTTGGCGGAGTCTTAAAAATAGGATAGTCTCATCTATCAGAATTCTTGAAAAAATTAAATATTTTAGGAATAAACTCTTTTGGAGCATAATCTCAACAGATCCTTCCTCTGGGGGGATTTTCAATCGGTATAGATTTTAATTTAAGAGAACATTTCTCAGATGATAATCAAGTTCTTGTAAATAAAGGCAGAGGCGCTCAAGGTATTAAGTACAAAGGAAAGATGTTTATTATATTCTATAAGGGAGATTTAGTGATCAAATTATCTCCCGAAAGAGTTAAAGAATTTATTGATTCTGGAGATGGTTTACCATTCGATCCGGGAACTGGGAAGCCTAAGAAAGATAGAGTTCTAATCCAAGCATCTAAAAAAGATCTGTGGATACCTCTCAGCAAAGAATCAAAAAAATATGTTATTTCCTTGTGAAAAATTCAAATTTTTTCGAATAAACACCAATAGAGTCTCATATTTCTTCTCATGATTAAATATAAGAAGTTGGAGTTTTCTCTAAAATCTACCCTCCCCAAAAACATTTATAATTTAAGTATAGAATTAAATAAATTGTTATAAATTCTTTATAATTTCGCCTCTTTGCTGTTTTTTCATTAGGATAATATATAATTCCTTCATTTTGTATTTGTAACTTGTTATGGAATCAAAAATGGAAAAATCCGAAGACGAGTGGCGAGAAGAATTGACAGATGAGCAGTACTATGTATTGAGACAGAAGGGAACTGAACGTCCATTCACTGGAAAATATGTAGATAACAAAGAAAAAGGTGTCTATAAGTGTGCGGCTTGCGGTAATCCGTTATTTAGCTCAGAGACGAAGTTTCATTCTGGAACAGGGTGGCCTAGTTTCTATGAACCCATAGAGGATCAAAATGTAGAAAAGAAAGAAGATTTGAGTCATGGCATGCGCAGAACAGAAGTCCTTTGCAGTAAATGCCAAGGGCATCTAGGACATATATTTGAAGATGGACCTAAACCTACAGGCAAACGATTTTGTATCAATTCTATTTCGCTAGATTTTGAAGAAAAAGACTAATTTTTTTATTTCTTATTTGTACAGAGACTCTATTTTATTTATTTTACTTAAATTAATGTCATCTCTATATTTGATATATTGTTTGACATAAATCCAAAATCAATCAATTTAGAAAAAATATAGATCTAATTTGCCTATTTACTTCTCCTATACTACAATTTTATAACATACTAGATTTGAATCACACGATTACTAAACTTAATCCCATCACCGTCATACCCAGCATTATTCCGATAATTGATAAATGTTCTTTTCCATATGAATGCGAGACGGGCAATAATTCATCTAAAGAGATATATACCATGAATCCTCCAACAACGGAGAGCATTGCACCTAACACAAATTCATTAATAAAAGGAAATAGGAAGAAACCAGAAATAAGTGCTCCAATAAACTCACTGATTCCTGAAAGAAAAGACCACAAAAAAGCTTTCTTTCTACTGCCGGTTAAAGAATAGATTGGTACAGAAACAGCAATTCCTTCAGGTATATTATGGACAGCAATAGCGATTGCTAATATGATCCCTAATTCAACCGATTTTAATGTACCTACAAACGTAGCCATACCTTCTGGAAAATTATGAATCATAATCCCAAGAGTAACCAATAAAGACGCCTTTTGGAGCTCTATTTGATGAGAGTTATTCCTCATTTTATGATTCTCTGAAAAGGTATTTTTTTCATCCAACGATGTTTCAAATTCATAAGTATGAGATATTAATACATCAACCAGAAGCATAATGATCATCCCTATCATAAAGAATGCAAACCCTAACAATTGAGTAGTAGAATTAATCCCCTCCTGGAGTAGTTCTACAAAAGAAACCAAAATCATTACTCCCGCAGAAAACCCCATAATAATACATATAAGATTTGGATTTGGTTTGATAATAAAAATAGCGATTATACTGCCAAATGTCGTAGATAGACCCGCAAACAGAGTTAATATGAGTGCATATAGAATTAGTTCCATCTTTATGACTTATTTTGTCAATTTTTTAAAAATTATTCGAATTATAACGAACCGTTTATTTATTTAATTCGGTGAGAAATAAATCGCTTACTTTTTCTGACAAAATTGTATGCTACTAAAATAAATCCAATCTTTTGATTTTTTGTATAAAAAAATGAATTAAAATTTTGGGATCATTAAATCGAGCTCTTTGTTTTTTGAAGAATTACTCAATGATTCTCGTTTTAGTATTTTATAATCTCCTTATCTGTATATTCGATATAAGAACCAAAAAATAATTTTTACTGAAACAGAAATTTTGAAAAATTAAGCTTAATATTTTTAAATGAACCAATAATTTCAATTAGATATCTTAAAAAAATGAATAAAATGCTTGAAAAAATTTTATTAACTGGCGCCTTTGGAAATGTAGGACAAAGAACTCTAAAGGAGCTTCTAACTCATAATTATGAAGTATCTTGCTTTGACCTTAAAAATGAAAATAACATAGAAACTCAGGAAGAATTATTGAAAGAGATGGATTTTGAAACCTTCTGGGGAGATTTAACCAATCCAGAAGATATTAATTATGCGGTTAAAGGAGTTGATTGTATCATCCATCTTGCCGCCATCATTCCTCCCTTAAGTGAGTCTAACCCAGAATTAGCCAAAAATGTAAATATCGGCGGTACTCGAAACCTTATAGACGCAGCAAAAGCGCTGCCCGAAAAACCTCAATTCATAATGGCAAGTTCTATAAGTGTTTTTGGGCCAACTATGCATAAAGAACCACCTGTAACCTTGGATTATCCATTAAATCCTTCCAATACCTATTCAAATACCAAAGTGGAAGCTGAAAAAATTGTGAGGGAGAGCGGTCTTGATTGGCTAATATTACGGCTCTCGGCTGTATCGGTGGAAGAAATCCAATTAGAGTTCGATCCAATCCTTTACGAGATACCCCTTGAACAACGTATCGAATTTGTTGCTTCGAGAGATTGTGCGATAGCATTTGCTAATGCTGTATCTCTCGATGAGAAAGGTAGGATATTCCTTATCGGCGGGGGGGTGGAATCTCAAGTTCTCCAAAGAGAATATTTGGAAAAATTTTTCGATGCCTTCGGTTTACCAATGCTTCCTGATAAAGCGTTTAAACAACCCAAGGATAAAGACGATTGGTATAATATTGATTGGATTGATACTACAGAATCTCAAAATATGCTCAATTATCAAAATGAAACCTTTGATGAATATATCGCGAGAATGAAGAAAAAATTCCGTTGGCAAAGATTAGGCATAAAAATAATCTCTCCCTTAGTCAAAAGAACATTAGTGAAAAAGTCGCCCTATACATAATTCTGGGACAATATTTTTCCTTTTATTATTCTTTCTTTAAAATTCCTAGTAAGGAAATATCTTATTATTTATTTAGTGAGTTCTGATTTCTGTCTTATCCTTCTCCATGCGTTTTCGGGACTTTATTTGAATTCAATTCAGTTCTAATGCAGTCCCTCTATGAGCGAGATATTTTCTTCCATTGATAGGAAATAATATTTATTAAATCACCTTCTTTCTGATGGCTCATGGATTTCTTTTTAGAGTTTATATGTTGTTCCCGCTAATCATTATGGAAGTGGAGGATTTGAAAAGGTCTGTCAAATTTTTAACGGTGTTTTTCTCCCAATTGAAAATATCCCTCATCCTTAAAAAAATAACAATATGGATCTTTCATATTTTTTCATATATATATTTCCAAAACCTTCTTTTGCTAAACTTTTTTTAGTCACAGTAAAAATTTTTAAATATTGTTCAATCTAATTATTATTGATTATCACTCTTTGACTCACTTTTGATAGTTGAATATACTATGAGAAAAGATATTGACGATATTGATCGCGATATAATTCGCATCTTGCAAGATAATGCCCGGACGTCCTACAGAGAAATTCAAGATAAATTAGGGATATCGATTGGTACGATTCATAATCGAATCGCCAAATTAAAGGACAAAGACATTATCGAAGGTTATACAATCCGCCTAAATAACACCAAATTGGGTTATAAGCTTACTTTTCTCATACGGATGCAGATAAATGGAAAACATACTGAAGAAATATTGAGCGAAATACGCAATAGACCCGAAGTATGTTCTATCTTTCACACTACAGGGGAGCAATCTGCCGCACTTATCTGCAGATTTAAGGAATCTGATGATGTACATAAATTTATACGAGAACTCAACGAGAAAGAATATATCACGCGTACGGTATCAAACATGGTTCTGAAAGAATATAAAAATACTGCTTTCGTTCAAATCTAAACGGAAATGACCTAAAATAATTTTAAGTTCTATTATATATACCTTCAAATCTAAAATATCTACAGTATCAATAATTAAATTTTTAATTACATTCTTATGTAAGTTGAACTATTCAAACGATAAAATTCTCATTATAGATCTAGGAAGTTATAGCATAAAAGCGGGACAAGCATGTAAAAATAAGCCCCAAATCGCTATGAGATCTTTAATTGGAGAATCTAATGAAAGGCATAAAGTCATTTATGGAGAGGATGCCCTCGAAGAACCATTTACTCCCAAATCCTTAATAGAGTATAAATGGGACATCATTCAGCTAAGGAGGGAAGATATGGTTCCCTTATTCCATACTGTTTTTGAAGAAAAACTAAAAATTTCCCGAAATGATCTGGGATCTTATTCTCTTATTTTTTTAAATGGTGTATTACAGCCCACAGAACAAATTAAACGTTGGTATGAGTTATTTTTATATGATTTTAACTTTGAAAAAGTAGCTGTAATTGAAGTTACCGAACCCGTGTTTTTCCACGCGAAAACTGATATTGGCCTCGTGGTAGATATTGGGTTTAAATCAACTCGATTTGTACCGTATTATATGGGTTATAAGATGTCTCACGCAGTTTTGTCAGAACTGCTTGGAGGTAGGGAGGTAGAAAAATATAGGGATATTAAAATTTTGATTGAACCCCATAGATTACACCGGAAGTTAATCCCTCACCCGCTTTCTGAATTGATTATCAAAACAATTGAATACTGTGACAAAAATTTACAACAGGATTTATTCTCTAATATTATTCTTACCGGATGGAATGCCGCTAATGTGAATCTGCCAAAAAAATTAAAGAAAGATATAGAAACAAGAAGACCAAATACACTATTTGATATATTTCCAGCTTCTAATGAATATTTTAATTGGTTTTGTGCCTCTCAAATTACTCAGAAAGCACAAGATGAGACAGGATTAATTCATTTTGTTTCTCAAAAGGACTTTGAAGGAAATCCAAATATTATTTATCTTCCAAGGATTGTAAAAGATTCATTCCAAAATTTCTAATCTTTAGTTAATAAGCAAATATTTTTTAAAAGAAGAGATTGATAAATGGATTTTTTTCTAAAAAGCATACTCTTAAACTCATGGTCTCTATTATAGATATTATGGAAGATATAAAAAAAATTGTTGAAGATTTGGGAAATAATTCGTTGGAAAGCAATATAGGTCTCGCGGGAGTAGCGGTCATCGCCGATTCGAAAGAATTAATTTTCCAAACAATCAATTGGGATTTACATAATTTACAAACAGCAATATCAAGTCTGATCGAAGGTGATTCTTCATTTATTCTTAATGATACCAAGTTTAACATTGTTGAGAAAACATCCGAGGGAATTATTGCAGCCAGCCCTGATGGTAGGGGCTATGTTTTGTTTCTCCCCTTCCAAGGAGGTGTGCTCTTGTCATATGCCATGCCTCAATCTGATCCCAAAGAAGGACTAGAATTTCTTAAAAAATACGCTAAGAAATTGGATGGGAAAGTTTAAATTTACCGACCAGATGATATCGGCTATAATGTAAAGGATAAATCTCTAATCAAACCAAATTTCAAAAATCTGATTCTCTTGCTACATCTAATGATAAGAAAAAGATTAGTCTTCAAGATTTATATAAAAATGATCTCCATATCAAAAAATTTTTTATAAGCCTAGAATTATAATTCAATATTACAGTAAACTTAACAAAATTTCAAAAAAGTGATACAATATGTCAAATGTTCCAATAATCGTTCTTAGAGAAGGAACTGAAACGAAGAGAGATAGGGAAGCGCGTACACAGAATATTCGAGCGATGATGGCGATTACCGAAGCCGTAAAGAGCACCATGGGCCCAAAAGGCATGGATAAAATGCTGGTGGACTCCTTAGGTGATGTGACCATAACTAATGACGGCGCGGAAATCCTTGACCAATTAGACATCGAGAATGTAGCCGCCATCATGATGGTAAATCTAGCGAAATCTGTCGATAAGGAAGTGGGCGATGGTACCACCTCTGCCGTCATTTTCTGCGCAAAACTATTAGAAAATGCGCTTGAACTCATTGAGCAAGATATTCATCCTAAACCGATTACACAAGGATATAAATTAGCCGCAGACAAGTCCGTAGAGATTTTAAACGAAATCAAAGAGACTATTTCTCCTGATGATGAGAAAGTACTCTTAGGGGCGGCAGTTACTTCAATGAATTCCAAGGATATTGCAGCCGTGAAGGAGTATTTCGCGAAACTCGCTTTAAAAGCCGTTCGCAGCGTAGCTGAACGAAATGCTGAAGGTCCTTTATTTGATCAGATTGATAACATTAAAATCATAAAAGCACCCGGCAAATCTCTAAAAGATTCTGAATTAATCGATGGGGTATACATTGATAAGGACAAAGTTAGCTCAAACATGCCTGATAGCTTAACAGATGTGAAGATTGCGGTTATCCGAAAGAAATTGGAAATCCATAAAGGAGAATACGACTCACAGATCCAAATTAAAAACCCCGAAGATATCCAAAAATTCTTAGATCAAGAAAAGAAAACCCTGCAAGGTTATTTAGAATACTTTAAAGCACTAGATGTCAATATGGTGGTAAACTCCCAATCAATCTCAGACAAGTTTGGCGCTATGCTCGGAAGAGAGGGGATTGCTGCCATTAAAAGTTTAGGCGACAAAGACGTTGAAGCAGTTTTGAATGCGACCGGAGCTACTATGATTGACGACTTGAAAGATCTAACCGCAGAAAGCCTCGGATATGCCAAAAAGGTTAAATTTGAAAAAATCGGAGATTCTGATTATACGTTATTCTCTGGATGTGAAAATCCACGATCTGTCGCGATTCTTTTAAAAGGTGGTCTTGAAAAGATTTTAAATACCGCAGAGATCGCATTACATGATGTAATCAGCATCCTAGCGAAGATTATCGATACGAAAACTGTGATCGCTGGCGGTGGGGCGGGATGGCTTGAGATTGCCAAGCACTTACGTGCATACGCGAACGAGATCGGCGGAAAAGAACAGCTTGCAGTTCAAGCGTTTGCTACAGCTTTAGAAGAAATCCCACGAACACTCATTCGCAACGCGGGATTAGACGAAATCGAGCGTATGACCGAGCTTCGTGCAGCCCATAAAGCTCCGGAAGATAAATGGGTGGGTATAGATACAATTACAGATACTATCCAGAACAATTATGAACACGGAATCGTAGAACCCTCCGTACTTATCAAGCATATCGTTGAATCAGGAAGTGAATTAGCTCGATTGATCCTCAGAGTCGATAGAATCATCAACGCAAAAGGATCAAAAGAATCCGATTAATTCTTTATTTTTTTTGTTTTTTATTTTTATTATCTTACATTTATTGATTGAACTTCTTTTTAAGAGCTCTCAATTATATATTTTTATTAAGACCATTCTCAAAAGATCTTATTGATGAGTCATAAATATATAGAATTTATAAATTCTAAGCCTAATGACCTTGAAAAATTGTTAAAGGAAAAACCAATAGCGTATGTTCCATTTGGAGCGTTAGAGTGGCACGGAGAACATAATGTATTGGGAGTCGACAGCATAAAAGCTTCATACATTTGCAAAAAGAGCATAGAAATCACAGGAGGGGTTCTCTTTCCGTGCGTAAATTATGGCGCATTTGATACTTTGAGATTCCCATTTACATTTCACTTCAAAAAACAGCGGCTGAAAAAAATAACCAAAAAGGTGGCTAAGCAATTATGCGAGATGGGTTTTAAGATAATCATCTTTCTAACGGGGCATTACCCTTCATCTCAAATAAAATCCGTAAAGAGAGCAACTCAAAATATCTCGAAAAAATATCAAGGTTGTTTCGCTTTAGGGATCCCTGAATATTACTTGGTGCCAGATTTAGATTATTTTGGTGACCACGCCGCCGAATGGGAAACCTCCATCATGCTCGCGATTGATGAGAACTTAGTGGACTTAGATAATTTACCAAATGATCTCTCCTTCCCGGAACGCGCGAAAAGGCACGGAATTTTAGGAAAAGATCCCAACAACTACGCATCCAAGGAGAAGGGTGAAAAAATTCTTACCCAGATCGTTCTGAGATTGACTGATGCGGTTCTGGAAGTACAGAAAAAAGAATCTATGCAGCCATTTAATGATATTTATTCGAATTTTGAAAGAATCAAAAGGCAACACAGATCCATAGAAGAGATTTTTAGGATATATGGAGTTAAAAATAAAACGCAAGGAATTAAATATCTAAAATGGGTGATTTTTGGCAGGAAAAAACACAATCCAGAATAAGTTTAAGAGGAAAACCGATTAAAAAAAGGGTTATTTCTTTCTTGGGGATTCTGTTTCTTAGTTAATCCTTCTAATACAAATTCTATCAGATAATTCATAATTTGCGGAAAGTATTGTATTCCCACTTCTTCTTTATGGGTTTCCATAACGATTATGGAAGTGAAAATTGCCATAATCATTTCCGCTTCAATATCGGCTCTCATTTTCCCTTCCGCTTGCCATTTCTTGACAATCTTTATAAAATATGCATAAAGAAAGTCCATCTTTTCTAAATTCTTCTCATCACGATACTGTTGCTCTATCTTCGCAAAGATTTCTTTATTATACCATTCCCTAAGTATCGGGTTTTCTTTCATACCTTCATAGTTTCGATACATCAATTCTTCAATAACCAACTTCGGATCCGCATCGAGGTTTATATTTTTAATGATTCCTTCTTTTAGTTTCTTGTTTTCTTCAAGGAAAATTTCCATAAATAATACGCTCTTTGAATCATAGTAAATATAAAACGTTCCCGCTGCCATTCCCGCCATCTCCGTTATTTCAGACACTTTGGTATCCTTAAAACCTTTGGAACTAAAGAGTTCTTTGCCGCATTTCCATAAAGCATTCTTTTTATCATCCATCCTATGGTCACTAACCTAATGTTTCCTACTTATATTTTTTTATTGATTCTGAGCTATGTGTTTTCCTAAAAAATCTCCGAAAGCACCTAAGAATTTCTTCAATAAACCTATATCCGTCTCATAATAATAATCTGATTCAAACCATCCGTTTTCTTTATAGTACTGATAATCTCGGAATTCGGGTGCCAAAACTTCTACAAGGTTTCTCGAAACTCGAAACATAAACAATCTCCCTGAACTGGGAGATGGATTCGAATCAGCTTTCAACTTTTTATAGAACCGATTCGCGGCCTTTCTAATTTCTTTTTCCAATTTTTTTTCTTGTTTTTCGGTCATCGGATCCAGCGTTTTTAGACAAGCTCCTTTAACTACTTTAAATCCAAAGTGTTTACCCATGGATTCTAAATATTTTCGTATTTTTTTCCCTCCCAGAAATCCCTGGACCACTAGCGCTGTAAAGGTCTTTCCAAAAAAGTATGGTCGGTGGTAAAGATATGAAAATCTATCAAGAAAGTTTTTCATCCGAGCAGACACTTGGAATGAATAATTGGGGGATGCAAAAATTACCCCATCCGCTTGGTCCATTTTTTCAAAGAGAAGATCCCGATCGTCCTTTAGGGGGCAATACTCCTCTCCCTTGTTAAAGCAAGTAAGGCATCCATTACAGAATTGAAGATAATATTTACTCAGAAATATATATTCAAAATCAACTTCCTCAAGAGTTTTCAAAGTCTTTTCAAACTCCTGCACCGCTCGATATGTAGCCTTCTTCCGCGCACTTCCTAAAATTGCGATTACTTTTTTCATTTTTTTCATCACACTTTTCTAGTTGTTATAATCAATAAATGTAATGAATGAATATAAATCTATTCATTCACCAGATATCTAATTCTAAAATCGATTGGGAAAAAACCACTTATCGCAATGAGTAAGCTAATTGATAAAAATAAGGAAAAAATTTAGTATTTTTAAATAATATATCATTTTTGGGCGGTGAAAAGGACAAATCCTCCTTTTTCCTCGACATTCATCAAGGTGAGATTACTCTCCTTTAGCAAATATTCCCAATATTTAGATGGTTTAAACACAAAACAAAAAATTCCCATATATCCAATTAATTGAGCAGACCGACTATTCCACTCCCCAATATAAACAGTCCCCGAAGGTTTTAATACTCGATAGATCTCTTTTATTGCTTTTTTTTGATCTTCTCTGTCATGAATTTCATGTAATACAGAGGATACATTTACAATATCGAAGGATTCATCCTCAAAGGGAATCTCAGTGGCGGTTCCATATTGAAAAGTGGTTTTTTCTGCGACACCTTCAAGCTGGGCATTTTTTCTTACTCTCTCCAAATCATTTCCACTGATTGCCATCTTATTGTATATATCTATTCCATAAAGATGTCCACCATTTTCAAGCGCTTTAACAATCTTCATCGCTGTTCGCCCTGTCCCACATCCAATATCTAATATTATAGGTATTTCCAATCGCTTCATCTCATCAAATGAATCTGTAATATCATCATCCTTCCAATCAAGTATGATATTCATTACCGCCATACCCAATCCAGGCCACAAAAATAGGACAATGATGAAAATACCCGCAAATATAAAAAATAATTGGAGTAAATCCGTCAAAAAAATTCCTAGGCTAACAAAAATTATACCTATAAACCCAATTATAGAAAATGCAACAATCAAATCCTTTACAAACCATCCATATTCGGGTTTTTCATTATTCTTTGAAATATTATGCACCTCAAAATTTCAATTTTATGTGACTATAACAGATCAACATATATAAAGTCTTCTATGTCGACAACAGATCGACACATAATCTTAAATATACTCTAACATTTTAAAGCTATAAGGAATGAAAACTGAAAAGGAACAAGAGTTCATTCAAGCTTTCCAAGAGACAGGATTGAATGAAAGCGAGTCAAAGGTGTATTATCGTCTCATAAAGGAAGGATCCAAGGGAGCTATTGTTAAAGACCTTAATAAAGAATTTCCCGATTTAGCAAGGACTACGATTTATTCAATCATTCGAAAACTTGAGGAATATGGTTATGTTGAAGAGGCAGGTGTCTCTTCTCGTTCTAAAGGAGCGACTTTATTTGCAGCAATTAATCCAGTCAAGTTTTTTCGTAAAATAATTTCGAAAAAAGAGGAAGAACTGGAAAAACTAAACGAATTAAGTATGCTCTATTCAGATAGGCTTGAGTATATTTATAATGAAGGTATCTCGTATTCTTTAAAAGATACAGATCCTCGTCTCTATCCATATATAGCACCGCTCTTGAAAAAAAAATGGAAATTAACATCCTACATCGAAGAGAAAAAAACTTCCACGATAAATTATGATTTTTTTGAGCTTACTCTCCAATCACCATTACAAAATTTCTATGGTGATGTGGGGCTCCTTCTCTTTCTATTTGAATATAATGTAGAAAAGGATGAGGTGACGCTTAACTTTTTTAGAAACATGATCCAACGAAAAGCTAAAGAGGAATTAATATATAAAATTGATATAACTGGAATTGATTCAGTGCCAATAGAAATAGAGTTATTAGAACGTAAGTTTCAAGGATACGAGCTTAAAGCAAAATTAGAAGAATTAGCAAAGTCAGATATATTTGCTGATAAACTTAAATATATGATGAAAAACCCTCAACTGGAGAATAAGGGTAGTCTTACTCTTGGTTTATCACTAATGATCCCAATTGAAAGGAAGATATTTGTTCTTTGGGGAGAATCCAAGGAAAGGTTTAAAGAAATAATTAAAATAATCTTGGAAAGAGAAAAAAAATAGCATATCTACCGTAATACTTGCTTATTATGAAATAAGGTTTAAGATTAGGAACCTTACATACAAATTAGCTAATCCATAACCAGATTCTAACTTCTGTTTTACATAAAAAGTATTTTCTGAAACGAATAACATATTTTAAAAAATCGACGATTATTGATTTTCTAAGGGGAGCAGATGCATTCTTAAGGACATACGTTAAAAAGGAATCAAAATTGGATCAGTTTTCTGGAAAAATTATTCTTTTAGCTACTATAGGCGATGAAGATGCATTTTCGGCATTTCCCAAATGTAAAGCAATGTTCCCCAAGGCAATTTCCCACGTATTTATAGACTCTGGGGGACATCACTACATCTTTTTGCTTCCGGAGATGTATACAAAAACATTAACTTCTTTATTATCTAATACAGACACTTGAATGATATATTTAGAATATTGATAAATTTCTCTATGGCAAATATTTTTTCCTAATGCAAATCTAACTAAAATAAGAAATTAGCTATAGGAGAAAAAAAATGTTAGATGAAACAATAATAACAAAAGTAATAATACAATCATATACTAAAGATTTAATTGATAACTTGCATTCAGACGTAATTATTGCTGGAGCAGGTCCCGCAGGATTAGTCGCCTCAAAATTTTTGGCTGAAGCGGGTCTAAAAACCGTGCTTTTTGAACGGAGACTTTCGATCGGCGGTGGGATGTTGGGAGGTGGTATGATGTTCAATAAAATTGTCGTCCAAAGTGAGGCGAAGAGAATTCTTGATTTATATAATATTAAAATGAGTGAAATTGAGAAGAATTATTATGTGGCAGACGCGATAGAATCTGTTGGAAAGCTAACTGCGGGAGCTATCGACGCGGGGGCTAAAATCTTTAACCTAATTTCTGTAGAAGATGTTAAAATCGATGAACAGTTTAGAATCACCGGAGCAGTTATTAATTGGACGGCCGTAGAGATGGCAAACCTTCATGTGGATCCTATGACTTTCGAAAGTAAATGTCTAATCGATGCAACGGGACATGATTTAGAAGTGGTTTCCGTGGCATTAAATAAAATCCCAAATTCTAAATTAAATACTCCCACAGGGCAAATAATGGGAGAATTATCAATGAATGCTGAAATCGGGGAAAAAATCCTTCTTGAAACCACCAAAGAAGTATATCCTGGATTATATGTCGCCGGTATGGCAGCAAATGCATGTTCAGGAGGTCAACGTATGGGTCCGATATTCGGAGGTATGCTCCTTTCTGGAGAAAAAGTGGCCAATCTTATCATTGAAAGACTCAACTCATAAAATAAATAAGTTTAAATCTTTATTTTATATCAATTAACTAAATCCTTTTCTTAATCAATCTTAAACCCTATTTTTTGCAAAATGACTACCGGAATATATTTTCATGAGCTCTTTAGCGAAAAAGTATGGCATATCATAAATGATAAATTTCAAAACTTTCCCAAAGTAATGAAAAAAGAATTAGATCTTCCAAATGTAGAACTCATCACACCTAAGAAAGTGGAGGATGCTTTATTGCTCAAAGTGCATACTATACGGTTTTTAGAAAACTTAAAAAAGCAATGGTATTCTGATGGCGCATTCTACACCGTGGGTGGTTGTGTAGAAGCAGCCGAGAAAATCATGGATGGAGAATTAAAAAATGCATTAGTATTCGGAGTCGCAGCTGGGCATCATGCGGAAAGAGACTCTGCCTGGGGAGGTACCTATGCGTCTGTATCGGGACCTGTTGTTGTGAGATTAAAAGAGAAAAATCCTGATGTTAGACTCGCAATATTAGACACAGATTCCCATCATGGCAACGGCACGCGCGATGTAGTGGCTGGTAATCGAGATGTTATGCATGTCTGTTTTTGCTCTTATGACCACATCGAGGATGGAGGCACTAAAATCTGTGTTGATTCTGGATTCCAAACCACTGATGATACGTATTTAAACTTAGTGAAAAATGAATTTATCGGACGATTAGCCGAATTCCAACCAGACATAATTCTCCATCTCTTAGGACACGATACTGCCTCAGGAGATTATGGAAGTCGAGGATTATCACAATATTTTTTTCCTCAACTGGTTGAAATGGTCAAGAAAGCTTCTGAAGTTTGTCAAGGGAGATATCTTATAAACACTCACGGTGGTGCATCAGTTTCGATCTGCGAATTTGTATATACTCAAGCCATTAAAATACTTGCAAATCATTAATTAAAATTTATTAGCCCAATTATACGAGAGCTTCAATATCTTTTCAATCCACTAACCTAAGATAAGGAAAAAAATATTTATGTGACTTCAATCTACATATGAATAATTAAATGAGTCATTTATTAAACATATATATTTGAATATTATTGTATAATGAATGGATTGATGCTATATGGCAATATTAGGTATCGATTATGAAAAATGCATAGATTGTAAGGAGTGTATAAAAGATTGTCCAACATTTCTGTATCGTGAAGACGAAGATGGAAAAGTAATATTTCACGATCCTAAAAACCGATGTATTTTATGCGGTCATTGTATTTCTATATGTCCGACAGATGCGATTATTCATGAAAAAATGGGTGAAACCGTAACATTTGAGGGAATCAATAATCCTGAGAGCCTCCTCTCTTATGAAAATCTTTATAACTTCCAGAGATCCCTAAGGGTGATCAGACAATATAAGAAAGAAAAAGTCCCCGAAGAATTGATCGAGAAAGTGTTGAATGCAATGCAGTATGCTCCGACGGGTGCAAATATCAGAGCAGAGAATTTTATCGTAATTTCAGATTCCGAAAAGCTAGAAGAACTCTCAAAAAAATTCAGAGAAACTATGGAAGGCGATAAGATGCTCAACGCTCAATTTGCGGGTGTATGGCGACGACTCGAACAGATGGGAAAAAACTTATTCTTTAATGCACCACATCTCATCGTGGTACACACGCAAATGCCAATGAAAATGAATTTCATCAATATTGGCAGTATCATTACATATGGTAGGTTGGCAGCTCATTCGCTCAGTTTAGGAACGTGCTATCACGGTTGGACACAATTAGCTCTTGGTGTAGATACAAGCCTTAAGAAATCAATTCGTGCTTCTGGACCTACTGCGTGCGGATTCACTTTAGGCTATCCTGATGTAACCTACCATAGAGTTCCTCCACGTGCACCAAAACGAGTAAGAAGGATATAATTTCTTTCTCTTCTCTTTTTTGTTTGAAGAACCTTCTCATTAATTACTTCAGCTTAGTTCCACAATTTGGGCAATATTTGTACCTATTCGTTATCATTTTAGAGCAATTTGGACAGAGGAAAAACTTGGTCTCCTTGACTTCCTCGTCCATACCGAAATCTGTCTCTCCAACCGAGGTTTCCTTTAGGGGATCCTCCGCTTGGACGATTTCTGGTGTTTTTTCACTCTCAATTGTCTGCTGATACTCATGCAAATCCAATCCTTCAATCTGGATATTTCCCAGAGCCATAATTTTTCCATATCGGACTTTATTAATATAATCCCTATCTAATTTTAACAAATTATAACAATTATGGCATCTAAAGACGTTAAGAATACCTATATTAGAATTATCTGCCCATTGAGCTAAACAAGATCTATGCGCAATTATTTCGCACTCAGGACACCGCACTAAATCTGTTTTATCAGTTTCAAAACAAATCGAGCATGTTTCTTTCTTTGGAGCGTCTTCAACGTCGTCTGCTAAATTTATGTAAAATGCTTGGTTTGTTTTCGAGATAATTTTTTTTTCTTTATCGTAAAAAGTCTCTTCTGGAATCTCTCGCTTTAAAGCTAAAACCTCCAGAATCGATTCTAAATCTCTCAGATCATTTATTTCATGAACATTCCCATAGCATCTCGTGGCGAGTTCCATAAGTTTCTTATCTTCTCCCGGATCGTCGATATCAATTCTTACTATATCTATATAAAAGGGCATATTCTTTACCATGTCAATTAGATTATCAAGTACTGGCATGTATTTCTCTGGTATCTTCAATGTTCCTGAATCGGTCAAGATAATCAGCCGAAATGCTTTCTGAGATATCCGTTTGTAAACCTCAATTATAAAAGTGATCGCGACAAATATTCCGCTCGCAATATTAGCGGGTTCGATAGTCGGTTCCAAAGACTTTAAGGCCATCAAAATATTTTCTGGATTCAAAGTAAAATCATTGAGATAATTAGGACCATATTCTTGAAATATGATCACATTAAATCTATCACTCGCATCATTTTCTTTCTTTATTTTCATAAACTCCTCAAGCGCGATATACACTTTTTGCATATCCGTTATCTCTGGAGTCAACGCGTTAAAGATCAGAGTATCTTCTGAAAGAGTGGTCATTTTTATGGTCCTCCAAATTATTTATATATTTCTTAATTTTTTAATTTTGTATATTAAATAGTAGAACTGAAAAATTATTAATAGCTAATTGCTATATTGGTCCAATTTTTCAATTTTATACATCTAAATTTTAATGGATTATTAACCGATTAGGATCAAAAAGATTTGATTCTTGCTATAAGATCCAAGTATTAAACAATTTTCAACTGCAATCATAAGATATATAAAGAGAGCTGTAAAAAATGAACAATGTTTACCTTCCTATAGTGTAATTATACAAGATTCACTCTCAAACATATTTATAATACAAATTTCATTATTTTAAACCATAGATTAAACGTTTCGTTAAATACTAATTATTACGACAAGATATAGATTATTATGGATTCTTCAAAAGCTTTAATGAAGCATGTAGAAACAGCTGTCATTAGCCAAACTGATTATGAAAAATTACGTGCTCTTAATAATGGTTTTGTTATTAGAATAGTAGATGAATTTGTAAACCTCTGTAAGCCCTCAAAGGTTACAGTTATAACCGATTCTGAGAAAGATATACAATATGTTAGAGAACGATGTATAGAAATTGACGAAGAAAGAAAGCTGGCTACAGAAGGGCATACGGTTCACTTTGACGGTTTTGTGAATATGCAAAACCATGATCAAGCAAGAGATAAAGAAAATACAAAAACTCTGGTCCCAGAAGGCGAATATGCCAGCCCATGGATTAATACTATTGAAAGAGAGGAAGGACTCAACGAAATATTAGAAATTATGGATGGGTGTATGGAAGGACACGAATGTTTGGTCCGATTTTTTTGTTTAGGTCCCACTAACTCTAAATTCTCAATATTAGCACTTCAATTGACAGATAGTTTTTATGTCGGTCATAGTGAAGATTTGCTTTATAGAAAAGGATATGAGGAATTTAAGAAACTCGATGGTTCCGACGAATTTTTTTATCTAGTTCATTCTTCAGGTGAACTTACTGGCAGTCCGCCCACTACAAAAAACTTAGATAAACGAAGGATATATATCGATCTAGAGGAAGACAGAGTTTTATCTGTAAATAATCAATATGCGGGAAATTCACTCGGCCTTAAAAAGCTTGCATTACGCTTAGCAATCAACAAGGCGAGTTATGAGGACTGGTTAGCCGAACATTTTTTCGTATTGGGAGTACATCCAAAAGGGAAGGAGCGTGTTTCCTATTTTTGTGGGGCTTTTCCCTCTGGGTGTGGAAAAACATCCACCGCAATGCTTCCAGGACAAACCATCATTGGTGATGATATCGCTTATTTACGCCCGTGGGAGGACACATATTGCCACGCGGTTAATATTGAACAAGGTGTATTTGGGATCATCAGAGACATAAATCCAGATGATGACCCGGTAATATACAACACCATTATAACCCCCAAAGAAGTCATTTTTTCCAATATCTTAATTAATGAGGGAAAACCCTATTGGTTAGGAATGGGAAGTGAAATCCCTGAGACGGGATTCAATTTTTCTGGAGAGTGGTTTTATGGCAAAACTGATGAGAATGGAGTCCAAATTCCCCCTGCTCATCCGAATGCGCGCTATACTGTAAGAATCGAAGATTTAGAAAATGCTGACCCTAACTTACATGCACCAGATGGAGTTCCTGTACACGCAATCTTTTATGGCGGACGGGATTCAGATACGATGCCCCCTGTTTTGGAAAGCTTAGATTGGGATCATGGCGTTTATTTTGGTGCCTCAATCGAGTCGGAAACCACAGCCCAAACATTAGGAAAAACAGGAGTTAGAAAGATATGCCCAATGGCCAATTCGGATTTTATAGTAATTCCCTTGGGAAAATATCTTAAGAACTATAGTAAATTCGGAAATTCTTTAGAAAAACCTCCAAGAGTATTTGCAACGAATTATTTCCTAAAAGATGAGAACGGGAAATACTTAAATGGAATGTTAGATAAGCTCGTGTGGGTGATGTGGGCAGAAGGACGCACTCAAGGAGATTTCGGAGCAATAAAAACTCCCGTGGGCTATCTCCCAAAATATGATGATCTCAAAGAATTATTCATACAGTATCTTGATAAGGATTACAAGAAGAACGATTATGAGAAGCAGTTCTCCATTCGAGTAGACAAGATCCTTCAAAAAATTGAGAGAATTGAGACAATGTATAAAAAAGAAGAAAATGTACCCGAATTCTTTTGGAACACTTTAAATTCACAAAGAGATCATCTAATTAAACTGAAAGATGAAAGAGGGAAATTTAAGATTTCTCCATCAGAATTTACCTAATTTGAAATATCCTTAAGTGATCTTTTCAATAATATTTTTCTCAATATTATCCATTCTTTTTCTAAATCTTCAGATGAGTGAATGATGAGATTGTATTATTATTTACTCAATTTTGATTAATTTAATTAAAACCAAAACACTTTATATCTCAGTTAGTATGGGTTTTTTTAAGAAATTGTTACTTTCCAATTCAAAAGTGAAGATTTTAATAAATAGGAACATAATGCATATAAATAACGTGCATTACATGTAATCCCTTCTTCTGAGATAGTGTATGTAATTATTTTTATAGTGAACCCCGCTTATAAATAATGAGTAAAACCATTTTGCGAGGTTTTTTATGAGAAATTACCCATAAAATGAGAAATATAAATAAAATTTATGATTAAAATGATAAATCAATCAAACAAAATAACCGGAACGGTAAAATGGTATAGTGAAGAAAAAGGATATGGATTTATATCCTCGGAGATTGTTGACGAAGATGTATTTTTGCATCATTCTGCTATTCAAAATAATGATGATATTCGATTTTTTGCGGGCGATCGGGTTACATTCAAGGTAGAAAAACAAAAAAAAGGACTTGCTGCGAAGAATGCTGAAAGGATTATAAAAAAAAAACCTTCAGAACAAATAAATAAAGTTGGTAATGAAATATCCTTAAGTGCTCTTGGCCAATCCAAAACCAAAATATTCAATCTAAAACATTAAAAGAAGATAATATTGAAGTCTCTTTTGCAGATCTCCAACTAATTCCAGAATTATTAAGAGCAGTAGATGATGCCAGGTATAAAGACCCAACCCCAATCCAAGCAAAAGCTATCCCTCTCGTTATGAATGGACGAGATCTGCTTGGATGTGCTCAAACAGGAACAGGTAAGACTGCTGCATTTGCACTTCCTATATTGCAAAGGCTGAATAAATCTCTTCAGAACAAATCTGATGATGGGAATATGAAGAAACCGCGTAAAAAGCGCAAAATAAAAGCATTGGTAATTGCTCCTACAAGGGAGCTAGCTATTCAAATCAATGAAAGTTTCAATATATATGGTAAATACACAAGACTAAGATCAACTGTGATTTACGGCGGAGTTAGTCAAAAACCACAAGTTCAGCAATTGAAACGTGGTGTAGATATCATATCGGCAACACCTGGACGACTATTGGATTTAATGAGACAAGGATATGTTGATCTTAGATTCGTTGAAATATTTGTTTTAGATGAAGGTGATAGGATGCTTGATATGGGGTTTATTCCTGATATTCGACGTATCGTAAAGAATATTCCACATAAAAATCGACAAACTTTACTTTTCTCCGCAACACTTCCCAATGAAATCATTCAATTGGCTAAAAGTATTCAAAATAATCCTATTGAAATAAAAATCTCACCAGAAAAACCAACCTTAGATATTATTACACAAGCAGTATGCTTTGTTTCAAAGAGAAAAAAACAAGCGCTTTTAGAGTTTTTACTCCGAGACTCTGCTTTTAAGCGTGTATTGGTTTTTATGAGAACAAAACGTAGTGCTAATCGAATCGTGCGAAATCTTAAAAGAAAAGGAATAAACGCCGAACCAATACATGGAGATAAATCACAATCTGCACGTCAAAGAGCACTCAAAAACTTTCGTAAAGGTAGGACCCGAGTATTAATTGCTACTGATGTAGCCGCTCGAGGTATCGATGTTGATGATATCACTCATGTCATTCAATATGATTTACCTGATGTAGCTAAAACCTATGTGCATCGAATTGGTCGTACCGCTCGAGCAGGTTCGGGAGGAACCGCAATTGCATTTTGTGAAGACCAAAAACGTAGTATGCTGAAAGAAATCGAAAATCTTATCAATATGCATGTGAAGGTATTTAAAAATCACCCTTTCTCTACATAAATTATTTTTCTCTTTATACTTCTTCCACTTTTGCTTATACAATAATAACTATAAAACCGAAATCAATTTTTTCTCATTATTTTTTATTCACACAAGCTTTAAATTTGCCTTTTAACCATTATGCAATATTATGGATATTACAAAAAAAGGATATTATTTTTTAGGACTCATTATTGGTTTATTTATTTGGGTGATAATACTCTATTTCTTAGGACCCCCAGGAGATGATGTTTTTGATATTTTTATCCGTTTGGGAGTATTGATTGGCTATACGGCGATGTTTGTTGCCGCGCTAATTATACCTTTTATGAAAGAAGTAACCAAAATGTTTGGCACGTCATTTTTAAAAATACATCACCTACTATCGGTTATTGGTATTATATTGATAACTGCTCATCCAATTGCGATGGCAATTAATTGGGAAACATTAAGCGTCTTTTTACCGGAATTCTCTGACTGGTTTACCTTCTGGCAGAATTCAGGAAGATTAGCATTCTATATCATCTATTTCGCCGCGATCATAGGACTTGTTAGAAAATATATGACACCCAAAATTTGGCGGTTTTTACACGGGTTTATCTATATTGCACTATTGTTCGGTTATTTCCACGGACTATTTAGCGGGACTGATTTCCAAGAAAATTTTGGAGTTATGATAACGTTCACTGCGATGTTAGTATTAATCTTTGAAGTTTTGATTTACAGACGGTATCAGAAATATAAGCTTAAACAAAAAACATAAAGAAATTAAATCTATTTTTCTAAATCTCCCCCCTATTTTATTTTCATAATATTCAAAGCTAAGAACTTAATTATTTAGTAAACCATTTAGATTAGCAAAATTGGTTTTAAATATTTTCCAAAACGAGACAGTAAATATTATAATACCATATTGAAAAAATTCCAGGATTCTGAATTATAAAATAATATGAGGAATTTTTGATGCGATATGTAAAAAATAAAAAAATAGGAAGGCAAATCAATTTGCCTCTTTTTAATTAACAATTGCTTCAATGGATATTAACGAAAAAACTGATTTAAACGCTATATAAAGCATCATATAAAGTAAAAATAACACCACAAACATAAGCAGATATCCAATTAACGGGCTTTTCCAAATTCTCTTGCTGCTGATTTTTCTCTCAGATAGTTGTTTGATTCCGCGAGCAAATATCCACGATGCCAAAAATATGAATGGAATGCCAAAAAGCATAATCCATCCAAAATTATAGATTACACCGATTAATACAGAGACCATTATGTCATAAACATCATTGATACTATTTAACTCGGTCCAGAGACCATGGATAGCGACCTTTAAATCCTGAACTGTAGTAAATAACATAAGAACTCCAGTAAATATTATTATTGGAAATATCCATAAAAAGCTGAGCGTAGAGAGGCTGGAAAGTTTCTCGTTATCAATAGAGATAGATTGTGTCTTAGCAATTTTATTGACCGTGAGTCGATTAGTTCTACCATAAATTTTCGAGAATCCATATATTAATAATCCCATCAATAAAGAACCGATGATATAAATCCCCATAATTACATAAGGAAGTATGTCAAAGACGAGGTTGTATTTATCCTCATGATATTGGGAATGATATATGATTGTATTTGTAACATCTACGCAGGAGATCAAGAAGAAACTGATTAGTAACCCTCCAAGGAATAGATGGATAGTTCTGTTAAGAAATTTCCAATTTTTCTCGAAATATCTCTCCTCAAAAAGCACTTCTTGGACTTGAAATGGATGTGTATAGCTCAATTTAACCAATTCTTTTCGAGACGGCTGTTGGGGTATCTGGGATGAGGAAACTTCATCCTTGAAATTGCTAGGCTTAAACTTTTGTTTTATTTTTTCAATTGATTCTGATGTTATGGAAATATCTCTTGAAATTAGAACATATAATACACCGCATAGTGCCAATATTGTCATATTTGCGAACAATAGAATGAAAGGCTCGGGAGAATATGCAAATGAACCCAAATCATTATAGAGTTCTGTTCCGTCTCCTCGTACTATGCTGAAATATGGCGCGCTAATACTCGTACTAAGGCCGTTTGCTTCAACTTGAAGCTGATCAGAACCTCCAATCAGAAGAGCGTTTGCCCCTTCTGTGGATTGGGACCATGTATGAAACTTTTCACCCCAACCAGGATAACCCGGATTATTTGCGATGTAGGCTCCGTATGCCCAGAGCTCGAAGCTATTCTCATCTTGATGAGGGTGGTTTTGGTCGTAATTCTTACAACTAAAAGGCATGAATAAACCATCCGTGTCACCCGAACGCAAATATGCCATTGAAGATGCTTTCCATACCTCTTTACGACTTTCGAATGGTTCAGATTGGATGGTCTCATTTACATTATAGAGGAGAATTCTGTGAAATGAAGGATTTGCTCCGAGTAGATATCCATAATCGTTCGTGCTAATGTATTGGGAATTATTTTGTCTTTCTTCCCATATATACTGGTATCTTGCCGCTCTCTTAGGACTAGTATTGTTCACTTGTGCAGCTGCAAATAGTAAAACTTCTTGAATATCTCTATCGAAGGTACAATCCTCAAAACTTCCGGGCATTCCAAGTGGTCCTAAAGTTTCTGCCATATAATCATATGAAGCTAAAATTTGATCATCCTCATAAAAATTAAACGCACCTAATCTTTTTAAGCCTGTAGTAAACTGACTCATATGAAAGAAGGCAAATGCCATATAGCTATATCCCTCAAATGAACCCCCATCTGCAGGGTTCTGATTATAAAAATAATCAAGACAAGTTTCAGTGGCGATATTGATCATTTCCTCATCTTGGAGTACCAATCCCGCTAATCCCAATGCACCCGCATCAACCACACGATGGTTATTGCGATGATACAAGTCCATGCGCTTAAGTGGTTCTGCATGTTCATATAACAGATTATAAATCGTAGATCGTTCATTAGAAGTAAGATTTTGGTATATCATATCGAATGCAATTGCATATGCCTCAACGCTTTTTGCTCGTCGCAAATCCGCTGAATAATGAGTAATGGATCCCATATCAAGGAGATATTCTTTTAATTTATTCAACACACTCGCATTATTATTAAGTGTAAAATCAAGGGCTAATTTATAGACCGCATGTCTCCTCTGATCATCTTCATAAAATTCTGGATCGCGAGCGAGTTCTATGTCGATATCTCCGATATAGGTATCAGTCCAATTATTCCATGGTTTATTTGAATCTGCGATTTTGTTTCTAAGATCTTCTAATTCACTATTATTATATAAAATATACGGATGGGTTAATCCAGCAAAAAGATTCATATTAATACCCCACTTATCTTTGGTTGGCATAGAAGGTGTTGGTATAGGTTCAGTTAATTGATTCTTTTCTGGATTATAATACTTATCTGAATTGCTAATTACGAACGAGCAAGAATCGCTAATAGATAAGGTCGTTAAATTATTTGCATATGATATGGTTGTATTATCTCCGTTAATTTTTATCATCTCTGGGATAAAAGGGCAAAAAATCTGTACTTGACTATTTTGCCCGTTGATATATCCCGAAATTTGCGAGCTGTTAAAATAGGTTATCAAAATATTCGTAAGCGGTTCTGAGGATTGGAACGAAATATTATTTTCGAATTTTAAATATTTAGCCTCTTGCAGAAAGCAATATTCTATTTTTGAGGTATTAGTATTATTCCTGCGAATGAAAAAGAGCTCTCCATCAAATTCGATGTTTGGACTGGAAAATTGTACTGATGCGCGCTCATCGCGATAGTATAGAAAGTCATTATCCCCGATTTTTTTTAGACCATCTGGGAGTGAGGTAATTTCGGGAATCTGCTGAGCCGTATTAGAATCATTTTTCGGGTAGAGGATTGTAGACATCAGTGGATGATTGGCTCCCGAATATCGCGCTTTAATGTAGGTTGTATCAATATCGGGATAATTATTTCCCTCATCATAATTTTTAGGACAAAAAATCCCTTCCTCGCTGGATATAGCATCTATCGGTTCTAAAAATGTCGCGTTCAAAGTAATATTGTCATTGGAGACATAACTCTGCACTTTAAACGAAACCGATTTCCGATCGTCTGCGACTTTCAGATCTCCTCGACTATGTAATAACCAATCAATATCATAATTCCTTGCTTGTGGACTTAATTCATCGACCATAATGAAATATCCCGCTTGCCCGGTGTCTTCGTTCGGTTTTATAAATAAAATTTGACGCGAATATCCACCATAGGTCGGAAATAGTTGAAACGCGACAACGGTAAAGAAGATATTAAATCCTAATAATATCGAAATAAGGGCAAAAAAAATGATTGATCGTTTCGATTTTTTCATATCATTTATAGTTCAGTTCGGAAATTATTTAAGGATTGGCAAAATAGGATTGTCGTTCTACTATCCATTAATACTTCTTAAAAAAAGGAATTTGAAATCCTCACACCAGGTATTTTAACCCGTCTTTCACTTTATAGGTTTTTTGGGCACGATTCAATTCAATAAAACGCTTTACTTCTAATTTATTCAGCAAATCCCTCATCTGGGACGTGTTTTTATTAAGTACGTCTTGTAATCCCTCAAGATTATCTTCATATTCTTTCAAGACTTCCAATAAACTCTTATAATTCTCATACACTTTATTAACCAAAAATTTTAGAGATTCTTTAATATTTTGTCCCGTCTTTGTGCTGGTCGGAAAGATCTTGGCGCTCTCGGGCAAATCATTTTGTATTTTCACTACTTCTGGATATCTTGCTTCTTCAAGATCTTGCTTATTCGCCAAATAAACAATCGGTATACTGGACCCTAACAACTTTCGGAGAGAATTGAGTATCTGTATCGCTTCTTCATCTTTTTCGGGTTGTGCAGAATCGAAAATAAAAAGAATTCCATCAGAACCCGCTGCGGTGATGTCTCTGATGACTGAAAAGCGTATTAGCCCCGGAGTTCCGAACAAATAGACTTTATATCCGTTTAATTTAATCGATCCCAGATCCATTCCTACCGTATAACTCCTATTATCCGCACCCCTCGCTTCCACGTTGAGAGCGTTCGGATCTAGGAATTTGATGAAACTCGATTTACCGGATTTCACTGGACCAGCAACCAATATCTTCATAATTTTAATTTAAATAAAGTATAATTTTTATTGTGAAAGGTAATCTGTAATTAATTAATATTACTTTCTTAGTCTTTTATAATTTTCTACCTTATTTCGACAAAAATAGCCCGCATTTAACCCATACTCCAAAATTTATTAAAAATGTTTCTATGGATCTCACGTTTTCATTTTAAAAAGTACAGATGATAATTTTTTTAATAATAATTATTCAATTTTTTTTAATAAGATCTTGATTTTTTAGGGAAATTTATGACGATCTTCAACTTTTTATGTCGAATTCTAATATAAAATTACTAAAAATAGTCATTAAGGGAAACTTTTATATATCCCATTATCATATAGAATACTTACAAATAAATATATAAACAAAATCGAAAAAAAGTACTCGAATCGACTATAATTATCTAAAGTCATTGTCAAAGATCTTAATTCGTGTATTTTTTTAAAATAAAACCGAAAAAAATGATAAGTTATGACTAATCAAAAGTTGAATTCTGTACTTGTAATCGGAGGTGGGATATCGGGAATAGAGGCATCTCTCACGCTAGCGGAGCAAGGGTATAAAGTGATAATGGTGGAGAAAACCCCCTCTATCGGCGGGAGAATGGCTCAATTAGATAAGACCTTTCCCACTTTAGATTGTTCAATCTGCATTTTAGCACCAAAAATGGTAGAAGTTGCGCGTCATCCTAATGTCGAGTTACTAACATATTCTGAAGTGGAAGAGGTGAACGGTCAAGCGGGGAATTTTCAAGTGAAAGTGAGAAAGAAAGCTCGATATGTCGATTGGGAAAAATGTACGGGCTGCGGACTATGTTCTGAAAAATGTCCTATGAAAAAGATTCCAAATGAGTTCGAAGAGGCGATGGGCAACCGAAAAGCGATTTATATTCCATTTCCACAAGCAGTACCGAGAAAGGCAACAATTGATGCAGAACACTGTCTCTACCTTACTAAAGGTGCATGTCAGTTATGCTTGGAGCAATGTGAGGCTAATGCGATTAATTTCGAGATGGAAGATGAGATTGTGGACTATAATGTGGGCTCAGTTATTGTTGCGACGGGATATGATTTGGTAGATCCGACACTGCTTCCTCGGTATCATTTTAATGAATATCCGAACGTTATCACGGCTATGCAGTACGAACGGCTTTTAAGCGCTTCGGGTCCTACGGAGGGGGAATTGCTGCGTCCTTCTGATAATAAACATGCTCATGATATCGCGTTTATTGGATGTGTTGGTTCACGAAACGAGGATATTTGTCCTTATTGTTCGAAATTTTGCTGTATGTATATGGCAAAAGAAGGAGTAGTAACGAGGGAACATTCTCCAGAGACAAAAGTGACAGTATTTTACAATGATACAAGAGTGATCGGAAAAAATCAAGAAGAATTTATTGAGAGAGCGAAGGATGAATATGGACTCACCTATTTTCATGGAATCCCCGGAGACGTAAGAGAGGATCCTGAAACTCAAAACCTATTCGTCAAACACGCGAATTTAGATACGGGTGGAGTTGAATCTACGGAATTTGATCTTGTAGTACTTGCTAATGCTGTAATTCCCAGTGAAGGAACAAAGAAACTTGCTGAAATCCTTGGGATCGAAATAAATGATATTGGTTTTTTCAAAACCAAAGATTCTACGGAGGATTTGGAGTCGACAAGAGAAGGAATATATGTCACCGGCTCTTGTCAAAGTCCCGATGATATTGCCAATTCAGTTTCAAAAGCAGGTGGTGCGGCAGGATTAGCAGCGATGCATGTTCAACCGCTCAGTGAGGAAGAACAAGCAATTGACCTACCTCCCTTAAAATATGTAAGAGAAAAAGAAACCCCTCGAATTGGGGTATTTGTATGTGAATGCGGCATCAACATTGGGGGATATATGGATATTTCTGAAGTAGTTGAATATGCGAAGTCTTTGCCTGATGTAGTATTTGCGATGCATAATAAATATAGTTGTTCAAGTCTCACACAAGATATCATAAAGGAGAAAGTTGAAGAACTCGATCTTAACAGAGTGGTGGTTGCTGCGTGTACCCCAAGAACTCACGAGCCTTTATTTCAAAAAACCATTCGTGAAGCGGGATTAAATGAATATCTCTTTAATTTTGTAAGTATACGTGAGTTAGACTCATGGGTTCATATGCATGATCCTGAAAAAGCTACTGAAAAGGCAAAAGACCTTGTTAGAATGGGAGTAGCCAGAACACGCTTCTTAAAACCAGAAGTAAAGATTATTGGTGATGTGAAGCCATCGGCTTTAGTTATAGGAGGTGGAATTGCAGGAATGACAGCTGCGATGGAAATCGCTGAAAAAGGATTCACTGTTCATTTAGTTGAGCGGGATGATAAATTAGGAGGACAACTTAATCTTATCTATAAGATTAATTTTGATAGAATTAATTCAAACGAATTCTTAGAACAAAAGCTCAAAGAATTTAACCAATACAAAGAAATAAAAACCTATATTAAATCTGAAGTCATTGATATCAAAGGGTCGGTTGGTGATTTTCAAGCAAGGATAAAAAATAAGGATGATAATTCCACCAAAGAAATAGAAACGGGAGTAATTATCGTAGCTACAGGAGCTCACGAATATAAGCCAGAGGGCTGGTATTATTATGGTGAAGATCCTCGGGTTATGACACAGTTAGAATTATCGGATAAATTACGTAATGAAGAGTTGGAAGATGGAGAATCTATTGTCTTCATTCATTGTGTAGGCTCGCGACAAACAAATCCCGAACGAGGGGTGTCTTATTGTTCTTTAATTTGTTGTTCAGAATCAATTCGACATGCATTATATGTAAAAGAAAACTATCCTAATTCTGATATCTATGTGATGTATCGAGACATTAGGGTCGGTACGGATGAAGAACAATATTATTGGGATGCTCGCGAAAATATAAACTACATTAGGTTCGATGAATATCCACAAGTTGAATTGAGCAATGGCAAACTCAATGTTACTGTGAAGGATATTTTAACTCAGATTAAGCTCAATATAAAAGCCGATCGAGTGGTTCTTTCCACCCCATTAATGCCTTATGACAACAAACTCCTTTCTGAATTATTAAAAGTTCCCTTAGACCAGAACGGATTCTTTTTAGAAGCCCATATTAAGCTTCGACCAGTGGATTTCGCGACCGATGGTATCTTTCTTGCTGGCACTGCTCATGGACCAAAAGGGATCTCAGACTCAATCTCACAAGGAAGAGGGGCCGCAGCTCATGCTTTAATCCCGCTAACCACGGGAACGGTAGAAAATGAGCCTTTAGTGTCCGTAGTGGATCCAGCCTTATGTATCGCCTGTCAGAAATGTGAGGATGTATGCAATTTCGGGGCTATCGGAGTAAATTTTAACGGAACTAAACTTGTATCCGAATCTAATCCCTTGTTATGCAAAGGATGTGGAGATTGTGCTGCTGCTTGTCCCGCTGGGGCGATTGTAATGAGTCATTTCGCAGATGACCAACTGACACCGATGATATCAGAAGCGGTAAAAAGCAAGGAGACACCAAATATTGTAGCATTTCTCTGTAATTGGTGCAGTTATGCTGGGGCAGACACATGTGGCGTCAGCAGATTTCAATATCCCACAAATATCCGCCCAATTAGGGTTATGTGTTCAGGGAGAATACCTAAAAAGTATATTTTACAAGCATTCTTGGAAGGCGCTGACGGTATTTTGATAGGTGGCTGTCATATTGGTGATTGCCATTATCTTGAAGGCAATTATGATGCCCAAAGACGGTATTTCCAACTGAGAGAGATCCTTCAGAAGGTGGGAATCAATCCAAAACGGTTACGGTTGGAATGGGTTTCGGCGAGTGAAGGTAAACGATTCGCTGAGGTTGTATCTGATTTTACTGAACAAATTCGAAACTTAGGACCTTTGGGAGAAACAGGTGATAAAATTAAAATCGAACAAACTGAAGGAGGTGTAGTAGAATGACTGAAGAAAAGGTTATGAGTTCTGATGAATTAGATCATAGTTTGCGCTATGAAATCAGTGAAAAAGTCGGAGCTAAATCACTTCTTAAATGTATTCAATGTGGCGTTTGCTCTTCTGGATGTACTGTATCGCAGTATATCGATCTTCAACCTCATCGTGTAGTAGCATCACTATTACTTGGGTTGAAAGATACTGTACTTAATAGTAATGCGATTTGGACTTGCAGTCTCTGCCATAGATGCACTGAGCGTTGTCCTAAAAACGTGGATTATTCTTTCATCTTAGCATTACTGCGGAATATCGCATCAAAAGAGGGTAGAATTCCTAAGGAATATTCCAGCACTGTTGAGGTGATCAGCGAAAACGGATTCGTGGTTCCATATTCAGGTGGTATGAAAAATACTATCGATCGACGTAGAGAAAAAATGGGACTACCGGAAATAATCCCTCCGAAATTAGATGAGGTAAACTATATATTAGAAGAAACTGGATTAGGAAATTTAATTAAAACAAAGGAGGAGAAAGATTAAAATGGAATTTGCATTGTTTTTAGGATGTACCATTCCCTTGAAATTTCCGCATTTTGAAGTTGCATTCAGAGAAGTATGCAAAACTTTGGATATTGGGTTAAAACCCATGGACGGAGCGAGCTGTTGTCCTGAGCCCGTGTCTCTTCAATCCATAAATGTAGACGCATGGATGACCTTGGGCGCTCGAAATCTTGCCATCGCTGAAAGAATGGGCCTAGATGTTATGACTGTGTGCTCTGGATGTTATGAAACCCTGAAAACGGTAAAGGTACTATTGGGGGAGGATAAAGAACAGTTTGATAAGGTAAATTCAATATTAAACAAAATCGGCTATAAATATAATGGTACTTCCGACGTGCTTCATTTTGTCGAACTATTTAGCCAAGAGGAAATGCTCGAAAAAATAAAAGGTTCAATAAAATTTCCCTTAGATGAGCTAAATATTGCGGCACATTACGGATGCCATCTTATTCGACCGAGTAAAATTATGCAATTTGACGATCCAGAACGACCTGAAACTATGGATAAGATATTGGACGTATTAGGTGCAAATACCGTGGCATTTGCCTCAAAATTGGAATGTTGCGGCTATTGCGCTCGATTGAATGAAGATATTGGATATGACTTGGTAAAAGAAAAAATGGTCGAGTTAGTCCATCTTGAAAATAAGGTGGATACAATGGTGGCAGTTTGTCCGGCGTGCGTAAGTCAATACGATAAGAAGGAGCGGATTTTATCCCGAAGAGTAGATGAGGACCTCGACATACCAATCTTATATCTTCCCGAATTGATGGCAGTTGCGTTTGGTGTCGATACAGAGAAATTAGATCTGCAGCGTAGAAGCATACGACCAACCAAATTAATGGAAAAATTAAAAATCTAAATGAATCTCAATTTTTTTTAAAATTCAAAATAATCGTATAAAATAAAATCAAAAACGTGATTTAGAAAAAAAAGTGAAAGACTAAAATGATTATAACCCAACAAAAAGATATTGATGAGATATATGGAATGATAGAGCCATACGATAAAATCTTGATAGCGGGATGCGATGGATGTTGTCAACCTCCACGCTCTGTTGAAGAAGCTCGTGTATTGGGACAGTTATTGGAATTAAAAGCAAAGAACAACGGAAAAGATCTCAAATGGAGAGCCATTACTGTGTTGAGACAATGCGATGACAGAATTGCCGCGAGCACCATACGACCCTTTGTTGGAGAATATGATGCTATCATTTCTCTGGCTTGTGGGCTTGGGGTAGTAATGATGAATCGAGTCTTTAAAGATATTTTAACTTTTCCGGGACAAGACAGCATGTATGGCGGAGCGGAAAATGCGGGTGAGAACTTTTATGTGGAATATTGCGAGTCATGTGGAGATTGTATTCTGGCAGAGACGGGCGGAGTATGTCCAATGGCGGGATGTGCAAAACACCTCAGTAATGGGCCTTGTGGGGGTATGGTGGATGGAATGTGTGAAGTAGGCGGTTATGAACATGAATGTGCCTGGGTTAAAATATTTGAACGATTGAAAAAGTTTGATAGATTAGACCTTTTTCAAAAATATCGTCCACCCAGAGATTATCGACTACGTACTTCACCCAGTTTTATTGAAATAAATAAACAATATACTAATGAACCACCTGAAGAGGAGGCGAAAGAATAAATGACAAATCGACCAGCATTTAGTAATTTATGTAAAAAAATCGAGGAAGGTCATTTCACCATAACGGGGGAACTTGAACCAAAAAAGATACTTGATCTTGAAGAAATCATTGAATCGGCTAAGGAAATGAAACGGACCAAAAAGATAGCAGCTGCAAATGTCACAGACGGACCTCAAGGTGATGCATACATGTGTTCACTCGTACCGAGTTATAAAGTACAAGAAAAGGCTGGAATTGAAGCCGTCTGGCAAGTTACTGTGCGTGATAGAAACCGAGTAGCATTGTTTGGAGATGTTTTGGGGGCCGCAGTTATGGGACTAAAGAATATCCTAGTCTTAACGGGCGATCACACCGCTCTGGGTGATCACAAAAAAGGAAGAGCAGTATATGACTTAGATAGTACCCAATTCTGCGATATGCTCTCAAAAATGATAGATGAAGGTACAGATCTCGAAGGAAACGAGCTGAAAGGAGGTAAAATCGAAATGAATTACGGATGCGTAGCCAATCCAAACAGCAACCCCAGAGAACCGGAAATAATGAAGGTGGGCAGAAAAGTCGAACAAGGGGTTGATTTTATCCAGACCCAGACAGCCTTTGATATTGATGAGGCTAAGGATTTTCTAAAGGATTTGGAACAATTCAACGTTCCCGTTTTGCTGGGTATCTTTCCGCTCAAATCCTACGGAATTGCTTGGTACTTCGATAACTATATCCCTGGAGTAAGCGTACCAAAAAACCTTCTTAAGTCCCTCAAGACGGCTGAAAAGGAAAACAAAGGAGACAAACCCGCCAAATATGCAGCCATCGACAAAATAAATATTGAATTCTTTAAGCCATTTATCGAAGAAATCAAAAAGACTACGAAAGCTGCGGGTATTCACTGCATGGCGGTCGAATATGAAAGGCTTTTCGACCCTCTCCTCAAAGAATTCGAGGAATATACATATCTCTAAATACTTATCTTAATGAAAAAAATCAAAAAATAAACAAAAAAAGTTTTTTCCAAATTATTAAATAAATTTTTTTTTATATTTGTGTAAGACCAAAGTACCAGAATAAAAAAAGTGGTGGGCTGATATGAAAAATTTAGATAGTAAAGATAAGAAAATATTAGAAATGTTGATTGAGGATTCAAGGAGGCCATATCGAGAAATTGCAGAGAATGTGGACCTTTCCGAGTCAACAATTCGCAAACGTGTAATCAAACTCCAAGAAGAGGGTGTGATTGAGAAATTTACGATAAAAGTCTGTCGGGAAGAAGAAAAATGCATTATGGCATTTGTGACTCTTATCCCAAAATCTCAGAGTGAAATCAAGGAACTTCTCCGCGAAACTCAAGTCTTACCCGAATGTGAGGAGGTCTATTTTCTTGCGGGAGAATGCGGAGTGCTATTGAAAGTAACTGTCCCAGAAATAAATGAATTAGACGCTCTACTCGAGGCATTTCGTGCGAGAAGTGATGTGCGTAGCGTAGAAAGGGTTTGTGTCGTTCTTAAGCCGATTAAAGCGCCCTCTTCGAATAACGGTTTTATGAGATAACCCTTTTTTTTATATGATATATTTTTAGCCTTCGAATTTGGCATAGAAGAGCCGATTTATTCTTTTCGCATATTTTAGTTAATATTTTATAATAATCCATCTGATAATTATCTAAAGTACATTTTGGAAATTATTATGAAATTAAGTCGATTTAGAATCTTGGATAAACAAGAAATAGAATCAATTCATCAAACCACAATGGAATTACTGGATGAAGTCGGTATTCGAGTTGAGAGTCCCCAGATAAGGAACCTTCTTAAGCAAAAGGGTGCGATTACCGAGAATTCAAAAAACAGAGAAGAATTCGTGAAATTGCCTCCTGATATGGTTATGGATTCCTTAAAGAATGTTCCAAAGCAATTTACGATGTGGGGGCCCGACGGCACTTACAATTTTACCATAAATACACATTCTACACAATTCGGTACATTTGGGGCGGCAATTAATCTCCATGACTCGTCCCGCAGAAAAAAAGTGAGGAAAACATCACTTCAAGATTCAATTGAACATATTCGGGTTGTAAATGAATTAGATAATATAGCATGTTCCCATATGGACGTCTGGCCAAGTGATGTCCCGTTCACGGAATTACACTTTCATACTCTAAGAGCATGGGGCAGATATGCTAAAAAACCATATGGGATGGGATGCTATGGGCGCACGGCATCAAACGATATGATTGAACTTACTTCGATTATATGCGGTGATGTGGAAGAGATCCAAAAAAGACCACGTCTTTTAGGCGTTTTTAATCCAACCTCTCCCTTAACTCTTCCTAAAATTTTATTAAATGGTCTGGAAATATTTGCGAAATATAACCAACCGATCAATATTTCGGCTGCAGCTTTAGCGGGTTCGAGTGCACCTGTAACTCTAGCGGGGGTTTTGACCCAAGCTAATATGGAAGTTCTCTCATCGATTATAATTACTCAAATTATTAATCCTGGGACACCCGTGTTGTATGGATCAACAAATTCAATTATGGATCCTGCTACCGGCAACACGGCGTATGGGTCTTTTGAAATGGGATTACTCACCATCGCCAGTGCTCAAATGGCCCAGTTTTATGGGATTCCCTCAAAAGGCTCGGGTGCGCTAACGGAATCTAAATGTTTTGATATGCAAAACGGGTTTGAACGTTTTATGACTTTATTCTGTGCTGCAAATGCGGGTCATAACTATATTACATGTGCTGGAACGTATGAAACCTCCCTTAGCGAAGCCTTAGAACTGCTCCTAATCGATAATGATCTAATCGGAATTATCCGAAATGGGTTGGTTGGATTTAAGGCAACTCAAGAAAGTATCGCAAAACAGGAGATATCTGCTATTGCTACTGGTGAACTAAAATCATATTTGGGAAGCAAACATTCTGTCAAGCATACCCGAAAAGAAATATTTATTCCCAATCTAGTAGACAGGAACCGTCGCGGCTCTTGGATAAAAGATGGAAGCTTAGATATGTTTCATCGCGCCCGTAGAGAAGTCCAAAAAATCCTTGAAACGAAGGCAGAATCTCATCTCAATAAGAAGATTGAAAACGAACTTGAGAATTATTATAAGATAATATCATCAAGAACTCTCGAAGAATATAAGAAAAATGAAGGATTAGAAGGGACTATTAATAATTCTGACATTTTGGGAATATAAAACCTGTTATATTTAACAAAAAATTGATCGATAAGATAGGAAACTTTTATTAGTATCAATTGAAAATTAGTATTAATGAATGAACAAATTAGCTATAATCGTTCTTATACATTCATATTTACTCTATTCTATTTCGCGCAAGGTTTTTGTCAAGGGGTCCCATTTCTTGTATGGAAATCATACATAGTTCATGTATTAGGCGATGTAGATATTGCTCTTTGGTTAATAATATATGCCGTAGGAAATATTCCGTGGGCTATTAAAATGATAGTGGGCATATTTAACGATAAAATTGGCTCAAGAAAGTATGGTAGAAGATTTCCATGGATTATCAGTTTTGGATCATTTGGTGCCGTATGGTGGTTTATTATGGCATTCTATACTCCTACTGACCAATCAATCTATTTATGGCTTACGATTTATTACTTTATGACCCAACTTGGAATGGCTTTTGCAGATACTGCTTTAGATGGGCTAATTTTGGATGTCACACCTAAAGAAAAGCTAGCTAGAGTTCAAGGCTATACGTGGACGGTAATGTTTTTAGGATACGGCGTAGGTGGAATGCTATTGACTCTGATTTTGGGATTGGATAATATTTATATTGTACACATCATCACTGGTGTTCTAATGTTCCTGTCTTGTATCTTGCCATATAAGATAAAGGAGCCAGATATCGAGGATATTCCCCTAAAAGAGTTTGGGAAAGATTTATTAACTTTTGCAACTAAAAAACGCAATTGGAAAGTGTATATATATACTTTTTTAGGTGCTTTTCAAGGTGTTATGTTATTGGATTTTTTAACATATACTGTTCTGATATCAATGGGAATCATTAATGTCGAAGACACAATCTTATCAATCACAGAAGGAGGAGCGATCGATTTATTAGGATGGGGTTCTCTCTTTTATTTTGCTAGTGGGGTTGGAACGGTAATAGGGTCATTGATTTCTGGTAAATTTGGTGATAAAAGTAGAAAGAAAACAATATCAACGGTCTTTCTTAGCTTTATCCCTTATTGTCTTCTTCTAGTCCTACCATTTGCCTTTACAAGTAATTTCTATATTGCACTTGGTCTTGGAATTCTTTTTCAAATCCTATTTGGAGCGTTTCAAAATGCTCTCACCGTTGTCAATCAGACGATACGAGGGGATCTCGCCAAAAAATATTATCCCAATCTCAAGAGCACGTATTTTGCGTTAGTTGTCTCCTTAATTAATGCAGGACAAAACGTGGGAACATTGATCGGAGCTGCTTTATTATCCTTTCTTGTGATCTTTATTGATAATTTCTTTATAAATATGTTCATAATCTCGGCTTTCTGCGCTTTTAGTCTCTTTTCTTCCTACATAATCTTTCGAACGATTGATCCCATTGATTATGAACTAGGCAGAGCAATAAATGTAGGGTCACCCCCAAACCCATAAATCCCTTTCTTTTCTTATTTTTCTATTTTTGATGAATCCGGCTTTTAGACGCAGGAAAGAAATATAAATCTAAAAATATCTAAATACAGAATTATTTCGTTTTTCTAGTACGAACTAACTAAAAAATATCAATAATTAAAATTGTTGACTTTATGGTTTATTTAGATTAAAATTCGGAATAATCTATCCTTTTAATCTTAGGAAATTAGATTCTTTATAAACAGGGTTAATTTCACAGCTGAAAAGTGAATTTAGATGGAATTATTAGATGAATCATATATAGAAAAATTAAAAGAAATCAGCAATTTATTGTTTGATAAGAAACTAAGTATCTCGATATCTCTGGGATTATTGTACTTCACTGTCCAGATAACAGATTTGATAAGTACATTCATCGGGTTAGAATTGGGCGCAATAGAAACAAACCCATTAGGAATAAATCCACCTGTGATATTTCTAAAATTTTTATCCCCACTTTTAATAATAAGTGCGTATGTTTATCTCTTGAAATATTTGAACAATCAGAAATCTCTTTTTTTCAGCATTGTATTCATAAACATCATTTTGGTTGGATTTTATACATTTGTAACCATCAACAATATTTCTGTCATTAATTATCTCTCGGGATGATTTAAGAATATCAGAATCATCTAAATCCAATTCTTCCCCATATTATTATTCATATTAATGACTTTTTTCACTTTTAATTTTTACACACAAAACTCACAAATTATTATGTCTGGACAACACGGACTTCACGATTTCAACGGGATATTAAAAATGATGAGCGTTTTATAGTTATTAACCAAAATAAAACCTCTATTTAATAATCAGTTCATATCTGAAAATGAGTTTTAACAAAAACAAATACGCACAAATTATCGAGTACTATGATTTTAGGATGAAAGAACAATACAAATACGATTCAAAAGATTATTTCAGAGAAAGATATTCAGATGATTATTAATTATTAGTTATTAATTCAGAGCATAGTATTTTGCGATATTATCTTCGCTAATCTTTTTAACCTTTTCTTGCTCTTCCAAGTAAAACAAGTGTGCTAGGACTTCACTAAGAGCTAAAAAGGAATTTATATCATCTAAATCACCGAAATGCTGCTTAGCAATAGATACAGGACTTATCGGTTTATTTTCAATAAGCTCATAAATCTCTTTTAAACGTCTTTGATGATGTTCTTGAATTTGCTTGATTCTTTTCTCAGGACTATAAATGAGTTCTTGATGCGCAGGGAAAATTATTTCTGGCTTGAGCTGATCAATTCTTTTTAGTGAATTTAGATATAGCTTTAGTATGTTATGAAAATTATACTCGCTATCCTTTTCCTTAATCATGGGGTTGATGATAAAGACACCAATATGGGGCGTGATTCGAGATAAGATATGATCTCCGGAGAAGAGATATTTTCTATTCTTTTCAAAAAGACAGGTATGTCCCAACGCATGCCCCGGGGTCCAAATTACTTTAAATTTTCCGTTCTCAATCTCAAACTCATAATTATCATGTAAAATTATATCTGGAGGGTAGTATTTTTTCAATTGAGGCCATGTGAGAAAATCCAAATGATTATGAGAGACCAAGCAATGACTAATTTTTGGGAGTTATGTCGAGTTCCTCTAAGCAAGAGAAAAATTTTTTGTGCCCATTGCCCATATTTAACCCCGCATCAAAGAGAAAATAGCTATCCTCCAATTTCAATAGGTATGTATATACATATTTTACATCAAAAGGAACATCTATTTTTATTTGTATAACGTCGCCCAACTGATTTATCTTACTATTAAACTCAAAATTCACATTCATTGCTCTCTTGAAATTAATTAAGACTTAAAATTGGGGAAATGCTATTTATATTTCTGTTATAATAAGCTGTGTTAGATTTAAAATATAATAAATTGAATTGATTATTTATTGCTTTGACTTTTCTTTTCTTCTTGTTCGTCCTGGAAAAAGAGACATTTTTTCATGTCGAATTCTAATTCACGTAATTTATACTTGATTTCCTTGTTATCGTAGTCATGAGAAAGGATATCTAAGATAGTGTCCTTCAATTTCTCAAGATTGTCTAGT
>SHMW01000021.1 GCA_008080735.1 Promethearchaeota archaeon
TAGATTTTGGATTTTAATTCTGATACTCTTTGTTTAATCTTTACAATATCATTTGAAAGATTTATTTTATCCTTAGGTAATGAATTATATATATCTAGGATGAGTTCATATCGGCCAACTGCTCGCTTTATTTTTCCCAAACCTTCTTCTTTTTCAGCCTTATCTAATAACAATTGCGCTTTCTCGAGTTTCTTTTTTTCACCTGGAGAAAGTGATCTAATTTGTTCGAGTCTACTTTGTTCTTCTTTTTCTTTTTCCAATTTGACATCTTGGATCCTTTTTTGGAACGCTTCTTGCTGTTTTTTCCTTCTCTCTTCTTCTTCTCGTTGTTTTTTGATATGTCCTAACTTATATTGTTCTAAATTTTTAATTTCATCATATAAATTATCGACTTGAGAAAACCAACCGAGTTCTCTGAATTTTTTTATTGCTATTCGATATGATTCTTTTGCATTATCAAATTGTTTATTATCAACTTGATTTTTAGCGAGATCTAAGAACTTTTCAGCTTCTTTTAATAATTTTTCTTCATTTAGTTTCTTTTCTTGCATTTTTTTCCTCGTTTCTAATGCTCTTTGCTTTTTTTCGCTAACAATCTTTTGTCTTTGAGTCATTTTCTGCTCTCTGTTTCTTGCTTCTTCTGCTTGTCTGATTCTTTCTTCAGTTCTTTCTCTAATTTCTTTTCTTCTTTTTTCTTCTGGTGTAAGGGGGCTTGATTCCTCTTTAATAAGGGCTTGCTCATTTATATTTTGTGAAGTCCTCGTAGAGTTTGTGACCCTATATCTGCTTGACGGATATGATTTAGTTATATGAGTGCTTTTCGTAGGTTTAGAAGCTTTTTTGTATTGCTCAGCATAAACATCAATATTGTCCAATTCCTTTTCCAAAATTTGGATTTGTCGTTCCCAACCCCCTAAATCTTTGAAGATTTCTATAGATTCCTCATAACACCGTTTTGCTGCTATATAATCTCTCTCTTGGATACACTTGTTTCCCCTATCCAAAGCGTCTTCAGCGCTTTTTATCAATTCCCTCTCTTTCTGCTTTTCAGGATCAATTGAAGATTCTTTAGAATTTTTTGAATACGTCTTTTGAGCAGGAGAAGTTGAGCTGGATGTAATTTTCTTTTCATCAATCTGTTGAAATGTCGGTGTGTATTCTGAAGTTGATGATTTTTGATAGTCAATCAAATTTTGCGTTTGCTGGATTTTTTTTCCAATCATATTCACTTTCCCTTGAAACCCAAGTTTCTGGTTAATGGATTTTGCTTTTTTAAGTAATTCGATGGCATCGGAGTATTCACCTTGAGATGATTTCATTTTTGCTTCTCGTTCTAAAATATCAGCTTCTTTTTCTAAGTTTGAGTTTGATGACATATATAGAAAATAAAAATTGAACTATTAAAGAGTTATCAAATCTCAAAGAATATTAGTTTCATTTTTAGAATGCTGTGATAACTTGTTAGAAGCATTGCAAAGAATCAAAAAATTATAAAATTTTGGAGTATTACCAAACAAAAACTCTAAGAAAAAAAAGTGATAATGGAGAAATTAAAAATTGGCATATTAGGTGCAACCGGTATAGTTGGCCAGAATTATATTAAATTACTACAAGGACATCCTTGGTTTGAAGTGGTAGATGTTGCCGCATCACCCCGATCGGCGGGAAAACCATATGAAGAAGCTGCAGGACCAAAATGGCAAATGCCGATTCCAATTCCAGAGAATATAAAAGGACTCATTGTTCGGGATGTTCAAGATTTTGATTCTATTCCAGAAGATTTAAGTTTTGTATTTTCGGCGATAAATATGCCCACTAAAGATCAAATAAGGGAAGTAGAATTCAAATACGCGAAAAATAATATTCCAGTAGTGAGCAATAATTCAGCACACCGTTGGACGCCAGATGTACCTATGATAATCGGAGAAGTTAATAATGAACATTCAGAAGTCATCCCAATCCAACAGAAGAAAAGGGGTTTTTCCAAGGGATTTGTCGCAGTAAAACCGAATTGCTCTATTCAAAGCTATGTGACTCCCATATATGCTCTTGAAAAAGCGGGATATAAAGTGGATAAAATAATAACCACCACACTCCAAGCAGTCTCAGGAGCAGGATACCCAGGAGTCCCCTCTCTCGATATGGTTGATAATATTGTTCCGTATATTGGTGGGGAGGAAGAAAAATCAGAAAAAGAACCTTTGAAAATTTTCGGTAAGGTAGCGGAAGATGGTATTGTAAATGATGACTCTATTGAGATAAGTGCCACGACCACAAGAGTTCCCGTCACTGACGGCCATACAGCAGTTCTCAACGTTAAATTTAAAGATAGCATTCCTGAAATAAATGAAATAATAGATATATGGACGGAATTCAAATCTGTACCCCAAGAATTGGACCTTCCGTTTGCTCCAAAACAACCAATAATATATCTTTATGGAGATAACAGACCTCAACCGAGAAAAGATAGGGATAACGATAAAGGAATGGCAGTGACCGTGGGGAGATTGAGGGAAGACAACGTATTTGATATCAAATTCGTTGGGCTGAGCCATAATACCATTAGAGGAGCCGCAGGTGGCGCAATATTAAACGCAGAATTATTGAAAACAAAAGGATTCATAAAATAGAAAACTACCTTATTTTTTATTAAAATAAATGTCTATCGATGAAAATTGATAGGAATCTCTTAGCTAATGAAAAAGTCCCAGTATTTTTGATATATTTTATTTCAGGTTTGGTTGGGTATACATCAAAATAGTAATCTTTTTTAAATTTACCCAAAGTCCTAATTTTAGAGAGAATATTGAAGGAATTAAATTTTATAATATAATTTTCGATTACTTTCCTTAATAAATGGATGTCAATAGAGATCAAAAGATCTATATATCCAAATTGTTCCATTAGCTTACTTCGAATTCTTTTTAAGTCCAGATTGCTGAATTCCTTTACTTTTTCGGTAATAGAGATAATATTAGTTAATTTTCTATTCTCTGATTCCAGTAGAACCGCTTCAGTAAAACCTAATTCTATGGGATTGTCAATATCCTTCAAAGAACGTTCTGAATGGTTATGGAGATCTGTAAAGATAATTATAATTCTATTCTTCAAGCCATTATTTAGATTAAAGGAAGAAAATAAGAATTCTGGGATTTCCCAATGAGATAATTTCTTTAGGTGATATAAAATACCAAAAATTTCTAAAAACCAACGTATAAGAGGATTATATGACAATGATTTCGGATATTGATTCCAAAGTCGCTCGTATGATCTAAATCCAAAGAGAATTTTCTGCATAAACAACTTCAATTTACCAAAATCGATGGGATATTGCAGTTCAAATATATTTCCCAACAGTTTTATGAGAAGTTTTTGTTGAGTAAGAAAAATTGAATCAATGTCTAATTGAGAATATAATGATTCTAATATTTCTTGGTTATTCATATTCTCGGGATTAATGTCAAATTCTTCAAGCTTAAGGATTTGTATATCTAAGTGGTTTTCTGAAGGTTTTTCTTTCATATTTTCCAATTTTACAACAAATGATTGTTCTGGCGCTTTAAGCACTAGTCCAACGTTTAACTTTGGAAGAAGGTTTTTAATAAAACTGAAAAATTTAGACAGAAAGGGTAGATTGTCTGGGACTCGTAAAATTTCTTCAATAAAATTCATTATATTCGGTTTCGGAAATATAAAAAATAACTCATCTCTAATTAACTCTTCAACAATATCTAAAAGATTTGTAAAGGAGTTTTCAAAAGATACTTTTTCGATGTCTTCCAAATGGTTATTTAGAATCCCTAAGGCTTTCTTATTTACAACGCGCATATGAGAAACTCTAATCTCATATTCATCAAAGATTTCAGTTTGAAGTTCATTAAAAAATTCGGCTCGTTCACTAATGGGATATTTTTTTAACTTTATAATATCCGTGTCTATCTCTTTAAAGGAAGTATGTACGCCGGGTTCTGGGGTTTTATACAATTTAATGCTCACCAGTTCCTCTTCAGTTTCAGAAATAATAATATCTGCGATGTTTTGTTGATCGTTGATAAAGTGTGGATAAAAAACACTAAATAGGTATGATAATAAATCAGGTCGAATTCTTATCGGTGTCAATGGGATTCTAACTTTTGCTAATTCCTGCGTAGAAATCTTTTTTTGGATGATTTTTTCATTATATTCAAGAATTTTTTTCCAATTATCGCTTAAGTTCTGATGGATCATTTTCCTACTCTACTCCCTCCCATTTTTTTAAATTTTCTTTTGAGTCTTTAAAGCTTGATTTTTTTATGACTTTAAAATAATATTGTAAATTTGGCATATTCTTCTTCCCGAAATATTCATAAAGAGCATTGAATGTTTGATCTAAGTTTGGAGGACATCCAGAAATTGATAAGATTTTCTTATTCTTAACCGTTTTTTCATTTTTTCGTATTAAAGTCTTTTTCTTAAGTGTGCGAAAATTATAATCCTCTGTGGATTCGATCGCACAGTCACCAAATAGAATTATATCATTCTCGGTTGAAAGCTCGGGCGGTTTTAGTCCAACTACTATATTATTATTTCCAATGTATTTTAGATCTTTTATTAAATATGATTTTATTATATGTAAAAGGTGATATGCTTTTGAAAAACATCCCGAACACATTTTTCCGCAATGAGTGTGGAGATTTTGAATTTTAATCTTGCTCAAATCTTTCTCGCACATTTTTATTTCAAATTTATTTTCATCCAGATCCAATCCCACAAGTTCTATATCAGAGAGTAATTTAGGACCAATTTCTCGATTAACTGCCTCCACGAGTAAAGAGCTTTTAGAAGTTTCAATATTCATCAGCATCAATGTAATTACATCAACTGCAATCGAATCAGTTCCTACAACTAATAGATATGTCTTTTTTAGGTTCGAATCTTTATATATAAATGGTCCCGCACCTTCTAAAACGTAGAAAAGATCATTAATCGTTAACGTTGGTTTTTTAATGAGATACGTTTCAAGAATTCTATTTATTTGGTCTTTTAGATATAATTTTTTCTCAATTATCTTGGTTTTTTCTCTTCCAGCACAATCTAAGTTTCTATGATGATAAGGAAGTATTGAATATTGGTTTATCAGAGATATTGTGCAAATATTGTTTGGAGCCACATTTACTTGATTAATGTTTATGACTTTATCAGAATCTAATATAATTTTAGGAATTTCAACAGTCTCATTATCAAATTTAACCTTCTGAAGAGTGTTTTCCTTAATCTTTTTTAATTCCTCAGACTTAACTGAATTAGTACGGTATATATCGCTATTATCCAAATATATGAATTCTGCCCCCAAATTCCTAAAATATTCTTCTAAATCCATTAAATCATCAAACTTAGCGAGAGTAATACTTCCAGCAGGAAAAGAACTTACATAAATTTTCTTAGGATTCGCCTGCCCGCATAATTCAATTACTTTTTTGATCAAATCTAAATTTGAGTTAGTAGGAAAACCAAATGGAAGGCGGAGTGAGATTTTCAAGAATACTATATCTCCCTCTTGAACAAATTCTCTTATACCTCCAAGACTTTCAATACTCTTGGAAAGACATTCTGAAGCAGTATCTGCGCGTTCTATTGCCACTCTTGGTTTTGGAATGGTTTCTGAGGTCATCTTGATTACAATAAGTATAAACTGAATTAAATATTTTAATGGATTGAATTAATAAAATAATGATAGTAAAGAATTTTAATTTAAGCAATATGAAAGCAATTATTCTAAATAATAATTATTATGTCCTATCTCAACAATATTTGAAAATCGCTTCAAAATTCTAAACATATATTCTATCTCATTTTGATTTTTATCCTCAGGTATAATAATACTAAATGAATGTTCTTCATTGTTATTGATCTTAATCCAGTGGAGCTTTTCAAAGAATTGTAGTCGTTTCAAATTAAGATCTACAATCGACTTATTTCCCCTTGAAACCAATGCCATTTTTTCTAGTAAACTCTCAAGTTCGCTAAAATCATTGAAGCTGATCATAATGTCTTTATCAATGGAGAGTTTTGACCAAGTGTAGAATTTTTGATCGGATAAGATTAATTTAAAATTGATTAATTTTTTTAGGTTCTGCTCTGCCAATTTCATCCTTTTTATTCTGTAGGATTTGGGATTAAAAAATAGTTCTGTAGTCTTAACTTCCATTCTAATATATGTTCCATCTTCAGAGAAGCGGGTTTTGTTTAATTTTGCCCCCATAAATCCGAATAAGAGGGCATTAAACTTAGCATTTTCAAATGTAAAATTTTTGAAATAGCTAGAAAACTCAAATATGCCTTGGAAGTTTTTCTCTCCATCTTGAGTCTTGATAGTGAATTTGAAATTTCTTGTGATGTTTTTCCGAATGAAATATTTTTGAATTTTCTGAAACATTTTTTTGAGATCATTCAAATCACGGGGATTAAGATCCTTAAGATAGAATTTTCTTACAGATAATAAAAAAAATGAGATGGATTTTAAATCCAAGCTGGTATATCTATTCGATTCTAAAAAGATCTCATAAGCGGGAGTAAAGCCTTTAAAAGAAAAATTGTCAAAAAAATCTTTCACATTCTTATTAGGATATTTATATAAATCCTCTATTTCATTACCGCTTTCTAAAAATTGGAGCATATTTTCCATTATTGAAGTATAAAATGAGGAAATACTCTTATAACTGTCATCTCCCGGATCCTCCCTCTGCTTTCTCTGACATATTCTCTCAATCCCCGCTTTTAATTCTGGAGAAATCGAGATTGTTTGTTTCGCGGTCTTTTTTTCTGATAAATATCTTTTTGGAGTCATGATTAAGATACAAAATCCACTAGATTTCTATTCGTGTTTTAAATGGATTTTTCCATTAGTTTCAATGATATTTGTATACTTAGATAAGATTTTTCTTAATGCCTTAATTTCAGCTTTATTATCTTTCTTATCTAGATTATAACAATACTCATATCTTTTTGTATTGCTTGGTTTTATCCAGTTTAATTTTTGAAAGAACTTCAAAATGAAGAAAGATATTTTTTCTTCTTGGTCATATATACTCAAATCTTCCTCTATTTTGTTTATCCAATTCTCTAAAACTTTCACATTATTAAATTTTAAATATGAAGTCTCACTCTCTTCAACTTCCATCCAAAAATAATGATCCATATCATCCATAAGTCTATGATAATCTTGGAAATAATTGTAATTCCTTTGGATTAATTCGATTCGTTTTATTCGAGATTTTTTATAAGAGAAAAATAACTCTGTGGTTTGAAACTCTAATTGAGCGAATAAGTCCTTCTCTGAATAAAATAGATCGACCAATTCGACTCCCAAAAAGCCTAGAAGAATCCCTAAAAGTTTCAGATTTTCATATTGAAGATTTCTATATCCCCCAACATGCTCTATTGTGAGTATGATTTCCTCTCTTTTTCGAGATTTCGTAAGATAATAACGCAAGTTTTTAGTAATATTATGATGAATGGATAATTCTATGCATTGCTCGAAAATTTCTTCAATATCATTTGGATTGTATAAACTTTTTTCTAAAAAGAGTTCATTCTTAACCATAAATAAAACAGGTATCAGTTTTCTAAAATTTATCTCCCGATATCGATTCATTTCTAACCATTTTTCATGTAGAGATATTATTCCACTAAAGGATATTAAATCAAACAGAGATTTCTCCTTTTTACCAAATTGGTTGTTGAAATCATCAATATTTTTTCCATCTTCCAAAAAATCTAACGCATTCTCTAAAATATAGTTATAGAATGCTGAGATACTGTCATAACGCTCATCTTCGGGATGCATATTATGATTTTTCTGAACATATCGTTCGATCCAATCTTTTAAAGCTGGAGAAATAGATATAGTTTGTTTTGCGGTTCTTTTTTTATTTTGAAAATAGGATGTGGTCATTGATAGCTGAAATAATTTTATGATTCTTACATTTAAAAATCTATAATATCTTTACATTTTAATTAGATTTAAATTTATTCATTCCATAAGAAAATTCAAGATAACATTTTCTTTTAATATTATGGTCTTCATATATCATCGACATCAGACTGGAGAAAGAAAATCTTTTCAGAGTTATTCAGAAAAACGAAATAATATGGATCTTTAAATATCGAAAATCCTTAGAATTAATGTCCCAAAAGACAAAAAAATGACGAAAAGGGAGAAGTAGGCGAAGACATTTGTGTCAAACGAGGGGGGTGCGGATTTCCGCATCCTTATTTCTTTTTTAGCATGTATAAAGGTTAATAAGAACATTTGTGTGCCGCATTTGGAGATTTCTACTCACTGAATCGACTGATTCTCATAGAAACACTATAAATGGGCACATACTAAATAGTTTGTATATGAAAATAAAATTATTCCTTATGTTATATCATTTAAGGTATTATGAAAACGACCTAAAGATATTGATTGATAAGAGAAAAAGAAAAAGAGAAATGAAGAATAGGGAATTAGATGAACAATATGAGTGTAGGCTCTTATGTACTATTTGAGTGTTGTTTTAAAAGATCCTCGTTGGTTTTACCCAGTTTTATGGCTAACTCCGCGATAATTGCATCTAAATACATAAATGCAGCGGCCTCGAACTGAGTTCCTTCTGGTGTGAGCGCAGCATGATTAGTATCATCTCGCTCTCGTTTAGTTCGCCCCAAAATCTTGATCGTGACATCACCCACTCGCCCAATCATTGTTTCTGGATGGCTTGTTATACACACAATGGCATGTGGTTTTATGGTGTTTACATAATTTTTTAAAAGACTTACCACGATGCTAGTTGTTCCGGATCCTGATAAAACAATTAAGATATCTTTTTTCCTGATTGCGGGGATGCTCGCAAGGTTCGTGACCATATATACTTCCGCACCTAAATGCACCAGCCGTGTAGCAAAACACTGTAGGATAAAAGCACTTCGCCCAGACGCGAGAAGAAAGAACCTTCTGCTATTAATTAAGCCATCATGGACAATATTCACGAATTTTTGAGTATATTTGAAATTGAGATCCAAATGTTCCATATTTTCTTTCAAGTTCTTCATGATCAAGTCCATAGCTTGAAAAAGGATCCTTTTTGTCTTTCCATTCACATTTTGAGGTTCAGATTTAGCCTCATCAGCCATTTACAACACATTACATATTTTTTGTTTATATTTATTCTTGTGAGACAAGTAAAAAATAGATTGTGATCAAATTTAAAGTTTTAAGAGAGAACTAATAAAAAGCGTTATTAATCTGCTGTTTAGGAGGGAAAAGAATATAATAATATCTCAGAGTGGTTATAATTTTAATAAATGTAAATAATGGATATAAAGGGAAGAATAGTCATTTTCCGGATATTAACTATTATTCAATGGCCATTCAAGCAGAGATCTTATAAGATTCATGATAGATAAATCACCATCCGTGAGTCTTCCAACAGCAGTCTCTCGTTTGAATAATCTCTTCAATACCTTCCGCAAAATTTTTTCCTCATCATCATACCTGTTAGACTCTTCGTTATAAAATTGATGAACCTTTTTATGAAGGTCTTCAATCTCCTCAAGTTTTTGTTTTATGAATTCCCTCCCCTCATAGACTCCCGGACCGCTAAGAAAGATCTTGAGATCTTCCATATTTGAGGTATATTTATATAATTTTTTTATGGAGCTATAAATTATTGCCATATCTTCTTGAATATCACTCGATGCTCCGAAGAGCATTTTATATTTGGGTTGAATGGCATCCGCGGCAAAAACCCATTCTTGACCCTTTTCAATTAGAGCAATTTGCTCGCTTGCATGTCCAGGCATCGGAAATACTTCAAATTGGTATGTTTCAGAAATGGATGTGATAGTTTCTGGAAGTTCTTGAGCTTGAACGGATCTACGTTTTTCTCCCCAGGTAATTTGACGATATTGGGGATAAGTATAATCCTCTTTTAACGGTCCGATCGCTCCCTTTGGGGCATAGATGGGAATATTAAATTCTTGTTTTAACATAAACGCACCCCCACAGTGGTCTTCGTGCGTGTGAGTTATTGCGCATAATTTAATGCGGGTATCTTTTAGTAAAGAACGGATAAATTTTTTAAAATCATTCACACCAGCTGGCGGGCCTGCGTCAATTAATATACCATCCACAAAAAAAGTGGAAGTAAAAAAGGGACTTGGAATTAATTTGTGGTCTGATGCCCATTTCCATTCTAAGATTTTCCCATTTTCGTATGTTAGAGTTTTAGTTACCATATTGAATTGAAAATTATCATATTGAATTATAGTTCTACTTCGGAATAATAAACAATAATTCTTGGGTTTTTGGAATTATAAATTACTAACTCTAAAATAAAGATCTAATTTTTGTTTAAATTTATCAAAAAAAGAAAGATCACCATCCCATCCTTTAATATCTTCGGGATTATACAAGTCTTCAAAAATTTTCTTGAGTATTTTACATATTTTCTCAATTTCTTTATGCTTTGTTTCTTTTGAAACTTTCAAGACCAAAATTGCAGTATCATTTAGACATTTCGTGCAACTGAATTGAGAATTTCCCGTTTGGAAGGATTTGAGCTCTTTTCCAGAGATAGTATTAGCAAAGGTCCGAATCGCCGAGATAGCCGACGACAACAATGACTTATTGATATTAGTATCCCTGCAGAAATCGGCTATAGGGATTCCGTCCTTCGATAAAATCCATAATGCATCTATTGTTTTCATTTGCTTTGATATCTCTTATAATGCTACTCTGATTCTGTAATAATTAATTTATATGTTTTGTAGCTTAGGTTGACCACAAAAAAGACAAATAGGGCACCAAAGATATAAACAATGGCAGTCATAAACGCAACGATTTCAGTCATATCTAGCGCTAAGAAGATAATGTTCGATATATATCCAAACAGAAATAAAATTATAAGAATCTGGATAAGAATCCATTTCTTAATGATGTTTGCCCCCGGAAAAAGTTGCTTTATTTTACGGATAATATTTAGACTTAATATAAAAAACACTATCCCTCCAATCGAGCATATAAGATTGAAATAAAAGTTCCAGTCTAATACCATATTATTTTCCCCTTATTGTTATGATAATATATGAATAGCGAATCTATTTTAATATTTACTTTATTTATTAAAAAGACTTTTCTCTAATTCCAAGCTTATTTAGAATAATGCTAATGTCTTAATCAACAACATCCATAAGGTTTGGCAATGATTCATATTTTATAAGAAAAAACTTTATTGAATTCTAAGGTGTTAATTTATTATGAAATTGATTTTTTCCCAATTAGATCCCAAACCAAATAAACCGATAGCTATTCTTTATTCTCTCCCAGACCAAAACATATCCGATGATATTCAACATCAACTTGATGTGATCTATGAAAAGTATCAGAATGAAAACGCTGATGATGAGCCTATTGCATATCATTCTGGTCCGTATCTCTCCTATATCTTTAAAGCTGAATCTGCATGGGATTCTGGAGTAAAAGAAACCTTTATGCTTACTTTATATTTTGAAGAGCATGAAAATACCCATTTCTTTAGTTCGGTTGTTCGGAAAACCATTTCAGATTTACAGAGTCTCCCTAACCTCACTAAAATAATCTCCGTGAATACACCGCATGCCGACAAGGAATCTTATGCTATTTTGGGGAAAGTAATAAAAATTCTCACAGAGGGGTATTTTGAAGCCTCAAAACTACATGCTACCTATAATTTGGGATTATCAGAAGTGCTTATCTTAGGAGATAAAGGAAGCGGGAAAACGTCAATTGTCGACTATCTTATTCATGGAGATTTTATTCCTCAATCAAGTCCAACTCTCACTCCCCAAGTGTATCAACTAGTATATGATCAAGTGGATTTTCGGGTACTTGATATCTGCTGTGAAGAGCATTTACAAGAGATTTTTGAAGATCATCCAATCGAGAAAGGAAAACTACCTCAAGCAATTGTTTATGTAATAGATGCCTCAAAAAATGTGGATGAGCTGGATCAATCAATGGAGGAATTTGATTATTGGATGAAGTTTCTCAGTGAAAAATACTCCAAGTCTTTGTTTCTTACAGTTCCTATACTAATATTATTCAATAAAGTTGACCTAAATCCAGCATTCGATCTTGACTCATATAGTTCTCGATTTAGTCCAAATATATCTGGGTTACGCTTAAAATATGCGGCTAGCTCGGTGAAGAAAGGACTCGGATTGAATGATAATTTTTCATGGGTCATACAACAAGTCAAAGTAACCCAGAAACATTGAAAATATAGTCCTTACAGATCTCCTTTACGTGGGCAATTTGGTTTTGCATCTCTTCTTGGGATATACCTGCCATTTTTTCCATGGTCTCTTCAAATTTTCCCATACACATTTCACCTCTATTTCTTAGAAGAGTAAAGTAAGTAATTTCTTATTGTAGTTGTAGAAATCTTTCAATAAGTAAAAAAAAGAAAAAAATATTAAGCCCGATTAATATTCCAATTCACGATTAGCGATATTTGATTGCCAATAGAAGATCGTTCTTGGTAATCTTCTTTCGGTTCGCATGCATCGTAAATTGTTTCGCTTGTTCGGTTAAACCTCGAGCAGTCTTTTCTAAATGATCGATTAATAGATCGACAGCATCTCGAGCGACAATGCTTGCGCCTTGTTGTTTCATTAATCTCCTAATTGGGCTCCACGCAAAAGTATGTTTTTTTTTAGCCATTTTTAATTTTCCTCCACTTTGTTATTAGAAATTCTTAAAATTTATAGTTTTAATTTTTTTTTGATTTATATTTTGAAGTTCTTAGATAATAATATATCTGAAGAGATATTTAAACTTATTGGTAAGTTGGGCAGATAGTGGTAAGGTAGCGAAAAAAAAATTACGACAAAATTTTTTTGAAAACAACCAAAACAGCAAAATACCAATAGCTATTGTATTGGATCATATTATGGATATGATCTGAATTTTGTATAATTACTAATCTTGATTAGAGATATATGAACAAATTTGGTTATGACTTCCCAAAGGAATAATCTGTATAGATTTGGAAAAAATTTTGATAAAAGTATTTAATCTAAATGGAATAGCATGAAAAAATGTAGGTGAATATCATTAATTCCTAATCATTTATTTTGCAAGTTACTATTAAGATTAAATTAGCGACTTTGATGAAAATATTGGTTCAATTTTTTCTAATATGCGCGATTAGGATTAGATAAGAAAAACAAACTGGATCTAAAAAAATAATATGAAATAATTTTTGTAATTTCATCAGCTTTCTATCTTTTTATATCTTATGACGCAGATTATAAAAATACTTATCCCTAATGTACTCAGAATTATAAAAAGCCCATATCCGGAAATAGCACCATTTTCTTGAGATATATATAAGTCATAAACAAGATTCAAGAATATTTTTTTTCCTACTTCTGTCATATGGTTTGGAGATATTTCAAAACCCCAGTAAATATAATCATTCCCTTCTTTTAACACACTGGAATAAACTGATCCTTGTGAAGATAGAGTCAATATTGTCAGATTGGAAGGGGGAGAATCTATATGGATTCGCTTTTCGACAACCGAACTAATATACACTTGAATTGTACCATTGCTTATTGCATAAGGTTCATTGAATATTGAAGAAGAGTTATCCGGAATGAAAATACTATCACCACTGGAAGTTAAACCATTAGGATACCCTATTGATAATCCTAATTCCCCAAAAAACGCGTATCCTCCGTTTTCACCTATTCCCAATATTGGCTTATTGCTATTATCAATAGAATTCACCGTGTTTGAATCACCCCAATTTGAACCTTGGTCGCCACTTTCAGGATCGATAATGATGAGCCCGTAGTTTTCAAAATTTGTGGTTGTTATATCTGAAACATTAATTAAATCAACAGCATAACTATTATTTTCCAAGAATTCTTGATAGTACAGGGCAGTACCATCATCTTTTGAATTATATATGTAAGCTATATTACTGTTCGAATTGATAGACACAGGATTTGCGGTAGATTGATACGATAAATTTACAAAGCATATAACGAATATAATCAATAGAAAAATGCTAGTTTTATTTATGTTTTTCATAATTTTTGGATAAACCTCTTTTAAGAAGTTATAAGCTATATTTCTATGGAGATTATATAAAGATTTTGGGTTTAGATTATCAATAAGATTTATCATCAAAATACTGTAAAATTTTATTAGATTTATTTTAATGATTTAAACACCTTAAAATCACCCTAAATTAAATCATTTCTTTTTCATTTTTACAAAATCTCAGAGAATTAATAATAAATTCCACAAATTATTCAAATCCATAAATAAATATTAAAATTGATTGCTTTTAAAGTAGAAATAGGGAGAATAATATGGTAAAAAGAATATTTCAGAGAAAAAATATTTTGAGATAACGAAGTTGATTTAAACAAAGTTAATATAGTCTATGAAGTCTCTTGATGAGTTAATCGTACATTGCATATGTTTAGGTAGATTTTGAGGAAGACTGAATCTTTGGCAATATAGATCCTACTTGTTAAATTTTGAAATATTAAATAATCTTCAAGAAATCCTTTCGAAATGATTATGAATCTATGATAAGATTAGATTGAATTTTTAGAGAAAAAGAAATTACGAAAATAGACAAATTATTTCATAAATTTTGAATTATTAAGTAGGAAAAAAATGCGGTTTTATAAATTAAAAACTTAAAATTTTAATTACACTATGTACTTAAAGAATCATAATTCTAATTTAACGCTAAATTCATAAGAAAGGTAAAGAATAATGTCTCAAGAAATAGTTGTGCCCGGAGCTTGCGGCGTTGCGATTAAATGCAAGGATGGAGTGGTCTTAGGAAACGATAGGCGCGCGATATGGGGATATACCGTAACTAACAAATCTACGAAGAAAGTCTTTAAACTGACCGAATACATCGGAATGGCAGCTTACGGTCTTATCGGGGATTATCAGATGCTCACAAAAATCCTTCATGCGCAAGCTAACTTATATAAGTTAGATACGCGTGAACGTATATCAACAAAAAGCCTTGCGAAGCTTCTATCAAATTATCTCTTCTCGCGAAAGATGGCCCCACTCTATACCAACCTCGTAGTTGCGGGTATGGATAAGGATGGCCCGAAGTTATTCACACTCGATGCCATTGGTTCCTTAATACCTGAAGATTACGGTACAACAGGAACGGGAATGCTTTTATCAATGGGAATTTTAGAAGCTGAATATAACCCAGATTTAACCGTCGCAGAGGGAGAAAAATTGGTTGAAAAGGTCATCAGATCTGCGATGAAGCGAGATGCGATGTCTGGCAACGGAATCGACATTCTCACAATAACCGAAGACGGCTCCGAAGAAAAGTTTATTGAAATAGATGAATTAGGAGAATAATTTTTATCATTTCTTTTTCTCATACAGTTCTTTATTAGAAGCCTTATAGTATCAGATCCGTAATTTCTTCAGAATGAGAAATAACGCATTTCATTGTTATTTTTTTTGCGGGTATTGTTGAAGTTTGGAATACTGCAAATCATAATGCTTCGAAGCTCCAAAAGGATTTAGAAGTAATTATTAAACGGTTTGAAGACATTTAGAAATAAATTTGTTCCATAAAGATTTATTGATTTGTTTCATTTTCGTACTTAAACCGCAATTTCAGTGTGAAATGGATTTGAAGTTAATAAACAATACGTTTGGCGAAAAAAGACAAGTAGCAGGTTTTTCTAAGGACGAGTTAGTGGAAATAAAAAGAAAGATTTCTGATTTTAAATCGGGCAAATTAACTCAAACAGAAGTTATGGAGTTACTTCAGAGAAAATTTCCAGAAGATCTATTGGAAGAGCATTCCAAATACATTGAGAATATTGAGAATTTTATTAATACATATCTCAAGCAAGTCTCAAAGAGTCAAAATTTAGGTGAATTTAACTTTTTTTATCTTAAAAAAAAACTTTTAGAAGAAATAGATCTTATTTCTAATAACTTATTAAACCTTAAACTAAACTGCCAAAATTCCAAGAGATTCTTGAAAGACCATCATTATCTCAATGATTATATCTCAAGAATTAATCTGGTATTTGAAAAAACGAAAGAATTACAGTCATCTTTACAGCCAATAGGTAGGCCTCCGCTTGATTTTGAAGATTTATCCCGTATTTGGTTTGACATGAATAAACTGAAAAATTTTAAATTTAAAATGAAAAAGCCGATCGAGGATCAAATAATTTGGGAAGAAATATCAAATTTATACGATTACTTGACTAATAAAGGTGAAAAGGAAAAAAAGGGGGGAATTTTCAGCAAGAAAGAGTTAGAAATTATATTTTATTTTAAGATTTTGAATAACTATATTTCTAATTTACCTCAAAAAAATGCGGATTTTTACCTCGATTTGTTATTCCTCCTACATAAGAGTGACCTACTTAGTGTCCTTGAGGAGCAAGAATTTTCAAACATTCTTGAAAGAAAAGAAGCGAAAGATGAGATAAGAAGATATCTCCGCTCAATAATTAAGGAGGTAATTAGGGCCAACTTAGAGGAGTTCATTCAAGAGGTCTACAGATATGAGGAAAAGACAGATTATGAAGGAGGAGATATTCAAAAAACTATTGAAGATCTCCTAGAGAAAAAAATTAAAATATTACTACCAAAATTCATCGATCTCTATTTTAATGGTTTAGAAAAACACTATCTATCAATCATTGCAAACTCAGAAGACTTCCACCAATTTGAGACTATTATTAATGAATATTCAAACAACATAGATGGAGTTTATGAAAGCATTGAAAATATCAAAGTTTATACGAATCATTACAAACCGTACTTAGATCCTTATGAAGAAATGCTTGAGTCTTTACACAAAATTTTTTCGAATCTATTAGACAACATATACCGTCGAAAAGAAGAATTTATTTATCACCTTGAGGCAATACAACAGGAACGAATGAAGCAAGAGATAAGAACATATACATCAGAAAAAATCGAGGAACTAAATTCTCTCATTGAAAATTATCGTGATGAGGTTGCCGTATTATTAAAACAAAAGATGCCCCACCTTGAAAGTATTGAGGGAATTATCAATACCTATAAGCATAAAATCAATAAAATAAAAGATGATGTTTACAGCAAGCTAAAAGAACAAGGACAAGAAGACTTGGATCAATATCAAATCATTAAAAATTGGGAAGAGAATTATAAACGCAGAAAAGAGCAAATTGGATTTTTGCTTTCGCAGTATTTAACAAATTTATATAAAGATTTTGAAGGTTTAATTGAAAAGGAAGAAGCTCTGTTCAACAGAATCAAAGATATATCTCAATATGGAGATGAACAAGATGAAGTACCATTAAATTATGCATTCTCTAGCTTTTTAGCAAACAAGCTCACTGAAGATGAAATGCGGGAGCGTATGGTCGAATTAAAAGCCAAAATTAATAGCCTTAACCATCTGAAAGCTTTATACGAAGATGAATTGTCTCACCTAGAAGATACATTAAAAACAAAAGTGAAGATAAGAGAAGGGATTGCAACTTCTAATGTCCAGTGTGGAGTATGCAGAAAAGAGATCAATTTTGCTGATGATAAAATCATTAAATGTCCATTTTGTGATGCCGTGTATCATTATTTGTGTGTGGCCTTTTGGCTGTCAAAATATAATAGTTGTCCTTCGTGTCAGAACGCATTTTTGGATCCTAATCAAAGTATTTATGAAACTCAACAAGAAGAATAAGAAAAATAAATTTTATTTTCTCTGGATTTTTAAAAATTCAGATACTTCTTTTCCCCTTACCGAGAAATTTGAATCTATATACATTGTAAGAGCATGAACAGGTGTTCCGTTATGGGAATGGCAAGGTGTATATTTTACTGGCCAATGATTGATTTTAGTTATATCGATATTATTAACGTCAATGTCTTTTCCATAAATCGGTTTTTTACAGACGGGACAAATTGCCAATAATTTTTTCATAAGTAGAGCTCGAGAATCAGACATGGTTATTTAAACTCATAAGCTTTTGAAAAAAGAAAACAATCAAAGTTAAAATAAGATGATAATATTTGGATCATACTTGAAATACGAAATACCTAACCAGGTCTCTTTGATTTAATCCTTGTTTTAGGAATATTCTTAAATTTTTCAATTTTCTTTTCTAATTCCTCTTTTTTCTCATTTAATCGTTCTCTATCTTTTTCTAATTTCTCTCGCTCTCGTTTTATGGTGCTCTTTTCATCTTCAATTCTCTGTTTTTCACTCTTCATTCTATCAACATCATTAGAAAGCTTTTGTCTTTTTTCTTGAATATCACTCGCAATTTTGTCCCTTTTTCTTTCTAATCCACCGACATCATTTTTTAGTCTTTCCTTTTTATTTTCCAAATCATCTACATCTCTTTGAAGATAATTCTTCTTATTCTCAAGCTTGGAGATATGATCTTTTAATTTTCTGAGATTTTCCTCCTCCTTTCGCTTTTTCTTTTCTAAATCACGCTTTTCATCTTCAATGTCATCCCGAATGTCTAATAATTCTTTCTTTTTACGTTTTAGATCATCTATCTCGTCGTTTATTTGATTATCTTTCCTTCGTAAGTTGTCTTTCGCTTTTTTTAATTTTTGTTTTTCATCTTCGATTTTCCTTTTTTGATTTCTAATATCATCTTCAACTTCTTTGATTCTTTCCTTTGCCTTTTTCTTCTCTTTCAAAAGGTCTCGAATATCTTTTTCGATAGATTTCCTCTTATCTTCAAGGTCCTCTATTGTTGTATTGTATTTCTGTATTCTCTTAATCACTTTTTCCCATTTTTTTCGTTCTTTTTTCAATTTTTTTCGTTCTTTTTTTAGCTTTTTTAGAAGTTTTTTACTTGGTCTAGCATCTTGATCCTCGAGAGGAGTTTTTTCTCGTATGGTATATTTCGAAGGTTTTTTTTCTCGCATACATATCACTCTAATATAATAAGACTAAACTCAATTAAATGTGTATTTTTTAGTATAAAGGATAATGATAATTAATAGGATTGAGATCATTCATTTAAATAGGCAAATTACTATCTATTTATTATTCTAAATATTTAAAATCTAATCTACTAAAAATAAAAGAGGTTAATAAAGATGAGTTTTGATGAGTTTGATGATGAATTTGATGAAGAATTAGAAGAACCAACCGGTAAAACTCCATCTTCAGATATTAAATCCAAGACTCCGGTTATAAAAGGTCCAGGAGGAGGTAAGAAATTATCACTGTTTTTCACTTCTACAATTGGACCAGGAGAGAAGAAACAAAAATTAATTGTGGATGATGCGAATAATATAGGAGCGATTAAAGAAACAGTTGGAAATATTTTTGGATTAGACCCTACTGATTTTCACCTATCTTCCGGAGGAGTGACTATGGACGAGGCAAATCCTCTAAGTGAATACAATGTAGAGGATGGAGACGAAGTGCTTTTGATACCAGCGAGCACTGCTGGATAGGTTAAAAAGCGTTTATAGATCAAATATTAGTTAAACATCTATTTTTTTAAATTTTTATTATTATTAATATGAATCAAATACCCTTAAGTGAGATGATGTGAAAGAAGATTCAAATTTCTTTAGCGAAGAATTATCGGCAAATGAAAGAGATCTTTATGATAGGCAATTCAGATTAGAGGGGTGGTCTCAGCAGATTGTAAAAAATGCTACAGTACTAATTGCGGGTATAGGAGGGCTGGGATGTGAAATTGCGAAGAATCTAGCCATGGTTGGAGTTGGACGGTTAGATTTGGTAGATATGGATATTATTGAATATTCTAATTTGAATCGCCAAATATTATTTGTTGACGCTGAGATGGGAGAATCAAAGGCGATTGCCGCTGCCAAAAAGCTTAAAGATATAAATCCATTTATCGAGATTAATGGATATAATACATCCCTAGAGCGTTTAGACCCAATTTTATATAAACAGGCGGATGTAATTGTAGGGGGCCTTGACTCGATGAATGCTCGGTTAAATCTGAATGCTCAAGCAATTCGATTTGATAAGCCTTTCATTGATGGCGGTGTATCTGGATACCATGGGCATATATATACCATTTTTCCCTACGAAAATGCCTGCTATGAATGTAATCCATTACCAACCTCAGAAATTGATGATATGGCAGCCTGTACTGTAGTGGGTATTCCGAGAAAAAGGATTCATTGTGTTTTTAAAGCAAATATGAGTTTTGAGGAAGAACATGAAAGAGGTCCAAATGTAAAAAATATTAAAGAGATTTCTTATATACAAGAGAAAGCTAATGAATTAGCTGAGAAACATAATTTCCTTCCTTTATTTAATAAATCAGAAATCATCAAGATATTAGACCAACATGACCCTGGGATTATTACGATTAATGCGATTATTTCCTCACTTCAATCCCATGAAGTTATAAAAGTCCTTCATTGGCTCAAGAATAACACAGCATTAGGAGAACCCGTAAAAAACTATGTGGTGTTTAATGCTATGACGATGAAGTTTTATCGTATTCAAAAACAGAGAAATTCCAATTGTATTCAATGCGGAAATAATGTGAGAAGGGAAGAAATAACAATAAACCCCACTGATGAATGTGAAAAAATAATAGATAAATTAAAACAGAAAGGATACCGTTTAGATCCCGATATGGAACCCATTTTAACCTTATTAGATTTTGACGATATTAAAATTGTTGATCTTGATGAAAGTAGTGAAGAAAATAAATTAAGAGATTTCGAACTCATAACTGCTGCTGGATTTCATAAGGGAGAAGTTTACGTAACTCTCCGAATTAAGGATTAAAATTTTCTAAAAAACAATCTAACAATTAGACTTAAAAAAATCTAAGAAGTATATTATCCAAATTAAAAAATACATAAAATTCCGATATGTTTTAAAGAATATCTCAATTTATAAAATAAACAATAAATTTTTAAACCCAATAAATCATTACATTTACAAAAATTAATCTAAGAGGGATTAAGAAAATTGTCATCAAGGAGTAGAAGAGTTAGCCAAGATTTTGCATTGCTAAAAAAGATGAGAAAGAATGGTGATATTATTCAATTAAAACCATGGGACAAGAAAAAAAAGAGTATTGATCACCTGAAAATCACTATTCCAGGACCTAACGGGACAGCATATGACGGAGGATATTTCCGTTTGGAAGTAAAATTTCCTAATAATTATCCAAAAGTTCCTCCATTCGTACGTATGCATACACCTATCTGGCATCCAAATTTTTGGCCGAAGCCCCACGAATATAAAGGTCAGCGGAATATCTGTTTAGCATTAATCGATCCAAACTATGTTGGTAAGAAGGGCGGATGGAGCCCATCAAAAACTATTAAAACGGTAATTCAAGCAATCAAGGCGATGCTAAACACAAGAGGAAAATATGTCAATCCTACCGATGTTTTCAACAAGAAAGCAGCTATTGAAATGATGGAAAAGCCAAAAAAATTTGAAAAAAAAGTTCGATACCTTGTTAAAAAATATGCAAATGAAAAATGGTAGGTAAATGGGATGGAAAATGAAAATAACAGTCAGAAGGAATCTCTTAAGAATAATTTAAAAAGAGAGATTAAAGAGACGTTAAAATCAGAAATTATAAACGAGATTGTCTCAGAGCTAAAGGCAGAGGAAAGTACCCTAAAAAAAGAGTTAATAGAAATTTTAAATCAGAAGATCAACTCCGAAAATATTGAGCAATTCGCGCGAGAAGAGAAACAAAAAAAAAGACTTAAATCGGGAAAAGAGCCCGAGTGTTATATTAGTGTGAAAGCCATATTGAAGATTAGCAGCCACGCATTAAAATATGCTAATGAAAATATACCTAAAGAAGAATGGGTAGAGGTAATAGGATTATTAGCGGGTAAAATAAACAAGAAAAATCAAAAACTATATATCGAAGACGCATATCCCATGGGACACGGTAATGCAGTATTTGCAGAAATTAAGGAATACAAAAACTTTGTAAAAGCATTCAAGGATATTAAGAGAAATGGTCTTTTTATCTGCGGATGGTATCATTCTCATCCCTCATACGGGGCATTTATGAGTGCAGAGGATTTGGGAACTCAAGCACGATATCAAAAATTATGGGATAAATCAGTTGCGCTCGTAATCGATCCTTATCAAATCGATGGAAGCTCTTATGGGTTCAAAATATTCCGCTCTAATTTACAGACCCAGAAGTGGTATTCTATTCCTTTTGAGATAACTGAGTCTTTGGGAGTTGGTGCCCTGCCAGAATTGATGGAATTCATTAGGCCTATTATTGATGGCCAAGCATTATTCTTGGAATATGATGAAGAATAGTCCTAAAACGTATTAAGTCCAGGTGAATGTTTATTAAAAAAAGATATATTATTCCACCTTCTATTAGTTTGATATTTGCTCTAATACACGGAATATTTATTGAACCTTCTCTAAATATATTTCTCTCATGGACTTTAGTGGGCCTATGGGTTGATTATGTTATTAAATTTTTTGAAAAGATTAAGAACTATAGAGAATTTAATTCTCCTCATAATACTTCTTTTTTTGTAATTAGTGTGATTTTCATAGGACTGTTTTATCTTTATTCGGGTTATTATACCCGTCTGTTTAATGAACTTTTAATTGATTTGGATCTGGTCTATGTATTGCTAACTCCTTGGATAACTATTTTTTCCTTTCCCTTCTTACTCTATGGAATATATTCTCTTTTTGCGTGTATTAGGAAGTATGAGGTAGTATATATCTATAAAGAGCGGTCTGTGAATGCGCGCAAGTTTTCTATTGGTTTCTCGATATTTATCCTCATTCAAAATATGGTCTTCCTAATTCTAATCTTGGAAGAAGAGCCCATTCTAACATTTAAACCAATTTTCCAATATCCCGATTTGATTTTCTTAATTATTACAATTTTTTTGGTAATCCTTCCCATATACGGGGTTTTGAAAAAAGAACCGAGTATTTCAGATATAACACCTGAAGCCATTGCGAGTAGAAGAGATCAAGTGAGAAGCATTGAATCCGCAGCGTCAAGAAGTTCACAATCTAGACCCTCTCGTCCAACTCAGAGACATATCGAACCAAGAAGCAACACTACTTCACAAAGGACTAAAAGAAAACCACAAACTAAAAAGAAAACAAAAAGTAAACGGAAGCTGTCAAAAGATGAAATTATCAAGAGAATAAGAAGTATGAAGCCTAAAGCGGGTATACTTAATCTTGAGGATTTTAAATGCATTTTTTGTTTCAATCTGCCACATTATCCCCAAGATAAAGGAAGGGGTATTGTTCTCTGTCCGAATTGTAAACATCCCGCTCATGCAGATGAATTTAGAGATTGGCAAAGACATTCTAATCTATGTTCTCGTTGTGATGCGGAAATTCCTTACTCCTTTCGAACAAATCCCAAAATTATCCATGTAAAGTCCTATGTAAAAGTAATCGAATATTTTAAGAAAAAGGAAAATCTATAAATCGCACAAGATAAGATTAAAACCCTAATTATAACCCACCCATTTTTCTAGCTATTAGAATATATAAAATAAATTAAACTCTGGAAAGAATACTATTTTTAGGGCTAAATAACTTCCAAAAAAAATCATAAATGCACCGCAGAATAGTAATACTCCACGATATATTTTTGGGTTTAAAGCCTTCCCTCCAAGATACACGAAAATTGAGACTGGCCAAAACCAAATCAAGTCGCCCATTTCATGCCCTAAAAAAAATAGTAATAAACCTATTGGCTCTTGAAAACTGATTTCTAAACTAACCATTAAACCTAAACCAATGCCAGCCCACCAGAGAGTCCAAAAAGGATTGGATAAACTCACGATTATTCCTCCTAAAAAGCTATTTCCCGTAAAACCTTTGATGTCTTCTTCTTTTATTTCTGCAAGATTAATATCTATGGGTCTATTATAGATATCCTTTATAACTACAGCGCCGAAAAATATAAGTAAAATCCCTCCAACAATGCCAATTATAGTATATACGATAATATTCTGAAGAAAAAAGGACGCTCCGAGTAATAGAGCGACTATTAGGCCAAACTCCAAAGTGGCATGCCCTAACGTTATAAATAATCCCGCCAAGTATCCTCGCTCTCCCTTTAGAGATCGATAAATAGTAAACGTCAGAACTGGTCCAGGAGATAAGGCACCAGTTAGTGCTACAAGAAAAGAGACAAAAAAGATATTAATCATGATAAAAATAATGAACTCTAAAATTTGAAATTATTCTCTAATCTGGCCGCTTCCATAAATTATGTATTTCGTGGATGTAAGTTGGTTAACCCCCATAGGACCACGAGCATGCAGCTTCTGAGTAGAGATACCTATCTCTGCTCCAAGTCCGAATACACCCCCATCGGTTAATCTTGTTGCCGCATTAACATATACTGCCGCCGCGTCAACTCGATAAAGAAACTCTCGCGCATCTTGATAATTTTTCGTGATAATGGACTCTGTATGTTTTGAATCATATCTGGTAATTATTTCGATTGCCTCATCAATGTTTTTAACGACTCTTATGCTAATTTTAAGTGATAAGTATTCTGCTCCCCAATCTACCTCCGTGGCAGGTATTATATCGGGCACTAATTCTTGGGTTTTTTGATCTCCTCTAACTTCTACACCGTTTTCTCTCAATGATTTGACGATCCGGGGAATATATTCATCCTTAATACTCTCATGGATGAGTAATTTATCCAAGGCATTACATACCGCAGGATAAGAGCACTTCGAATTAATGATAATTTTATCAGCCATATCGAAATTCGCATCATAATTTACAAATATACTTACGATACCTATCCCCGTTTCAATTGTGGGCACCAAGGAATTTTGGACCACTTTTTGAATTAAAGTTTCACCCCCGCGCGGAATAATCACATCTATATATTCCTTTAATTTAAGCATCGCGTCCACATACGCTCTATTCGTCTCCCTAATCACTTGTATACAATTTTTAGGTAATCCTGCTGAGACTGCGGCATTATGAAGGATATCCGCAATAGCAATATTGGAATTAATAGCTTCGCTCCCTCCTCGTAAAATTATTGCATTACCCGATTTTATACATAATCCTGCAGCATCAGCAGTTACATTAGGTCGGGACTCATAGATGATTCCAACTACTCCTAAAGGAACTCGAATTTTCCCGATATCCATACCATTTGGTCTTCTCCACATAGATATGATTTCATTGATCGGATCGGGAAATGCAGCCACCTCTCTCAGTCCCTCTGCGATTTTATGAATTTTATCTTTATTTAAAACCAATCTATCAATTTTGGATTGTTCCAAATTATTTTTTTCAGCGTTTTCAAGATCTAATAAATTCGCTTTGATAATGGAATCTGTGTGTTTCTCGAGATCGTCTGCCATTCGATTTAGAGCATTATCCTTCATCGTGGTCGATGAATTTTTTAATTCGAACGCCGCGTTCTTTGCATTTTCCCCAATTTCTTTCATTTGATTCTCTATAGACATAATACTCACATAATTTTTGATTGCTCTATAAAAGGTTAAACAACCACAAATTAAGTAATTTTCTGTTTCGAATAATATGAATTTTTTGTAGCCTATAGTATGAAAGAGGTATAAAGAATGAAGAAGATGAACTAGATTTAAGATGATATTTATATCTTTCAATTTTACTGAGTTTTCATTGAATTAGATTAGCATTAAGACTAATATCATCTGAACCTTATAGATTTTAACCTCATTTTTTAAAAAATCTTAAGGATTATGGTAGTTTAAGTATTATCGAAAACCATAACAAATTTGAAAATTGGGTTAAGAAAAATGCCATTTGATCTGACTTTTAACGAGGATAATGATAGGCTTTATTATGATATCAATTGATATATTTCGAATGAGGAAGTAGAGGATATTATGGTAGCAATGGATGATTTTCTCAGTGAACGTGATACAAGATTTACCGCAGTCATCGACATGAAAGATTTTCGAGTTTCGGAAGACGTTGAAGAAGCCGCTAAATCAATTCAGCAAGTTATTAAATCGGGAAAATTATTGGCTGATGCATTTAAAGTTTCTCAATCTTCGATTGGTAAAATGCAGTTTGAACAAATTGAAAAAGATGCTGAATCAAAAACTTTAAGAAACGTATTCAATAACCAAGATGATGCGGAACAATGGTTAGATTCCATTGCCTAATCTCTTAATATTAGATAAATCTTTTATCCTCCATAATGTTTCTTTTTTTCTAATTATTTGTTTCCTTTTTCATATTTGTAAAATAAGTAAAATATAAGACGTTAATAGTTATCTAGCCTAATAAACGGCTTCAAGATACACCTTCTGCGAATTATACAATTATGTATCTCTAAGTTATACACATAAGTCGATTTATTTTAATCTATGCGTTTTCTGAAAATTCTATGATATTATAACATATATATTTTGAATCGGAATAGTTAAAAAAAACTGCTTTTATTATTAGATTAAATAATTTAACACACACACCAATAAAAAGACCAGAGTGAAGAAGAAGATGCCTTTTGACGTGACCTTTAACGAGGATAAGGATAGGCTTTATTATAAGGTCGATGGTTTTGTTTCAAATGAAGATGTAGAAGAGATTATGGAAGCTATGGATGAGTTTCTACAAGATCATGAAGGGAAATTTACCGCAGTCATCGACATGAAAGATTTTAAAGTATCAGAAGATGTTGAAGAAGCAGTAAAATCAATTCAACAAGTAATTAAATCAGGAAAATTACTTGCTGATGCATTTATTGTTGCTCAATCTTCGATTGGAAAAATGCAATTCGAACAAATTGAAAAAGACACAGAAGCAAAAACTGAGCGAAGGATCTTTTCCAATCAACCAGATGCCGAAAAATGGCTTGATTCTGTAGCATAAAGCAATTTTGATATGGAAAAAAGCTATTTTTTCAAATTATTTTTTTTTCATTTTTTATGTAATTATTATTTAGAGATTCTATTTTTGTGCAATAAAATAAGTTCCGATTTCTTTTCCCGCTAATATATCTTCTAAGGAAATTCCATCGTAACTAGTAATGATGGCGGGAATTCCAATGTTTATCAATTTTTTGATGGTGTTTATCTTGCTTTTCATCCCCCCAAATGTGATGCCTCCGTCGATATCTTCTACTATTTTTTCGATTTTATAATTAATTTCTTCCACTGAATAAAGAATTTCGGCATCCTCATGGATCTTCGGATTCTTATCACACAAACCTTGTACATCTGTTAGCATTATGAGTAAATCGACAAATAATAAGATGGAAACTAACCCAGATAGTTTATCATTGTCCCCATAGCTCAGTTCTTCAATGGCAACAGAATCATTTTCATTTATTACGGGTACAATTCCTTTTTCCAATAAAACTTCTAAAGTGTTCCGTGTGTTTGCCCGTCTGGTTGAATCTTTCATATCATCAGCAGACAATAACACCTGCCCTACATGGAGTCCGTATTTACTAAATTCTTCTTGATATATCTTCATTAGATGGATCTGTCCAACCGAGGCTAAAGCTTGGAGTTTTTTATAATCTGTGGGGCGTTTTTTTAGACCTAATTTCGCTAACCCACATCCAATCGCACCGCTACTCACGATTATAATCTCATATCCTTCTTCTATTAATTCTGCTACTTCCTTTACAAAAGTCTGGATTTTATCGCAATAAATTTCAGCGACTCCGTCTGTGATCATCTGTGTAGATACTTTCACAACAATTCGCTTGATTTTGGAAGGAAATGTCCTAATTGTTATCATCCAAAAAGAATTAATTGAAATAGATGATTAAAGTAGACCAGCATAAAATTTAGATTTTTAGATTTTTATCACTCTAAAAAATAATAACTAGATAACTTAAATAAGTTCAATATTATGTATTTCTAGGAAATAGCGTTAAAAATCATCGTTATGGCAATTGCAATTACAATTAGGACAATAAGAATTGGAAGCATAAAGAGCAGAAAGTTCCACGAACTTTTAATCCAAAATCGATTCCATGATTTAACCCCTTCCTCCCAATCTTTCTTGGTTTTCTCTTGCCAATTCTTAAAATCTGTTTCAATTCTCTTTTTGTTTGCTTCCCATTGCTCTTTAGATTCAATATGAAGCTTGGTTAGATTGGCATTCCATTCTTGTAATTTGTTATCCCAATTGTGTTTTACATCTAGGAAAAATTTTTCTACGTGTTTTTTATTCTCATTCCATTTCTCAATATTCTGCCTAGATTGATCTTCTAACGAGCTTTGAAATGTTTCGAAATTATTTTTCATTGTTTTAACAAAATCGTTCCATCCTTTCGCTATTGGACTTTCTCGAGGTGTTTTTTTTTCTTCCTCGTTATTGTTATGACTCATCTTATTTAGTTTTAAGTTATTTTTCTACGAGTAATATATTAAATTATTATCTTAAATTTTTATATCATTTCTATAAGTATTTAAAATAATGAGCTTTTGGGTAATTTTCGTTGAGTTTTAAATTTTTCACGATTATTTTTTTTATTTAATATTTTTAGCGCATGCATCTCTCATCTAATGTGCGCCTCGAGGTTATTAAGTATTTACCCAACAAAATAAATAATTAACAAAAATAGATCAAAAAAATCATTATGGCCCTTTATCAATATTTTTTAAAAAGGATTAGAAGTAAAATCCATTATTCATCTAAAAAATAATTGAAATAATGGGTAATATTTGCTTATTTTGATAGATGATTCTGAACATCTTTCATATGATTAATAAATACTATTGAATGATAATAGTGATTCTTTTAAATCTCCATAACAGATTAATTACTTCTGAAAATATTAATATAGAATCGTTCAATACAATATTCAAGTTTAACAACAATTTAGAAGTGTGTAAAAATCATGGAATTCACTTTATTAGAAAAAACCACGTTATACCAATCATTTTCGGATTTAGGAAAACGTATTTTTCTGCCCGATGGAATCTTTTATTGGTCGGGAAGAGCAAAAAAGGAGGCTGAACTCATTGGGACAATTGGTTCCGCCTTCTGTTATGATAATGAGATTACTAGTGATGGGGATAATGAATGGGTGCCGTGTTATCTGGAAGAGATAAAACAATATGCGAATTTGGGAATAAAAGATATAGTACCGTATGCCTCTATAGGAGGATTAGCTGAATTTCGCTCAATTTGGAAAGATTGGATTCTTAAAAAGTCTGGTTTTGATGCGGAATCAGAAAAGCAAAAGCTAGACCATCTCAGAACGTATATCTCCAATCCGATCGTCACGGGTGGAGTGACGAATGGAATCTATATGGCGTGTTCTATGTTTTTAAATCCCGGGGAGACCATAATTTGTCCAAATAAACGATGGGGCAATTATGACAATATAATTGTAAAAAATATAGGAGCTCAGATTAAATCCTTCGACTTTTTTAAAGATCAAAAGATAAATATAGATGGTTTGAAAAAAGCGATAATGCAAGTCAAAGAAAGTCAAGAAAAAATCGTTCTAATGCTGAACTTTCCTAATAATCCGACCGGATATGTACCCTCACATGAAGAAGCTCAAAATTTAGTTGAATTACTACGAGAAAGCCAAGCCCAATTGGGCGTCCCATTTATCGTTATTGTAGATGATGCCTACGAGCCGTATGTATATGAAGAAAAAGGAATGCTGAATACATCATTCTTTTATATGCTCCAAGAACTTCAAGATCCAATTATTCCAATTAAATTAGATGGGTTAACTAAAGAATTGCTTTTCTATGGGGGTCGAATCGGCTTTGTCACCGTTGGATTAAAACCCAAATGGGCGAAAAATGATAAAGAGCTTGAACAGCTTAAAGATGAAATTAATAATAAGTTAGAAGGTTTTAATCGAAGCTCTATTTCTAATGCTAACCATTTCTATCAAAAAGTCGCAATCAAAATGTTCCAAGAGTTTGGAATGGACAAGATTATTCAATCTCGCGATAAAGTGAAAACGGTGCTGAGCGACCGATATAAGAAAATCAATGCCGAGTTAGCCAAATTAGACTCGCCAGATATTTCAGTCGACCCAAATGCAGGCGGTTTTTTCCTATTCGTGAATTTAAATAAGGATAAAGTAAAAGCCACAGAATTCGCTGATTACCTTCTCAAAAGATATAAAGTCGGAGTTATTCCGATTGAGAAACCCGCTGAAAATATCAATGGAATCCGAATCGCCTATTGCTCTATAGATAGTGATAAGATAAATGAATTCATTTCGAGAATTCAGAAAGCCCTTGTTGATGTCTCATAATTTAGTTTGATAATGATGTTTTTCACTTATTTTTTCTTTTCAAAAACTCTTCTATTCAAATGAAAAATTTGAATAACTCAATATTTTTATAACGGTTTATTTATATTTATAATAATTATATAAGTAAAATTTGTGTTGAGGAATTGAAAATGAAACTCTATTTAGTAGATAAAGGAGAACTAAAAGAAATCAATAAACCAGTGTTTTCAACCGGGGATGTATATCTCTTAGACAACGACCATACCATATACGTCTGGATTGGCAGTAAATGCAGTGTGGATGAGAAGACCTCGGGAGCGGCTCAAGCTCGCTCACTAGATCAAGAACGGGGTGGTTCAGCGAAAATTATCACCGTTGATCAAGGACAAGAAGGTGATGAATTTCTCAAATTAATCGCGGAAATGGGGGCGATGAAAATCGTCAATAAAAATGTCGCAAAAACGATGTTAAAAGACGTCTATACTGGTGACTATAGTGGATTCACAGAACATAAAAATGTCCTCTATCGTATTAGTTCTGAAGAATTTGAAGATATAAATACGATGAAAATGGTTCAAGTTCCCTATTCGGAAGATTCACTTGATTCTGAGGATTGTTTTGTCCTCGATTTAGGAACAAAAGTATATATTTGGCAAGGAAATGCTTGTAATGTAAAAGAAAAAGTCAAATCTGGACAATGGGCCCGAAAGATTGATGCCGATCGTGCAGGGTCGCAAAATGAGGAAATATATGAAGAAGGAGACGATGCAAAATTTTTGGAAGCCCTCAGTAAAGGTCCTGACTATAAAGAATCTGATGCAGTACAATTAGAAGCGGAATCGGAACTCGAAGAAGAAGAACCAGAACAAGAGATCGCTCCCGAATCAAAAGGAATGGTGGGAGAAGCAGAAGAGATCGAAGAGGAAAAGGAAGAAGAAATCTCTATAAAGCCCGAACAACCAAGGATTAAGGAATCTGTCGCATCGAAAGCGGCTCCAGGAATTCCAGGACGACAAGATGATTCCATCCTCACAATCGAAAAGACAGAAGGTAGGCGTGTCTGTCCAAATTGCGGTGAAGAAAATAAATCTATGATTCACGAGAGCGTGGACAAAAGTAACATCATTATGGATTACCCAAGGATGTATGGTAAGAAATATAAGTGCGGTTCTTGTGGAACCGAATGGAGAGAAAAATAAAAATCCCCAAATAAGCTACAATTTTTATTCTTATTTTTTTATGATTCATATCTTAATAATCTAAATTCAAAAAGGAAGTCAATTTCCTCTTACTCTAGCTATATTGTATAAAAATTTAAAATTCTCTAAATTTCCCTTAATCAGTTTTAGTGGTAAAATAATTAAAAAGCCAATATTAATATTAGTTCGTTATAAGCTTCTTTTAAAAGAAGGAGAATTTAATTAAGACTATGATTTTATTTTATCCCTTCGTAGCAACTTAATACGTTTTTTCAGATCTACGATTTCTTGGTCTTTTGCCTCGACTTCCGATTCTAATTTAAGCTTCTCATCCTTGAGAGCTTGTAAATCTGAGAGAATTTTATCTTCGATTTGCTCAGTTTCTTCCAATTTATTTCGTAGTTCTTTTTGCTCTTCCATTAATTCTTTAATCTTGGAGTCCTTCTCTTGGAGTCTGTATTGCATATTAGAGTATTCAATTTCAAACTTCCCTGTTAACTCGCCCGATTTTTGCTGCGTTTGTTCTAATTTATCTTCCAGACGATTTATTATTTCCTGGTTAGTTAAATTCTTCTGTTTTAGTTTTTCATTTTCCAAAACCAATGTTTCAATACGCTCTTCCTTTTTTTCTAAATCTTTTTTAACCAAGCTAAATGTTTCGAGCTGTTGTTCTAATTCATTAATTTCTTTTTGAGCATCTGATAGGTCATTCTTAATTTCGAAAATCTCCTTTTCTTTTTGAGTAAGGAGTTCGTCTTTTTTCTCAACCAAGACCTCTAATTTATCATATTTAGATTTCGGGATGGTGTCCTGTTGGAGATAATTGATTTGTTCATTTAAATCTTTGATTGTTTCATTTTTCTCCCGAAGTTTTTCGGAAAGGTCGCTTTTTTCCATTTGTCCCGACTTCAATTCGTCTACGGAGTCTTGAAGCTCAGTTATTTCATTTTGAAGGTTCTGAATTTTAATGGTTTGATCTTGTATGATAGTATCTTTCTGATCTATCCTCTCTTCCAAAGAATTAATTACCTCATCTTTTTCTTTCAGAGTCAGATTTAATTCCTCTACATCTGCCAGATGAGATTCGTTAACTTGCATATTCTGTTCCAAATCATCCAATTTTTCACGAAGTTCCTCCTTTTGAGTCTTCAAGGACTCATTTTCCCGTAGTATTGAGTCTTTCTCTTGCCTCATTTCCGCAATTTGTTCGTTAAGTTGTTCATTTTGTTGACGAAACAATGTAATCTGTTCGACTAACCCACTCTCTTCGGGCTCTTCTTCAGATTCCTCTTCTTTCTCTTCGACCCATCCCAGAGAGGAGAGTGCATCAACGATAGGTTGATCATCTTCCTCGGGATTTTCCTTATTTTTATTATTTGGATTATTCATTGCTATACCAATTGGGGATTATTACTATTAAATTCAAGAAATTTTTTCTTGCTCTTAAAGATATAGTAACAAGATATTCTAATAATTTTTACTAATAATATTCATTGAATAAAAACGTATTTCCTATCAAGAAAAAATTTCGTCAGATACCCAATAGATAAGGCAACCGCCATACTGAGTTCTAAAGGAGTGGAGAAAAAGTTAGTAAGCAGAAATTGGATACCAATATTTAAGGCAGTTGTTAGAATTGCAAATCCAAAATATTTGAGAAATTCGATTGAAGTTTCCTTCATTTTAAGTTGTTTTTTCTGAAATACAATAAATTTATCTAGGAAATATTTAATAATATAGGTAATTCCCACCGCTGCAATTGAGCCTACTAATTCTCTCATATTATAAGGAGTTATTGCACAATAAAAGGTATGGAAGAAATCAATTCCGCCAAGGGAGGTACAAATCCAAGGAGCGATGAGAACTTGATTGAGCTTTTGGATTAAATAATTTAAAATTATCATTAAAAAGGCAAAGAATAGATATAATGTCATTTGCTGTTTAATATTATTTTCAGAGTTTTCCATTTTTCTCGCTCCTCTGTTATAGTTTTGGTAATTTACTCCCACATTTTGTACAATAATTTAAATTGGGCTGGTCTATCAATTCTCCACATGTGGGACAATAAAATTTTAACCTGTTCGTTTCTGTTTGGACATCACGAATACTCTCATTCTTTTTTTCTCGTATGCCTTGAGGATAAGTTTCTCCTTGATCTTCATTTTCTTGAGAGCTTTCATTTCGCCCCCCGCAGGAGAGCGGAAAGACACAAAAAAGAGGAAAGAGGAATATCTCTCCAAATAAAAAGAATAAAACCACACTCACCAATATAGCGGCAAGAAGGATGATAATATAAACAATATTCCATTTCATAGTAGTGAATTAGAAAAAATTGCTAAGATTAAAAATATTGTGCTGAGGTCGTTTTGAAGAAGAAATTGTTTATGAATCCAATTTTTCCTTCCAGCTATCTTTCTTTTTAAGGGCATTAGATTCGCCCTCTTGTTCTTTTCTCTCATCTGGAGAAATAGCTTTGGAATAGTCCATTATTTCGGAGGTTGTGTCTTGGTTTGGAGAGAGCATATTCATCATTTCACCGGTTAAGCCCGGTCCTTTCGATTCTTTTCCTGTTGCCTTTTGGTACAATTTCTTTCCAACAAAATACGTCAAGGAAATACCTAAAGAGAAGAGTAAATAAATCGCAACCCATCCAGTTCCGAAAAATAATATCGGGAACGGTAATAACCCTTCATTGTAAGGAGAATAAATTAATCCTAAGACAGCAAAAATACCTAAAAAGAGAATACATCGTGCGCATAGGGGAATAAATTGTTTTTTCATCATTTCTTTAGTTAATTCCATCGAATCTTGTTGAATTTGTTGCATCATCCGTGCGTCTCCTACAAGCTGAGCATTTCTCATACGTTCTTGGATATTTTTTGCTTTTTCTTGTATTTTTCGTATTTCTTCTCTATTTAGTCCAAAAATCTTATTGAAGATTAACCCGACCGCAAACATTCCTAACGTGATAAAAAAGATCTGGAGTATAATTCCGCCGTCTGCCATATAAGTTCACTATCTAATTAAATTCTGAATTGATAAAAAACCTTGTTATTATCTTATCTATAGGAAATAATTTAAATCTATGGAGAAATTCCAACAATCACTATTATCGTAAATTCCCTCGAAAAATACTTTTAATGTACTTTTCGTAAATAGTAGACCATTTTGCGGTCATAGAAGAGGCGACAGCGCATCCAAGCCTACAATGACTACAGAACTCAAAAGAATCATGTTCTTTCATAATTTCAATTACTTTTGGGGACTTATAGATAGATGATAAAGGATTTTTTAAGGCATTGAAGCTTAGAATTGGATTTATTTTACAAGGAAAGTCCACAAATCCGTTATGGCGAATAAAAAGATACGCGCTGGCTACATGACAGCGTAAAAGATCTTGAAATTTAGGATTACCTCCAAATCCTCCTCGCTCTATAGCTTCAATAGTGACTAAATCTGTGAGCACATTCTTATGGTCTTTATGTAAGCGTTTAATAAATTTTGCCCATAAATGAAGCCTAGGGATCAGTTTTTCTACATTCTTAGCTCTATAATGAGTTCCATTATAGGATCTAATGATATCCTCGCAGGGATATAATTCAATGGAACAACCAAGCTTTTCTGCCATTTGACATATTTCTGGTAGATACTTCAGATTCTTTTTCATCACATTTGTACTGATAATTACATTTATATATTTTTTATGTGCGAGATTTATGGATTTTATAACTTTCTCAAATACATTAATACCTCTTAGTTTGTTATGAAGCTCATGCGTAGGAAAATCCAATGACAAAAGAATATAATCCAATCCAGACAGAGAATTTTCTCTAAGTAATTGAGGTAAAAAATAACCGTTTGTAGCAAGTCCAGTCGTGAGATTATGGGATATACCCGCGTAATTGATCAATTCTGCTAAATCGTGCCGCAAGGTAGGTTCTCCTCCTGTGAATGAGAGAGCAACGACTCCAAGATCGGCAACATCAGCAATTATTTTTTTGACTTCTTCCGTATTCATCTCGGGATTTTTTAATGACTTGGGAATGGAGGGGATTGAACAAAATTCACATTTTCCCATACATCTTAGAGTCAATTCTATCTGAGCAAAATAAGGATTCTTGATATCTGAAACTTTATTTACACAATAGTTTTTTAGATATGAGAGTCCCTTAAATTTCCAGAAGTGCATTATTGTAAGTAGTTTTGGATTAATTCCTTAGAAATTTCCACTTCGATTAAATAGACTAGATCATATTTTGTAGGAAATACTGAGAAATGAAGATGTTCTTTGCCATGTTTTTCTTGCTCTGCAGATGAAGTTAAGAAAAAATACTCGTATGTATCAAGCGCTAATTGCTCTTCTAATTGCGGAGGTAAGTCCCATCTCTTTATTGTATCTTTATTATAGAGTTTTCCGTTAAAGTGGTCTAGGATATGGTGCTCATTCATAATAATATTTATAAATCATTATCTCCTAAAAAATTATTTCAAAGTGGTTTTTCTATTGAAAATCGCTCATGATTCACAGTACCTGGGTTAAAGATCACGTAATTTAAATACTTTTCATAATGATTTGATTGACCTGGTTGAATACATAAAGTATTTCCAATCTTATTGACCCATTTATCACTCATTTGAGGGGATTCATGAATATGTCCGTGAAGCGTGAATAAAGGTTGATTTTTTTTTATAAAATTAAAAATCGCTATTGACCCTACACGGCGCGCATCGCTACACACATCTAATGAAACATTAGCAGGAGGCATATGCATAATGTAGATAGCTTTTCTCATGTTTTCAGGTTTTGCTAAGCCTTTTAGCTCATCTTCTATTGTAGGAAGAGATTTTGCATATGAAAACCAATCATCCAATTCCTTCATTCCTTCTTCTGTGGATATTAATGGCTTTCCAATTTGTCTTGGGAATTTAAATTCTGAGGTGTCCATTCTGGCTCTGTCCTTAAGACCAAATGGCAAATCTGTGACGAAATTGAACCCAATAAATTCGTATTCATTAATTTTGACTAATTTTTGAGCAGTATAATCGATATAATCATATTTGCCCGAAATGCGTTCGAGTAGAGAATCATGAATTTGTAGATCGTCATTTGCGGGCTGGAATAAATAGAAGATTCCCTCTTCCTCGAATTTGGTGAAATATTTATCAAGATATTCCGTGATAAATGTTTCTTGAATGAAAAAGCTGGGGCGAGTAGGCAAAAGATCTCCACCATTAATGACCATATCCACCCCATATTTAAGAGCTTCATTAAATATAGTTTCATATTTCCATTCAACGCCATGAATATCGGTGACATATAAAATCTTCATACCACAATATTAAACTCCATATTAAATAATAGTTTTCGTAAATCATTTACAATTACATAAAAAAATAAAAATAGATTTAGAATTTTGATTTTATTATGGTTTAAGTATATCTGACTTACTCATAGCTCTGATTTCTTTATCCAAAGGTTCCGGTACAAAAATCAACGAAATAAACACCCCTATCATTGCTATAAGACTTAAAGTCATCCCAGTTCCAAGTGCCTGTATAGAAATTACTGGATTAGCTAGCCTCGCTTCTATGGTCGGAAATGGATTTAGTGTATCAGCAATAAGCCCTACAAAAAAGGCCCCGAAACTAAGACCTCGAGCGATAGAAAAGATTATTGAATTTGCCGATGCGCGCAATTCCGTATCATACAACTCAGAAGACCACACTCCGAAAATTCCGTGCAGTCCAAAACCTAAAGTTATTACTATCGCTGACACTAAGATAATAGGTTGGTTATAAATCAGTAATGTAAAGATCACAAAAAATATACCTCCAATTATTCCGATGATATTATCTAAACCAAATGCTTTTTTCCTTCCGATGTAATCGCTTAAAAAGCCAAAAAAGAATAATCCTCCGGCAGCAATCACCATGATTACTAGCATAAAAAGCAAGGAACTTGTTTTTGGATTGGCTGCTCCGGCAATTGCGAATAAATATTGAAAGAACTCGGGTGCATGATCAACTAAAGCATGATACGCTGTTTCCGCAAACCAAAATAGAATAGTTAATAGAATTGTCAATTTAGCCCATTTCTTACTAAATATCTCCCTAATCCTGAGTTTTTGTTTTTCTCCAGATTCTTTTGTGATTCTATCATATTCGGACCAAACCGCAGATTCCGGTAGATAAAACCAGAATAATACGAGAAATGGAAACGGAAATAAAGCCGTAATGAAACACCATTGCCAGCCATAAGGACCTATTAATAAGGAAACCAGTAGAGCGGCAACATAGCCAAAAACAAAAGTAGAATGGACTAATCCTCCAACCGCTCCTCTTCTTTTGGGTTTAAAATATTCTGAGATCAGAGAAAAAGAAATCCCCCAGCTAACACCCAATCCAGACATTAATCTCAGCACCGCAAAAAGCCAAAACATATTGGCGGGCACCAATGCAGTCATTGATGAAAATATGGAATCCCATGCGATTGAGATAAGAAGTGCTTTTTTCCGTCCAAATCTATCTCCGATTTCGCCAAATAATATTGCCCCTGGAACAGTAAAGACGAATTGTAAAGAAATAACTAAACCAATTTGAGCTGTTGTTACACCAACAAAATATGCTTGTAATTCTGTTGAGAGAGTTGAGATTAGAACTAAACTATAGCCATCATGCATCCAAGCGATGCTGGCGGCTAAAATAATAACTAATATGGTAAATTTTGATAATTCTCTTTTTTCAGTCATTCGAAACATCCCATTTTTATGTGAAAAGTATATTCAATGCAATAGTATTTCTTCTCCTAGTATATAAATATTGTAAATGTTATTGATTTTGATCACGAAATAAGGAACAGGTATTTGCATTTAATAGTTCTAAATTTCAAAGATAAGATTAAATTATAAATAGATTCAATCCAATAAGTTAATTATTAAAAGTTAAGAATAGAAATTATGTCGAATGTGGATAAGGCTTATAAAGAAATCCAAAGAATTGTCGGCAATGATTATATTACAGATAAGGATTTCATGAAAGCCTCATACTCGCGAAATGTGGATCCAGCATTTCCCGACCGATGGGCGGATATTATAATCAGACCTAATTCAGTAGAAGAGATCTCAGAGATAGTAAAAGTGGCAAACAAGTATAAAATAAACATTGTCCCTCGAGGTGGAGGTGCGGATTTAGTAGGAGGAGCTACGACAAATAACGGAATATTATTAGATCTGACGAGATTAAATAAAATTATAGAAATAAATGAAGATGATTTTTATTGTGTCGTAGAATGTGGAATTACTTGGGGTGAGTTAATCTCGGAATTATATAGACTCAACTTAACAACTGGAGTCTTAGGTCCAGGAAGCGGATATTCTGCCACAATAGGAGGAGCAATTTCTAATAGTACCGCGGGATTTGGTTCCACCAAGTATGGGTTAGTCCCAGATAATTGTCTTGGTGTAGAAGTTGTACTTCCAAATCCAGAAGGAACCGTTATCCAGACAGGATCTAAGTCAAATAAATATGCGGAACCGATATGTCGATATGGAGTGGCACCAGATTTTACGGGTTTATTTATGGGGGATGCGGGTACATTAGGTATAAAGACAAAAGCCTATTTACGTCTTTTTCCAAATTCCCCATTCAAAGTGCAAAGAAACTATATGCTCAAAAAAAATGATTATAAGACGATTTTTAAATTAATGAATACTCTCCAAACGCACATAAGAGACGGATTACATGATTTATATATTAATCCCAAAGTGGTTGTACAGCTTTTAGCGGCACAAGCAGAAAATAAACCACCGAAAAGACTAAGAGTAACTGGTCCGGTATTTATGTTTATTTTAGAGGCGTTTGATGAAAGAATTTTAGAAATATATGTAGAATCTGTTGATAAAATCATGTTAAATGACGCTAGGTTATTTGAATGGACTGAAATTGATTTGGATGAGAAGAATTCAGAAGATTGGGAATTAAATTTGAAATTTCCCTATAGTTATTTTAATAAATTTATCTCTCTTGCTCCTCCTAAAATTTCTTGCACCACCTGTCATAAACTCCCAATTTCTAAAATCGAAGAGAAAAAGAATTTAAGCACTAAATTTGACAGAGATCATCAGGGAGAATTTCCCGAAGACAGTTTCTCCCTTTTTGCCCGATCGATTCACCTATTACCAAACGGACATTGCGTATTTGCGGGAGGATTTAATGCTGAAAACATAGATACTCAGAGAGAGATTGCAATGAAAATATGGCATAAAAAAGTTAGATCCCAAGTTCGATATGGAGGTGTCCATTATTGGTTAGGAGAGTCCATCTCGCAATCAATAGTAGAAGCTGATGCATATACATCTGATTTTATTAAATTTTTTAAACATATTAAGAAAACTGTTGACCCGAATTTCATTCTTAGCCCAAATAAATTTCATTTATATGATTTTGATGATGATTATATGAAATATGTTGTAAAAATGGAGGAGGAGGAGAAAATTAATGATTCTGAAGAAAAATAAGAAAGAATATAAATTCCTTGCAGAATATGAAAAAATGCTTTTACAATGTATCGCTTGTGGAGATTGTAGAGAAGCGATAGACATTACCTCCAATCCTCCAAAATGGGGTGTTTGCGCTGTTCGGGATCATTCGCCTGGGTTTGAACCCTTTTTCGGGAGGGGAAAGATGCAAATAATTCGCTCAATTTGGCAAAATAAATTAGAATTAAGTAAAGAGATGGCAGAAGTCATTTATCAATGCCCTACATGTAACGCATGCGCAGAAACGTGCGTTTATGATTTAGATAATGCTCTAATTTATGAAGCATTACGAGCTGAATTGGTTGAAGAAGGATTTGAGCTTGAATCTCATAAGGAAATGAACCAGGCAATGGAGAGCCTTTTGAATCCATATAATAGGGAAAATGAAATTAAAAGAGATTGGATAAAGAACCTCGAATTTAATATCAAAAATGCAAAAGAGGAAAAGGCTGAGGTTCTATATTTTGTAGGTTGCACTGCTGCTTTGACTCCTGAAATTCGTAGCGTCGCTATAAATACTGCAAAGGTGTTATATAAATTAGGTTTTGATTTCTCTGCATATGGTGAGGAGGAAATCTGTTGCGGAAGTGTTGCTATGCGGACGGGTAATAGAAAGGCATTTGATTCGGTAGTTGCCAAAAATTATGAATTGTTTAAAAATTCCGGTGTTAAAAAAATCATAACCAGTTGTGCTGGATGTTATAGAACCCTGAAAATAGATTATTCCGATATAATGGAGGAGTTAAATATTGAAGTTTTACATACAATTGAACTTATTAATGATAGGATAAATCAAAAGAATATAGAACTCAAAAATTTAGGGATTATTACAACTTATCATGATCCTTGCCATACTGGAAGACATACGGGTCTTTATGAAGAACCAAGAGAGATTTTAAAAAAAATTGCGACTCTTAATGAAATGAAAACAATAAAGAATAACGCGAAATGCTGTGGAGCAGGAGGAGGTGTGAAGAAAGGGTTTCCAGAATTATCATTAGAGATTGCAAAAGCACGGATTAAGGAAGCGGAAGAGACTGGAGCAGATTTTCTAGTAAGTATTTGTCCTTTTTGTTTCAGAAATCTTAGTGATGCAATAAAGGATTTGAATTCCGATCTGAAGATGATTGACTTATTGGAATTAGTAAATCAAGCATTATGAATGAATAAAAGTAATTAAATTTAAAATTTTAAAATTTGAAAGTCAGATTTAAATTATAGAAAAATGAGATGAGAAAAAATGAGTTTTAAAAGGTCACTTGAGGATATCAAAAAGAAAAAGGAAGAAATGAGAACAAGCGTTTTTAGCGGTGCCGAGATGATGTGGGTATTATGGGAAACTAAACAAGAAATTATTGATCGCGTACTCCCACCACCATTAGAACCAATTGAACACCCGATCGCATTAGCATTTGTGGCAAATTATCCTTCACATTCTTATGGATTACCATATACAGAAGCTGCCTTGATTCTTAGATGCCAATTTAAGGGCGAGTTGGGCAATTATTTTCTCGCTATGCCTCTCACCGATGATAGAGCTACATTTGCAGGTCGTGAAATTTGGGGGTTTCCAAAAAAAATTGCAAATGTTCATTTTAAAAAAAGGGATAATGAGATTTATGGATATTCTGAACGGTTAGGGGTAAAAAATATTGAAATAGAATTAAAGCTAACAGGTAAATTTAATGAAGAAGAAACTCCTGGTATTGTGGCTGAAATTGATATGATTCCAAAGAGAGGAAAGGGAACTACTAATTATCTCTTCAAGCATTTTGTTCACCCTACAAAAGAAGGATTTGATTATAATCCGTGGTTGGTAAAGCAAAAAACCACTTCTAAGATCAAATCTATGCAAATGGGAGAAGCAAATATAATATTAAACTCAACTATTCACGATCCATGGGGTGAAATTGAAATTGTTAGAACACTCGGGGGAATGTATTTGCAGACGGAAAATGAAATGTATCCCGGGGAGATTGTGGCTGAAGTTGATCCGGACGAATTTTTGCCTTATTCTTATATAAAATGGGATTGGTATTAATTTGTCAAGCTTAATCTTTAGTCTTTATGTGATGATCTTCCATTTTCCAATAATTTACTAATAACCTTGATATTTTGGTTCTTTTTTCCGTAAGAATGCTTTAATTCCTTCTTGAACATCTTCAGCAGCAGAATTCACACCAAATCCAAGCTGTTCAAATTGAAGCCCTATTGGAATAGAAACCTCGGTTCCAAATTTTAGACACTTTTTAATGATTGAGAGCGCGGTCGTAGCAGAATTCCCGAGCATGCATGCCTTGTCATGGAGCATTTTCTCAAATTCATCTCCCTCTTTTGCTAGAAAACTCACATATCCATTCTTGTACAATTCTTTCGCCGATACTCTTTCCCCAAAATAGAGCATTTTAATGCTTCTTGAGAATCCTAGATTTCTCACCGCCCTTTGAGTTCCACCCCCAGATGGGAAGATACCTCTCAATATTTCAGCGAAACCAAATATAGAACGTTCACTTGCGATGAGTATATCACATGCTAACGATAATTCGAATCCACCTCCAAGAGCATATCCATCAACCGCAGCAATCAACGGTTTAGCAAAGCTTTCGATTCTGTCAAAACAATTATGGAAAAGTGTAATGGCATAAGTCATATGGATAGGTATACTAGGTTTTATACCCGGTTCAAAAGGATTACTTAAATCAGCACCTGTAGAAAATGCGGGTTTTTTTGTATAATCTTTAGTACCACGCAACACCACACATCCAATATTGGAATCCAGTTCCATAGATTCTAACGCATCTACTATTTCTCTTAGTGTTTTCAAGGTTATTGCATTTAATTTTTCTGGTCTGTTTAAGGAGATTACCGCGTAATTAGCATCAATAGATCCTCCACTGCTTTGAGGTAAATCGAGTTTTACGTGTTCATATTGATTATTTTTTTTCATAAATTTTAGATCCATACGGTATTTGTTTTTTTTTCGTAAAACCAGTAATTTTTTATCAGTTTTGCTTATCTGGAATTATTAATTGTATATTCAATTTATATAAATATAAACTTTAAATAATTGAATTTTTTATAAAAATAGAGAATATTCTTCAATTAAAATAGGATTTTCAAATCCTATCCAATAATAAAACTACATAATACTAATGAGGATAAAAAATGGAACCAATAGGAATTGTTTTTCTGTTTAGTATGGATGAGGGAAACCCAAAAGAAGTCTCAGAGGAATTTAGCGAACATTTTCCGAGTGTGACAGAAAACTTAGTAAGAGAAAACTTGCTCGAGTTAGCGCAACTGAAAGAAATTATCGATAATAAGAAAATATATTGGGGAGGTATCAAGAAAGACTTTGATAAAGTCATCCAAAACACCGACATGATTGGGGACCTCGCGTGGCAAGTATTCAAAAAACACACTGAGATCGAAGCTTCCGAGGATGTGCGCTGTTTGATTTATGATGGTAAACAAGCACCTTGGGGTTTTACTTTAATGAGCTGTGTGCTATATAAATAAAGGTTAGAACAAATTTCCCATCTTTTTTTAATTTAGGTTATCGCTTTAAGAATTTAGTTTTCTCTTATCAAAGAGATAAAAATTATATAAATGATAAAAGAAAAAATTTAAAAATTTGATTAATCGTATATTACGGAACCGATAATAGAAAGAATTATTGCGATGACTGCCATAAAAAAACCTATCCATAATCCCCAGCTCCAAGGATCAGCACTTCCAAAAAATACAACATACTCTTCACCTGTCAAAAAACTAAGACCTGATAGAATTGATTCATAATCCTCTATGCTTCCTAAACCTACTAAAAATAGAGCGACGCCACCAATCATAAGAAATGATCCCAAAAACCCATATGCTTTACTATCTTTAAATAAAGGTACTAGAACACATATAGATCCCACTATAAAAAGAATTGGTCCAAGTATTCCATAAAATCCAAGAATGGATTCTAAAATATCATCACTAGTGCTATATGTTCCAAAGGCACTCATATGAGAATTGAAGAATGGGCCATCTACTTGCCACCAGGCACCAAAGGTAGGCTCGATAAAATAGGCAAGGATGCTAAACAGACCTAATAGTCCACCAAGTACTAAAAGGATTTTGGCAGTTCCACTATTTTTCGCCATTATTAATCAAAATTTATTTTTATTCAATTGAATTTGATTATTCTATTAAATTCACAATTGATATATTAAAGTTCTTCTTTTTTTATCTTTTATTGATGATCATTATCGATATTTTTCTTAATCTGTTAGACTATTCCTAATTTGGAAAAAATGAAAATCTTAAGTTTAATAATATCTGTTAAATAATTCCAACCAATTTTGATATCTTTTCTCAAGTTTCTTGAGCATAGATTCTCTTGGGGTGAAATTTTTTACCGAATTTAAATCTTGATTTCTTTTTTGAAGATCCTCCAGACTTTCAATCCCTCCTGCGGCGATGTCGCATAAGGTTAGCATACCTTGGATTGTAGATTCAAAATTTTTAGATGTATTTATTGGGATATTTAAGAGATCTGAAAATCGCTGAACCAGTACTGGATTCCGAGCGGCACCTCCCACGATTGAAATTTGGGGGTTTTTAAGATCTGCTATTTGTTTGGCGATTTCAATATTTTTTGTTACAGCAAATTGAATATTGTCGAACACTGCAGTAATAAATGAGTTCTTGTGGGTTTTGATTTCTTCCACACCTCCCGGGCTTTGGAATGTAAATATTCCAGGAGCCATCTTCAGCTGAGTATTTGAAAGAGGCGCGGGTCCCAACAAGGAATATACACGACTATTATCTATCTCTGAAAGAGTTGCGTGAGCCTCAAATTCATCATATTCTTTATAAGCTTGGTCCAGCAATTTAAAATTCTCGGTTAGAGTATTATTTTCATCAGCATAAAATAAATTTGCCGCCCATTTGAGAATTTGGCCTGTCATTCCAGTATTAGTTTCAAGATAATAATTATTGGATAAATTTTTAATCATAAAAAGCCCAGCCCAAATTTGTTCCTCTTCGGGAATGATAAGTTGTTCTATTATCGTTTGTACAGGAGTTGTGGTACCTAACACAGCGGTTATATTAGTAGGCTCAATATTTTGACATCCTAATAACGCAGCGTGTGTATCTGGGAAGCCAGATACCAGCTTAGTATCGGGGCTTAACCCTATTTCTTTCTGAGATTTCTCATCAACCATACCAATAATCTCACCAGAGAAAACCGGCCAAGGTAGAAAGAACTCTGGTAAATCAAGGATATCTTCCCATGCGGGATGCCAGAATTTAGTGGTGAGATCAAGAAACCCGGATTCTGCCGCACTTGAAAAGTTAGTGTGAAGCTCTCCCCCAAATTTAACTAAAATCCAACTTTCTAAGGGAAGATATTGTGTTATTTGTTCAATTCGATTGTCAGAGTCTTTCTCTTCTTGAAAATATCTATATCGAGCTGGGATAAATAAAAATGAAGGAAAATGACCCGTACTTTCATAAAATGTCTTTCCTGTCGCCTCATAAAATTCATCCTCAATTTCTTCTGCATAATCAAATCCAAGAAGTTCAAAACTAGCACCAATATAGACCGCATTATTATCCTCATCAGCAAAGACACAACTGGGCCGAATAGATGATGCGGAAATATATTCAATCTCTTTCGGATTAATTTTTGCCAGCTTTATCGTAGTTTTCGTTAACTCAACTAATTTATCCCAATAATTCCCATAATTCCATTCTCTTTGCAGTCCATTTTCACTGCTGAGTACTTCTGGTTCATAAGAATTAATCGCAATTACATTTCCCAGTTCATCAGCTATAGCACATTTCAACAATTTAGATCCAGAATCATAAACCATTCGATAGCTATTATTATTCATATAAATATCCTAAAATAAATTCATAAAAAATATAATTATAAATTATAGTTATTATTTAATAAATTATGAGTTCTGCTAGTAATCAGAAAAGTATTATCCAAGCTATTAATGCATATATGCTTACAGCTTTGCTTTCTATATTCGCGGCGGGGATCATTCTAATCCTATTTGTATTCTTATTCGGAATTCAGGTATTTAGCATTAACGAAGGCTCTAATCTGTATATAGGTTTATTCTTGATTGCAATCGGAGTAATTCAATCAATTCGATTAATGAAAAACATGAAAAAAATATCTGATGTAGTATTATCAAGAAAAGAAATAGCCTTAGAATCCACAGCTCAACAACCTACTGGAACTGGAAGAGGTTTGAATATAATACGTCCAACTATGAGCGAATCAACACCACGAACTAAACCTCTTCCCACATCAACTAAAACGCAAAAGCCAATCCAGAAAAAACCCGAGAAGGAAGTGGAACCCATTTCTGCCACTAAAAAGGAAGAATCCGCTAAAGAACCAGAAATATCTGAAGAAAGTGAATCAAAAGCGGAAGAGGAGCTTGAAATCACTCTGGAGGAAGCACTTCAAAAAATTGTTGATAGATACAACGATCCAAAAGTATCTTCTTCATTTAGTAAATGGGATGATACCTTAATGATGACCTTTCCCAATATTGATACCTCTTACTTATATAAAATCAATAGAGATCAAGGAATAGAACTGGTGAAGGGATATGAGGAAGATGCCGCAGTACAAGTTAATATAGATTCAGATGTATTCATTAAGATGATGACAAAACAAATTAACCCGATTAAAGCGTATAGTAGCGGGAAACTTGAAGTAGTTGGGAAGATGAGATCCTTATTAAAGCTACGCAAATTAATGTTTTAGAAGATTACTTAAATATTTAATAGCGATTCAAAAAATTATGAAAGCATACATAACTGCTCCCTTTTCAGAGGAAGCGATTAGTGAACTAAAAAGAGTATTAGATGATGAAGTAGTCTATGAAAGCTGGTTAGAGACGAATAAAGTCTATTTCCAAGCAGATGCTTTAGTTGAGAAAATAAAAGAAATAGGTGCACGAGTATTTATTTGTGAGGGAGATAATGTAAAAAAGGACGTAATAGAGAATCTGGACCTAAAGATAATCGGTTCTACTCGCGGGGATCCCAATAATATAGATATTGAAACGGCAACAAAACGAAACATTCCAGTCCTTCACGCTCCAGGGAGAAATACAATCGCGGTAGCAGAGATGACGATAGCGATGATGCTCGCGTTACTTAGAAAACTTCATAAAGTAGAAAGAACCCTGCATTCAGATGCATTCCATGTGGAGGATTTTAGCGACTATGTTAAGTATTATAATAGCTTTAAAGGGCATGAATTGGAAGGAAAAACAATTGGAATAGTTGGTTTAGGAAGGATAGGATTCGAGGTAGCAAAGCGACTCAAACCATTTAATGTGAAATTCTTGGTCTACGATCCCTATGTAGATGATGTAAGATTGAGATTTATCCAAGGAAAAGCGGTTGATCTAAATACATTAATGAAGGAATCGGATATCATCACTCTTCATTGTCCCCCAACAGATGAAACTGATGGATTGATTGGGGAGGAGCAAATAAATCTTATGAAACCAGAGGCATATTTTCTAAATCTCGCTAGAGCATCAATAACCGATGAGTTTGCTCTTCATGATGCTCTTAAAGAAAATAAAATTGCTGGGGCTGCACTGGATGTGTTCAATATAGAACCGGTTGATGAGGATAATGAATTCTTGGAATTAAATAATGTTATAGTGACTCCACATTTAGGCGGAGATACGTATGAGACCAATCATAAACACGGAATGATGATGGTGGAAGGAATATATAAGATTTTACATGGAGAAATTCCTTTTAATGTTGTCAATCCCCAAGTTATTCCTGGATACACTCCAGAAAAACTGCCAAAACCAAGTCCAGGCGATGAAATACCCATAACCCTCTCTCTGTATAAGAAAGAATGTAAAAAAATAATTGAAATTTGTAAAAAAATGCTGGATAAAGGATTAATTATTGGTACAGCGGGAAATGTTTCAATGAGAGTCAAATTACCCAGCGGAGATGATGGATTTCTTCTTACCCCTAGCACTGTTCGATATGAGAATATGACTGAAGAAGATCTAGTGTTAGTAGATGAAAATATTAAAGTACTAGCGGGAACGAGGAATCCCACTTCTGAAAAACATCTCCATGTATATACAATGCTAGCAAGGCGGGATGTCAATGCGATAATTCATTCACATGCAGAATATTCTACCATTCTTTCAATAGCTCGCATGCGGTTAGGGCCAATCGTTGATGAGATCATTCCATTCATAGGAGGATGCGAAATCGCCGAATATGGAATGGCAGGCTCCGAAGATATTGCCAATAAAGCTATTCAAGCTTTGGGAAACAATTATGCGGTATTCTTACCTAATCATGGGAATGTATGTTGTGGAACCAACATGAAACATGCATATACAGTCCTACAGCAAGTCGAATTTGCTGCCAAAGTTCAGTATAAAGCTGCTTTACTGGGTACAATATATGCTCTTCCAGAAGAAGCTGAAGAGGATGAAAAAGAAATGTTCGAAATTATGCGAGAAGTTGGAAATCTGTAATATTTAATATTCTATTCTAAAAAATGTGATTAGAAACTTGAATGAAAAGCTATTTAGCAGATAAATAAAAAAAAATGAAATAGATTTATAATTTTAATCTCTTTTTCTCTAAGGTCAATTCGAACGCTTCTTCCATTCCTTTCTCATATACATCTATCGGAAATTTGTTATGTAAAGGACTCAATCTGGCACCTAATTTTGCTGATTTATAGATACCTCTCGCAAAACCGCCTATCAAAGGAATTTTGACCATTTGTGAGGCCTTTTCAAATTCTTCAAGGGTGTTATCGTCATAACCGCCCAACAAGCCTTCGATAAAAGCGTAAAAGAAGATAAAGATAAACACGCCAACCAAAAATATTAAAGCTGTATTTATTATCTTATCTCCTAGGTCCAAGCCAAACACCAAATTGCCGAAAAACCCTAATATAAAGAAATTGATCACAGCAGCGATGAACGGGGTAATAAATGTCTTAAATGGATATAATTTAAATTCAGAGACCTTATATCGTACAATAATCCACGCAACCACATCCTTTGTAAACACAGCCGGCCAATATGCAATAATTACCCATATCATATCATTGAAGATCGAAACTAGTAACCACATTATTAATGCCCTGATTGTTTGCTCCAATATCCAGACTGCCGCAGCATAGCCCGTTCTGCCCGTTCCTTGAAATACTGCATCAACAAGCCATGAATAGATCCCAAATCCGTGGAATACGAGAATCAAGGGTAAATATTCGGAGGCAGGACCACCTATATCTGGACCCGCAGCACCCACCAAGAATAATCCCCCTACTGCAAATAATACTGAGATAAGGAAGTAACCAAAATAGTTGCCCCAACGGAATCCTTCATAGATATAAAGTTTGGTCAATTCTTTTTTATCATGTGAATGAGCTTCACTATATGCGCCGAGTAAAGATTGGCCATATAGCACGATTACTTGGATCATCATTCCGACTGTCCATGCTAATTGATAGTAGCCTAACTCTTGGGAATAGTTTGCGATAAACGCAGAAGTTAAAAGAATTTGAATAAACCAGCCGACTTGGACGAATGCTTGACCAAAAGATAATTTTGAGCCATATGACATTGATTCCTTGAATTCTTCTTTAGTAAAATCAATTCTAAAGCATGAGCTGGCGGAATAACCTTGTTTCTTAAACAGATACAAACTAAAGAAGAAAGTCAGCCAATAATCAAAATATCGTGCGAGCGCATAACCGACGCCAGCTCCTAAGGCTTCTCCGAATATAGGATTAGCTGCGCCCCACAACCTTCCGAGATAACAGAAGATAGCTTGACCAATTAATAGCCAAAATATTTCCCATGAAACATAGGTAAGAAGATGAAGATCAGCCCTCTGAAGCCCTTGAAATGTATACATGAATACCAAAAAGAAACCAGGATATTGAACTAAAGAGAACATTACAAAAATCCATGTCATATGAGCTAAATCGGTAAGCGGAAAGACAATTGATCCTAAGAATGCAAAGATGCTAATTTGGGCTAAACCAGTAAAGAGTTGCCACCATACAAATATTTGGATGTAATGGATAGCTTTTTCTGGATTATGGACACGGTATTCTGAGAAGTATTTTGCCAGTGCGAAACTTGTACCGAGATCGAAGAGGAGCCATGCGATTTGGAATAAATTGTATGCATAATTATACCAACCCGATGCTTGTGCGTAGGTGTAATCCAAAAGAAGTGGTAGGATATATGAGGTTAAGAGAAGTTGTGGAACAACTAAGAGCAATCCAATGAAGAATGTAAAAAGGAACCCACCTAATTGTCTATGTATACCAATTATCTCCCAATCATCTTTTAGATCCTCTCTACCTCGCTCCTCAATTTTTTTCTCGAGTTCTTCCCGTTCCGTTATCTCTTCTTTTAGTTCCTCTTCGGCACGCTTTTTAAGTGCTTCTACTGTCTCTTGATCGATTCTACCTCCAGTTTTCTTTTTAACAGTGATGAATAAGGCGGCAGCGAGGCATCCCAGAACGACTACAACTAAAAGCAGGATTATTTGTTCGGTAAAATGGGGTACAGGCGAGAACGACCACGCCGCATATGTATCAAATTCTGTGCCAGAACTTTCCAACATCATAGCATATATTAGATAATTGAAATAGGGCCAAATACTAAATTCGATGTTTGCACTCGCATCTTGATCATTTGGATCTCGTTGAAGCCATCCAGTAAAGAGCATAACAGTACCACTACCTTTTATGCTTTTAGTTATGAATGGTGCGGTGAATTGTTCTCTCTCCAAACTCTCAGAAGCGTTATAGACATCAATAATGCGGTTAACTGAAGAATTTATTTGAGAATCCTTAATAAAACTCATGTTATATGGATTTAAATTCGGGGCAGAATTCCATGCTATGTTTTTGCTGATAGGATTAGTGGTGTCGTTCACTAAGGATAACATCGATTCAATATTGGTAGCTAAGCTATCGGGAGCAGAATTTCTTAAAATATTCATCGTTTTAAGTAATGTTGTATTTTGCTGCAAATTTGGTCCCATAAAGATTACAAGAGACTTTCCTCCGTTAATATAAGTTTCAAGATTAGATATTTGTTGAGATGTCAAATTTGGGTCAAAAAGTACGACTATATCATAGATGCTTAGCAAGAGAGGGCCGGTTCCAATGGTATTATTTAGAGTGACATTGAAATTGTTTGAATCAATTCTCAAACGTTCTACAAAGTATTCATCCTTCCCTCCACTTAAAACCAGTACATCTTTTTGGTCTGTTGGTTGAGCTGTAGTTGGTGTCAAAAAGAGAAAAAAAAACGTTCCTCCAGTTAAAATCAAAGTGATGATACAAATTACAACAAGCGTAGAGGATTTATTTTTTAGTTTCAACATTTTTTTTCCAATTTTATAATTAGATTATTTGTAATGATTAATGATTTTTTATCATTTATTAGCTTTTTTAAAGTTCTTAAAGGATTGAGAATCAAATCTGCGAAAAGTAAAGCAGAAGAATTCAAAATAGATTCAAATTAATGAAGGTAACCAAGTATGATTCGTGATTATAAGTATCGCTTTAATATTGAGTTGAAATTATTTTAAATAAAAGGAGGATTAAGAAGATAATTCTTTTCTGACGACTTCTCCACGGGGCTCTGTCTCTTCAAATAAGATTGCGGAAAATTTATAGATATTCGTGTTCTCTTGTTTCCAACAATCTTTTGAGAGCCATGCTTTTTGACAAGTTTGTTCCAAGAAAGTTTGAGCGTCCCAATTTCTGTCGTGTTCCACTGGTACTTGAGGCAATAACAATCCTCTACGCATTCCTTTTTCCATTATCAATCCATCTTCTCCAATCTTGATTTGATTGATAATTTCTTCGGGATTATTTGTTTCAATTAATTTTGGAGGTGTTAATATGGAGATTTCAATAACAATGTTATCCATTTCCTCGAGTTTTACAGAGGGAAATCGTGGATCCTCACACGCAGCATTTACAGAAACACGATATAAAACTTCACAGAGCTCATATTCGGGTTCTATATATCCAATACATCCTCGCAACGGGTTTCCGCCTACATTATGTCGATTAAGGGTTACAAACGCCCCGCATTTCGTGTTAAACTTCGTTTTTAATTCTTCTGGAATTGTTATTCTTTTACCCGTTTCCAAGTAAGATTCAATATTTTTTCTTACAAATTGGATCAATTTTTTTCCATCTTCTAAGGTTATATTCATTTCCGTGGACATAGCTAGTTTTAATTGTATGATTGTTCTTTTATAATTATTTGTTTGATAAAGTATAATATCTATTGAGGGGTAATAATTTTACCAGAAGGGTTCATACTCTCTGATACTTCTTCTCCTCCTATAAATACTTTCCATATTTGGAGATTAGTGTTAAATTTCTCAAATGGTGAAAATTTTGCTTTTGTTTTAAACCTAGCGATGTTAATTGGATGGTCCGCAACCTTATCAACAATGAGTAAATCTGCATCATATCCTTCTTTAATGAATCCCTTCCCCTTTAGGTTAAACATATCTGCGGGATGTTCACATGCAATTTTTACGAAGTTCTCTAAGGAAAGCTTATATTTACACACTTTATCCAGAACCACCAGGGGATATGTTTCAAATCCGGGAAATCCAGAAGGGGCCTGAAAAAAATCGTGAGTCTTTTCTTCTATGCTGTGTGGAGCATGATCCGTGCCTATGAGCATAATTTCGCCTAATTTGAATTTATTATAAAGGAATTGACTATGGTTTTCATTCCGTAAAGGCGGCATTACCTTCGCAAATATGGGATTTTCTATCTCAAGTTGATTTGATAAAAGCAGATGATGTGGTGTAATTTCATAAGTGATCTTATAACGGGGATTCTTTTTTAGAATAGAGTGAATGAGCAAATAACTCTCTTTACAGCTGATATGGCAGAAATGAATAGAAGGATATTTCTCTTCTTCGAGGTTATTAAAATTAATGAATTCTTGGTAATTCTCAACAGCATAATCTATAAATTTCTTCTCCGATTTACACGGATGCATCTTATCATGGGTTTTTAAAATGTTAGACTCTCTAAATACATATTCTTCGAATATTTCCCGTTTTTCTTGATTCGAGAGGGGCCAATCAGGATGTATAAAAATCCGAATATTATGACGAGAAGATAAATTAAGGAGAAGTTTAAAATTTCCTTTCACTTTCCAGTCCAAATCGCTTATCGGATGATGTGGATATATTTTAAACCCCATAACGCCGAGTTTTATGATTTTTTTAATTTCCTCTTCGTTTAACCGGTTAGGCACTCCCGCGATAAACCCTACGTTGACATAGACCTTATTCTTCGCTCTGTTTATCCACTCTTGAATGATTTGTGAATTAATTGCAAGAGGATCTGTATTTGGCATCGTAAATACCGTTGTAATTCCGGAATGTGCCGCAGCCCGCGTGCCTGATTCAAATGTTTCTTTGTAACTCTGATTCAAATCTCTCAAATGAGAATGAATATCTATGATCCCGGGTAAAATCACTTTACTTTTACAATCCAATTCCTTTCCGTCTTTATTTTGGGATTTAAATTCTTCTACTTCTTCCGGACTTAGATCATAGCGGATTTTTGAGATAATTCCGTCTTCGATATAAAGAGCCCCCTTTCTTAGAATCCCGTTAGTATAGATTTTAGCGTTATAAAGGATCATATTTTATTCATTTAATTTAATTCCAATGAATCTAAATAGAAATTAATATATAAGATTTTATCTTGAGGTTTGTGTAAATTGGGAAATGCCAGGAAGGTTAATGGATGTATTATGGAATTTAATTCTCCAATAAACCCAGGATTTTCTTCGGTTATGTTAAAGATGGGGACAAGAAAGAAGAGATTGGGATAATCGGACTCGATTAATATGGTTTTTAATGATGAATTTTTAGGTCTTTTATTTGTGTTATTTGAATATTCAATAAAAATAAGAGACGCTTGTTGGGATTCAAATATATCTTTTAACATGAATTCATAACTCTTAAAATAGTTCACGAAAATTCCTGGAGTAGAATGCATCCACCTATCCGGTTTTCTCTCCCTAAATTTATCAATTGCTTTATTGAGCAAGAGTGCTTGAGAGCGCTCATCCGAGCCCAAAAAGCGGAGCTCTGAACCGATCAATTTAATTGCACAATGATCGTCAAAGAAATATAAATAAAGATTATTGGTTTTTCTAATGGAATATGACAAACAAAAAGTTTCACGTATGATAGAACATAGCGTATAGATTTTTTGAGGAGTTTCTCCTCGATCTATATCCTTTTTCGTATAATTGATGATGCTTTTTAATAATATGAGAAAATCGACCACAATCATCAATTCTGTTTTTATTTGATTCTATATTGTTTTTAGATCATCTCAACGTCATTATAAGCGGTTGAGGGATCAAAAGTAAATCTTTGGTGAGTCTCATTTGTGATGTTAAGGATAAAGAATATCTGAAGAAACATAATTTACCGCATTTTGAAGTAAGATGTTATGGGTACCAGTCCGAGTGCCCTTGGCTGTTAAACTCATAGCACTCCTCGCAATACCATTCCTCAAACACGGGGTTAAATACGAGGTCGATATCGATCCGACCGCACGTGGAACACCCAAGGGGGGCTCTCCTAAACGCTA
>SHMW01000022.1 GCA_008080735.1 Promethearchaeota archaeon
AGATATAAAAATATATTAAAAAGTTATAACAGCAAAATTTTAATCAAAAAGTGAATTTTTATGGCAGAAGAACCTAAGGAAAATGAACAGCCTGAAGTCCCTGAAACAACAGAGCCAGCTCCTTCAAAAGAAGCGAGCTCTATATGGGAAACCCTTGAGCCATTAGTGACTGAAATTGGAAAATGGGCATGGGTAATAGGTATTATTAACGGTCTTATATATATTTTAGTAGCAGTTTACTGGATAGCCCTTTTCGGCCCAGTGCTTGTTTACATACCATCCACATTATTTGAGGTTATATGGAATATTCTTGGAGCAGTTATAGCTATCTTTTTCTCACTAGTAATTGTGAGACCAAGATTCTCTAACAAATGTAAAAATCAAGATTGGGATTATTTACTCAATGATGTTTTAATGTTGGGAAATATTAGATTTCCATGGATGTTTATTTGGGCAATAATTCTTTCGATTTTCGGTTATGGATGGGGCGGAGCAGCTGTATTGTTCTGTGCATTTGTTTTAGTTTTTATGGGACCAAAACCATATCAATGGACAGAATAAAACAACCCTCATTCTTTTTTTTATTTTTTTTCACCTTTCATACTTGACTTGTAGCTTTCTATTGATAAAAAAACAACTAATAGAAGTCAAATAAAAATTTAGAATTAGTTTAAATTATTCTATTAAACTATACGCTAAAAGAAGAGCACCATAGATTTCGTTAAGGTTACCCACTCTTGACGTATCAACGAGGATTTTATTCAATCCCATATAGATTGCTCCGTATGCTTTACCCGCGCCTAAATGAACAAGGGTTCTGTAGATTAGGTTTCCAGAAATCCCATCTGGAGCAATAATTAGATTTGCATTATTATCTACGGCATTTTCTATTAAAATTTCATCATGGGAAATCAATATATCAGGATACATTTCTTGAAAATGCTTAACAACCTCTTTCGCCTCCTTAATAGTCTGATCTACTCGAGCATTTCGACCAAGATCTCCTTGTCTTCCACCGCTCAAAATACTCACATTAGGATTCAATCCAAAAGATTTAATTTGATCCAAAGCAAGATTAACAAAATCTAATTTGGAGGAGAGATCTTTACATTCATCGATTCCAACTGGACCATAAAAAAACTGTGAACCACTATGGGTCTCTAAAAGCGCAAGTCTATGAATTTTTTGGATTTCAAATACTTCTTTCGCTTGTTCTAAAAATTGAGAGGAGCCTAAAGAGCCCCTGATAATACAATTTACCTTAAAGTCGGACAAATACTCAAATATTGTTTTTGGGGGGTTTTCGGAATCTACTAATTCAATTTTTTGGCGATGTTTGGTATAACTCGAATTTTCGGAAATCAGATCAGTGTATTCTTTTTCTCCAAATAAATATATTTTTAAAAATTCATTTTGTTTGAATTGACTTAAAAATTTAATTGTAGCATATAGAATTTTATTATTATGATATTCTGAATTGCCTAAACCAATGGCACAATTTGCTACTTTATCGCTTGAACCCATTACTATTTTATCTAAAATGCTCATAGACTATTTCCACTTATTATTCTTTTCAATATACTCTAATATATAGTAACTGAAAAATGATATTACCATTAATAATATAATTATTAGGAAGAATACATTTAAATCTTCAATTGTTCCATTATAAAAAATATAACCCAAAATCACCGTTAAAGAATTATAGACACCGTGTAAAACTATAGGAGCAATTAGATTTTCATCTCGGTAATGAAAGAGCATCCCTAATAATAAAGAAAGGGCAAAATATGGAAAGAACATCAAGATAAATTGAACGAAAAAAGAGATAGGTGAAGCAAATGCTATTAATATTAAAGTAAGGAGATGGATGGCGGTAAAAATTAAAGCAGTTATTAAAATACCAGAAGTGTTTCCTAAATTTCTAATTAATCCTTTCTGTGTATATCCGCGAAACGCAATTTCTTCGGATGGACCCACTACAAGAATCATTATGAGAACTAGTAAAACAATTTCAAACAAATTAGCGGAAAAAATGTAGTTGTCTATTTCACTACTCGGATTTTGAGAATTAAAAACCACTTCTAAATCGAAGAAAAAACTCAAAATAAATTCCAGAAAAAACGAAACTAAATTTACTAAAAAGACCGCAATAACGCTAAATCCAAATCCTAAGAATATTTCTTTAAGTTTGCCTAGCTTAGTTTGATCGATGGGAAGACCTAAAATTCCAAGACGATTTCTTATACTTGGGGTCTGGAGATATTTTCCAACGGCTATTAAGGGGATAAAAATAAAGATAAATTCGAAAAGAGAAAAAACAATCAAAAAAAGGGTATTGTCTATGAGTTCTTCCAATAAGAGGATCTCAGGAAATATAAATACTAAAATAAAAAAAATTACCACCACGATAAATTCCATAGTGGCAAACGCAAAAAGCGGTAAAAATATTGAGGAGGAGGTACTCCATAAAGGTTTTTTTGTGTTATCTGATAGTTCTTTTTCGGTTAATTTTACCTCTGTAAAATCAATGAATTTATCGTGAGCGTGAGTTATAGTGCCTCGTTCTTTAAAGTTTTTAATACTAAAACCACAAGAAGGGCAGTAGGTAATATTATCTGAATCTGGTGGTAATCTTTCTCCACAAGTGGGACAAAATTTCCATTTATCATTGTCAACTTCAGAGTTGGTCTTTGAATTGTTATCGCTCATTCAATACTATAAAAAAATGAATCCTATATGAATGATTTTATTTTAAAACCTAAATAAAAGTTAAATGACTTTAGTGAGTGAAATAACAAAAGAGTGTTTCACCGTTAAATCGAATTGGATTGACAAAACCATATCTCTCAAATTGAATAGGGTTTTTCATAGGAATCTCCTTTAGATTAATCTCTCCATAACCCTCTGAATAGGTACTGTCCGGTTTGAGTATGGAAACTTTTATTTTATCATCATCTGGAACCCATTGGATAATTGAATATTCTCTATCTAGCTCTTTGCTATGAAATACCGCACTAATCTTATTATTGGGTAAATCTACCGATCTTATCTCAATATTCATTAAATCTTTTAATCGTATTATTTCATTTATCTTGATTTGTCCAGCGTCTTTTTTGGAAATAAAGATCTTTAATTTCCCTTCTTTTATTTGGCAGAATATCTTTCTAACTCCTTTTTCTGGCTTGGTTGGTAAGAGAAGGGGTTCAGCAGTAATATTATCGAAAGGAATATTCTTAATGTTTACTTCGATAGGATTTTCTACGAAAAAATATCTATCAGAAACATCATCTATAAGCTCTTGGTTATTTGAATATAGCCAATTAACGGAGAAGGTGATTCCAGACATAGACATTCCTAGATCCAGTAAAGTCTTTCTCACCGCTTCAGGTCGAAAACCTCGCTTGCGTAAAGACTGCAAACTCCAAGTTCTTGGATCGTCCCATCCATCATAATTCCCCGCCTCAATCTTGTTTCGTGCGTCTGTTTTGCTTAATTTCATATCAGGAAAATTTATACGTCCATAATGAAGAAATTGAGCCTTATCCCACTTGAAGTGATCCCAAATGAAGTCTTCAATGAAATCTTCTTTTATCAAGTCAGATCCACGTAATATGTGAGTAACTCCAATTAAATGGTCATCCACTGCCCAAGAAAACTCCAGCATTGGCCATACAATGTATTTTGTTCCTATGCGCGGATGGCTTGCTTCGGATATTCTCATAATTATTTGATCTCTGAGTGCGGGATCTTTATGCTTCATTCCGGTTTTCAATCGTACTACCGCATCCCTCTCTTCATATTGGCTATTTAGCATATTATTCCATTCGTTCATATTTTTTTGTATGGTATGATTTCGGTGTGGGCATTCTTTTTTTTGGTTTTTATACTTCTCTCTAAATTCCCCCGCAGAACAGAAACAGACATATGCTAAATCGTCTTTTATCAACTTAGCACAATATTCATAATAGAGTTCCAGCCTATCACTTTTGTAATACGTTTTAGAATAATCTACTCCTAACCATTCTAATCCCTCTCTAATAAGATCATAGGCTTCTGGTAAGACATATTTAGCTTTCTCTGGTTGAGTTTCTCTTAAGGATTTTGGACTTCCGATGGTATCATCAAAGAATAGGATAAGTTCTCCGCTATTCTTTTTTACATATTCATCATTCAAAACAACCATCCTAGCATTTCCTAAATGCAACGCACCAGAAGGATAAGGCGCCATCCTCATTACGATTTTCTCGTATTTTTGTTTGTTGGGTAAATCAGGCAACTCTTTTTCTTCTTCCTCAGATTCTTCTTCTTTTAATGCGTCAGGATCCATCTCTAATAGTTTAGATTTTTGCTGCTCAATATCTAAAGCATTTATCTTTTCAATTATTTCGTCCACCATTGGAATAATTTCTTTTGCGTGAGGTCGAAGATCCTCTCTCTGTGCCATTAATTTTCCCATTATCGCTTTTTTATTGGGATTACCATCAAATTGTACAGCATTTTTTAATCCGCTTTTCCAAAGAATTTTTTCAACTTCTTCCTTATCCATTTTCACCACAAGTCCAATTTCTAATCTATTTTTTGCATCTAAAACTGAATCTACTACGAATTAATAATGAATTCTTTCAAAAAAACCAATTGATTATCACTTATTTCAGATTAAATCATTAGTAAGAATTTTTTTAAAGTAAAGCAAACTAAGAAATATAAAAGCATAAAAGATTTTAATTGATAATTATAGAGTTGATCTAAAATGGGCTATTATCGCGGATATATTCTCATTCGCTTGAAGATGGTTGGGAAGGAATGGGATGTTGTGGATAAGCTAAAAGGGCTCAGTTCTAAAGAAGAGGGTGAGGACTGGAAAGTCACTTACGCTACAGCAATCTATGGCGGGTGGGACGTAATAGTAGAGTGTTCATTCTCTGATTTAAATGAATTGGATAAAATCGTCACCTATTGTCGCACAGATTCAGATTTGAGTCAAGCTATTGAAGAAACTACGACGTTAATGGGAACTAAAAACGATTATGAAAGTTAGATTGAAAGTTTTATTATTTTAGACTTTTTCTTTTTGTTTTTCTTTAAATCATTGAAATTATTTGAAAGTGGTGATATCATTTTTTGACCATTCTTCAGTAATTTCAGTCCTAAGAGCAGCTAGCAAATACAATTAATCAATCTTTTGAGTGAAAAAACTAATTCCTAAATCAAAAAACTATTAAATTACGAATTTATTAATATTCAATTGATATATCATCTCCTTGAAAGATAAAAAGAATATTCAGATAACCTATTATGAATAGAAATTTGTTTGAAGCCATGAAGTCTCACTTCTCTGAAAATCTCGAGATAAATCTTATTGAGACCATTACTGAAATATTGGAATCGGCGCTTATTACACACGGAATTACTTTAAAACAGATTAGCAAGATCACCGAAAAAGATGTAGAGGATCTCTTATTTATTTTGTTTGATTTTAAGATTTTAATTCCAAACAATGCCTACAGAGGACTAGAATGGCAAGATACTGAGTTTGTATTAGGTCCAAATCAAGCATTTAATATACCAACTATAATCAAAAGCTTAGTACAGCTTGCGATTGATTCAGGTATATGGAATCCCGAAGAAGCTATTAGAATTACATTCGAGAAATTTGGTGAGAAGGAGTATAAGAAGATGCCATATTTAGTCAAAGCGTTATATAATCAAGCTAAAAATTATAGGATCAGCGGTGGACAAATAACAGAAATTTGTAATGAGTTAAGCTTAGAAGCTAGGGCAGGAATCATTATTTCTGAACTAAAAGGAATAGGTATAATGAGTCCTCAGCTGAGCAGATCTCTTTTCACCTCCCTAAAGAAAAAATCCCCTCTTTATGAATTGAATCCCTCTCTATTTTAATAAAGAATAGTTATAAAAACCCAAAAGTAAATTTAGATATAAGAATATTGAACAAAATTAAAAATAATTTCTCGTCGAAAGGATGAAAAAAATATCTAAACAAGAGTATTATAATAAAGTTTATGGCTCATGGTTAGGAAGAGTCTCTGGTGATTTCGTAGGTGCTCCCGTCGAATTTATGCCCACAGTTATGAGAAACTTATTTTATGGTGAAATTAAATATTATCCGCAACCAATTGATATTGAGTACGTCAATGATGATGAAATGTATGAGATATGTGCTCTTATAGCTTTGAAAAAATATGGAATAGAACCTTCATCTGAGCAAATAGCCCAAGAATGGGTTCGACATCTTTATACGCAGAATTTTACCGCGGAGAAAAGAGCATTGATAAATTTACGGGGGGGAATTAGACCTCCCGCCTCAGGAAAGGTAAATAACATCTATTATGACGCAATAGGAGCTCAGATGAGAGCGGATATCTGGGGTCAGATATCGCCTGGATTACCTAATGTTGCGAAAGAGTATGCACAGACTGACGGTGAGATCTCTCATGCGGGAATTGGGATTGAAGGTGAAATTTTTGTAGCTCTTCTCATCGCTCAAGCATTTTTTGAGTCGAATATAGCCAAAAATATTAATACAGCTCTTAAGTTTCTTCCCTCGGCTCGAAAGAGCTTATATACTCAAATGGTTAAAAATGCGATTAGATTACATAAGAAGCATCCGAAGGAGTATAAACGTGCACGGCACGAGCTCATCCAATATTGGCATTATATTAGAAGAAATGAGCTCTTAACCGATGAAAACTCATTTAGTGAACGAGGTATAAAATTTCTCAATAGATTTATTTCGGGTGTTCATGTCCTTCCAAATGCGGGAATTATTACTTTAGCTCTGTTATATGGGGCAGAAAGCGAGGATCCTCTTGGAAAATCTATCAGCATCGCGGCTAATATGGGATTAGATACGGATTGTAATTGTGGGAATATTGGGGCCATTGTAGGAGCTCAAATTGGCGCATCGGATATTCCGATGAAATGGAAAGCCCCGTTACGTAATACTTTTTCGACCTATGTAAAGGGATATGAACGGTGGAAAATCACAGAATTAGCAGAGGAAATTTATAAAATTGGTTTGGGAGTTCTAAAAAAGAAGGGCCAAGATAAGATAAAAGTCATTAAATAAAATTTTTTAGTACATGGTGTATATCCTCTAAAAATATGCCACTTCAAGCAATCCTTTTATTACATCATGAAATATAACTAATCCCATTTGCTTGTATCCTTGAACAGAGAAATGCAGTCCATCTGAAACCGCATATTCTTTTCTTAGATTTCCGTTTGTATCAGCCATTCCATTAAATAAATCAGCATAAGGTATATCAGTTTTGGTGAAATACTTCTCTAACTGTTGATTTAATTGAACTTTTCTTTCATGATAGCTTCCACTTGTTGATTCTTGACGAATTGGTGGAATATTGGATCCAATAGAAATAATATCTTCTTCCCTAGATTGGCTATGCAATGATTTAATATTATCTAAGATTTTTTTGTTCGGGATGCCCCATCCCAAATCGTTTGTCCCTCCAATTATGATGGAATACTCGGGTCTGGGGTTATAATTGATCATATCTCTCTCGATGCGATTTAGAAGGTTTCGCGTTAGCTCCCCTGGGATCCCTTTATTAATAAATTTAAAATCCTCCAAAATATAATCATCAACGATCCTGAGATTCTTCTCGAGAAATTCGAGACAATATTCATATAACCAATAAATATACTGAGATTTTTCGTTCCCATAACCATTAGATATGCCATCTATAGATGGGGAATAACCGGGATATCCCGAGGTCAGCGAATTTCCAAGACAGAGAAATATCATAAGAGATAAAAGTTATTTGACTAATTAATTATTTTTTTATAATATTTAAAATTTTTTCTGCGGTTAAACCTTTAAGATCTGATAAAATTAGATCAGCATTCATTAATTCATCTTGGGGATGTGTGGTGGTGAGCGCGACTGTTTTCATATTTGCTCTTTTGGCAGATTTTATTCCTACGGGAGCATCCTCTATTACGAGAGTATTTTTAGGTTCTAAATTCAGCTTCTGAGCTGCCTTGAGAAAGACATCGGGAGCGGGTTTGCTTTCAGACACATCAGCGGCGCTTATTATCACATCGAAATAATCTTCAATATCTAAGCTTTCCAATAGCAATGTAACGTTTTCAGGAGGTCCGCTGGAACCGACTGCTAATTTGAATCCGCTATTTTTTAATTCATTTAATAGCTCCATTACTCCAGGCAAGGGTTCTAATTTTTCTTTTATTATTCTCCTATAATATTTTTCCTTCAAGTCCGACCATTCCTTTATTTTCTTGTCACTGGGGGTTTCTCCCGCTAATTGTCTCGTGATAGGGACACTCTGTTGACCAAAGGTTTCTTCAAAAAACTCGCGGTTAAATTCAGCGCCAATTTCATCAGCAAGCATCTTCCAGCTCTTATAATGTGCATCTCCCGTATCAGCAAGTACTCCATCCATATCGAATATTACAAGATATTTATCAGACATACTTTTAACTAAGATCCTTAATTACTATCTATAATTAGTAAAAACATTTTAAGCATTAGGAATTTAAATTATAAATAGGACCCAGTAGTCCAGTATGGATAGGGCGCTGGCTTGCGGTAGTACATAGATCTTATGTGCTGTAAAAAGCCAGATATCGAGGGTTCAAATCCCCCCTGGGTCACCATTATTTACGAGTAAATAATTTAAAATCTCAGTAATTTCCTTAATCTTTTCATAATTATCAAGAGGTATCTCTTTCTCGAAAGGAAATTCAAAGGTTCGTTGAAAGAATATTTTTTGTAAGCCCATGCGATGAGCACCCATAATGTCTGCGTACTCGTCCCCGACCATAAGAATGTGAGAGGCTTCATCCTCTCCAAATCCCATCTTTTTGAGTGTATGCTTAAATATAGCTGGATGAGGTTTCCGTTTTCCAAAGCTGGCAGAAGTTATGATTACATCGAAATATTTGGTCAATCCGTGCGATTTTAGCATATTTTCAATCGTTATGTGATGGGGATGGTTTGAAAGAACTGCAAGGTTCAAATCTAATTTTGCTAATCTTTGAAGTGTATCTGCGGTATTTTTGTATGGAATCCATTCCTCCTCTTCACAAGAATGGTATAAGGTTGCTATTTGAGAATATTCCTCATCAGATATGTATAAACGCATCTCATCACCAACTTCTCTGAATAAATCTGTGGTGGGATATTCCTCACTTGTTTTTCTGCTTAATTGAAAGGATTTCATACGTTTTTTATTGAATTTACTGCGAAATCGTCTTTCTTCAGAGCGGTTATTCAAGATATCCATTTCAGCTAATTTCTGCGAACATCTTGTGAGTCCTTGTTCATAACAATCAAGATACTTTTCGACTGTTGCGTTTTTAAAATAATAGAGCGTGAAGCCAAAATCAAAAATGATTCCTTTAATATTTTCAAATCCCATTTCAGTTAATAAATATCCATTTGAGAATTTTAATTTAATCTATATAATCAAACGCATAGCGAGGAAGTACGAAGCTATCTTTTTCCACAATAGCGAAGGAAAATATAAAAAATTTGAGTTCTATTCTTATTTAACATCCTAAAAAAAAATGAAAAATAAAATTGTAAAGAGGCTCTTGAAGTGGTTTCAATCACTACCTTAACACATAAGTCTGTAAATTGCTATCTTCTCAAAAAAGGTGAGAATTTCTTGCTAATTGATACCGGATTTTCTGACAAAAGGTATGAAATAGAACAAGATTTAAAGGAGAATGGTTGTAATAGTGAGACTCTTCAGTTGGTTGTACTAACGCACGGTGATACGGATCATTCAGGGAATTGTAAATATCTGCGGGACAAGTTTGGGGTTAAAATAGCGATGCATAAAGGAGATTCCGGCATTGTGGAGAAAGGAGATATGACATATAATAGAAAAGAAAAACCAGATAAATATTCGCTTCTTTTTAGGATAATGTCCTTTTTTGGAAATGAAGGTGATTTTGAAAAATTTAAACCCGACATTTATTTAAAGGGTGGAGATTCGCTCAATAAATATGGTTTTAATGTCTCTATCCTACATCTTCCAGGACATTCAGCGGGATCTATAGGCATATTAACCCAAGAAGGAAACCTCTTTTGCGGTGACTTGTTTGTTAATATCACAAAACCGCAGTTACATTATTTAATTGATGATCTTGCAAAAGCGAAGGAAAATGTTAAAGAGCTGAAAGAAATGAATATTCAAATGGTCTATCCAGGTCATGGAAAACCATTTCCTTTTTCAAAGTTGTCGGACAAGTTATAAATAAAAAAATATAAAAGATAAAAATTGATCTTGTGAATTATGACGTCTAAAAACGAGAGATTATAAATATGGTCGATATTAAAGCGGAACTCTTGGCTCCATGTGGATTATATTGTGGTGTTTGTGCTGTCTATATTGCTCATCGAGATGAGAACACAAAGTTTAAGAAAGCCCTTACAAAGGTATATAAATCGTTCATAAAGGGTATTGAAGATATTAAATGTACGGGATGTCTCTCAGACAGAGAAGTTTTTCCTGTATGTAGAAGATGTTCAATCAAAGAATGCGTGAATGAAAAAAATATAAATGGTTGTTTTGAATGTGATGAATTTCCTTGTAAATATATTGAAAATTTTCCGTTGCAAGTGGGTAAGAAAGTGATAATGAGGGCTATCCCTCAATGGCGGGAATTGGGTACAGAAAAATGGGTAAAAATGGAGGAAGAACGGTATCATTGTCCGGAATGCGAAAATACTTTATTTCGAGGGGCAAAGCGCTGTAATCAATGTGGAAGAGCGGTAGACGTAGATTAATTTAATATAATAGTATGGGGCTTCTTGAAAATGTCAATCGATAAATGGTTATCCGATGAGGAATGGCTGGAAAAAAAACGCAATAGAAACCAAACCTATAAGAATTTGAGCGAGGAAGAAAAGAAGGAATTAGAACTCAAAAGCATTAAAAATATAATCGGAGAAGAGGAGGATGACCTAGATGAAAAACTTAGAGAAGATCAAGTCAAGGAGGATTATTTTTTAGAAAAAATTGTTGAATTTAAAGAGTGGTTGGATAGTCGTACATATCTTAAGGGAGATAAAAGTAAAATTGAAATGTGGGTATCAAATTTGCATCGAATACTTCATATCCACCACCGAAAAGCAAATAAGATAGAAGAAAAAAGTAAAGAAGATTTAATACATAAATTTCGGAGGATACCTCCCGATTTCTTAGATGATAAAACCCGAATCGCCATTAATAAAAAACTCCGCGGTCAACAGAGAACAAATTCAGATAATTATTATCTTAGAAAACTCAAGAAGGTAATAGAAGAAAAATTAAAAGAATTCAAATATTATAAGATTTTAGAAGATATTTTAGATCATTAATCATTCAATTAGATTTTCTATTAAAGAATCGAATAGCCAAGCGTACAAAATGTTTATCATATTTCCAATCGCCGGTGTGGGTAAACGCCTTCAGCCATTCACCTTTTCAAAGCCGAAAGCGTTTTTAAAAGTTGCGGGAAAACGACTAATAGACCATATTCTTATAAAGCTTAAAAAGACCTTTCCAGAAGGTACAGATATCTTATTCATTGTCGGTTATAAAAAACGACAGATAACGGAGTATCTCCTTGAACATTATTCTGATTATTTTAACATTAAATTTCGAGAGCAAAAACCTATGGGATATATAGATGAAACCCCATACTTTTCTGGATTAGGCGATGCAATTCTATTAGCCAAAGATTTTGTTGATAATGAGGATGTTTTTATTTGTCTTAGCGATAGATTGCCGATGGAAGATTATAGTTCAATCCTTCTCACATATCATCAAGATAATTGTGAAGGCGTGATTAACGTTAAAAGAGTTGACAATCCTCAGTTTTATGGAATTACGAAAATAGATGATAATGGTTATATTAAGGAGATTGTTGAGAAACCTAAAGAATATATCTCTGACTACGCTGTATCTGGCGCCTATTTATTTGGGAAACAAATCGCTCCCAGGATGTTTGAACTATTAAAAGAGCAGCACAAAATAGAATTAGAAAATGGCGAAGAACATCAATTTACCCCAATTATCCAAGAATTATTGGATGAAGATCATAAGATTAAAATCAATGAAATGAAAACCAAGATTCTTGACTTCGGGAGACCAGAAAGTTTATTAGAGGGAAATCGATATCTTTTGTCAGAAATCAAGCTTAAGGATCCTCTTTATGAGGATTTGTTTAAAACCGGCAATATTGGAGACTCTAAAATTGTACCTCCCGTATGTATTGGAGAAAATGTAAAAATCTCTAACTCTGTAATCGGTCCAAATGTTTCGATTGGAGATAATGTCACGATTGAAAAGTGTATTCTGTACGAGTCCGTAGTAGGAGACGGGGCGCATTTAAAGAAGATCATCTCATCCAATAGTATTATAGGGGATTATAGCATACTTGAAGATTTGATTAAAAAACGGATAAACATTGGGGATTCGACGTATATCACAACAACTAATCTCAAAACATATTAAGCTTTTTTAAGATTTATTGTAAATTTGCTGCCACCCCCAAATTCGGGATCAGTATTATCTTCTACCCAAATATTTCCCTCATAATTGTCTATAATCAGTTTTACTAAAAACAATCCCAATCCCATACCTATCTTACTCTCTGTAATTAAACTTTTAAAAAGTTTTTCTCGGATAGTTGCGTTTATCCCTGGTCCATTATCCAGTATATGAATATCAATATATTCCTCAGCAGGATTATCTTGACCGAAAATTTCTATTTTTATTATTATTTTCGTTTTATCATTATGTAGAATCGCATTGGTCAAAACATTTTCAAAAACATCTAATAGAAAATTATCTGCTAGAACGTAGATGCCTTCTAATGGGCTCTCAAAGTCTAAAAGAATTTTTTTAAGCGGATATGATTTTAAGACATTTTTGGACGATTCCTTAAGTAATGATACCAAATCTACTCGTTCTAATGGTTTATTAAGCTTTTGAACTTGGGAGAGTTTATATACATTTTCGGCTAAAGCTCGCCCTCTTTGAATCTGTTCCTCAATAATCTCAAATATAAGTATGGAATCACGAGGATAATTATCTAACTTCTTTAAGTGAAATTTACACAAATCAGTTGCGGATTGGATATTTTGAAATATATTTTTCACATCATGTGCAAATAAGTTTTTATAAAGGTCAGTACGCTCATACAAGAGATTCAATTTCTTTTCTCTTTTTCTTATCTGTTTTTGATTTGTTTTTTCGATATGGACATACATGAAAAAAACCCAACATAAAGGAATTAATATTGCAAAATAGTCTTCGTATTCGGATAAGATTTGGTTTATATTTGACCACTCTAAGAAGTTTATAAAATGATAGTAAGCTAAGAGAGTAAGAAATATAATGATAATGATATTTTCAGTTCTGCTAAAAAAAGATTTAATCTTTGTTAATATTATAATTAATGATACGAGTAGAATTGATAAAGAAAAAAAATCCAATATGCTAATCTCCAGCATGAAGTTCAGACCTCCTAGCTTTTATAACAAAAATAATCCAGATTAGAATCATAATAGAACTGGATAAATAACAAATATGCTCAACAAGATTTAAAAAATCGTAGAGAAAAACAGCTTCAAACACCGTACAGAACCACGCGATTAAAAGGATGCCACTGGATAACATAAATATACTAAAAGCGGGAATTTGTTTAAGTTTAGAATAATTTGTAATAATGAATATGAATGAGACAATTCCTAGAATGAATAGCACCAATTCGCTCTCTTCAATCATACTCATTTTAACTAAAATGCTTCAAGTAAATATCCATTCTTCTATTGCATAATAGACGATTCTGTCTAATATAAGTTTACAATTTTTATACTCTTTATATGTTAAAGCTACATTTAAGAAAGAGAATAAAATCAACGGGTATCATCTAAGCTTTGCTCTAATTAAACATAAATTAATAAAAAAAAAGAATAATATAGAAATAGAATTATTTCTTTTGAGGCCTATGGCAGAGCCACCAGTCGTAGCATTCAAACTCTTTAGATTGAAGTCGCTCTTTTGCGGTCTTGACATCTTTTGCCGGGGGCACGATCACGTGATCTCCTATGAGTTCATTATTCGGCCAATTTGCTGGAATTGCTGCACCTTCTCTGTCTGCTGTTTGAAGGGCTTTCAATGCTCGAATGATTTCATCCATGTTTCGCCCTATTTCCTTTGGATAATATAAAATTATTCGAACAGTGCCCTCTGGATCTATAATAAAGACCGCTCTCACAGTGCTTGCTCCTTGCCCTGGATGTACCATACCTAACTTTGCCGCAACAGCACCATGATCCGCAATAATGGGGAACGGTATTTTCGTGTCTAAATTTTCTTCAATCCATTCTTCCCATTTGATATGTGCAAAGACTTGGTCTATTGATAGCCCAACCAATTCTGTGTTTAGTTCTTGGAATTGATCAAACCGGGTTGCAAAACCATGGAATTCTGTGGTACATACCGGTGTGAAATCGGCCGGATGACTGAAAACGATCAGCCATTTCCCTTTTGATGTAATATCGTCGGGTAATGTCATCATTCCATGGGTGGTTTGAACTTCCATTTTGGGGAACTTATCCCCAATCAAGGGGATGCCCATTTGTTTCTCTCCCATCTTTTTCACTACATTAGATTTTTTTGTTATTAATAATCATTTTTAATAAATACCTAATAGTATTAAATAATTGATTTTATAATCTATTAATCAATTTGATATATATGGGAATAGATATTTTAAAGTCTAAACTTAAGGAGCATGGTAAACGAATAACCCCGCAACGTATAGTTGTGTATAATACACTAAAAGAAAGTACAATTCATCCAAATGCGGAAGAGTTGCATCAAGAAATCATAAAAAAGCATCCGAATATTAGTTTAGCAACTGTGTATCAAATATTAAATCTTTTTGAGGATGAATTAAGAATTGTAAAAAGTATTAGTACTAATCATATAAAACATTATGATATTCGTTCGGAATTTCATATCCATACAATTTGTCCTAAATGTGGCGAAATTGAAGATATCTATTCAGATAAAATCAAATTGTTTTGGGAAAATTTGATAGAGGAACTACGCCTCAAACCCGAGGATCAAATCATCAAGATCTATCAAGTCTGTTCTGCTTGTTCTAAAAAAAAGGAAATATAATAAATGCATTATTTTAAGTCAGGTTTCTTCTCTTGCCAAGGTTGTAATTCTTCGAATGTTTTCGAGACTTGAAGGACTGTTTCTTCATCAAATTGTTTTCCAACGATTTGCATTCCGATTGGAGTGCCTTCGCTTGACCACCCACAAGGAATAGACGCAGCTGGATTGCCCGTTAAGTTAAAGGGGAACGTAAATGACATCCATGCCACTGGTGATGCTCTTTTTCCTGCGATTTTTGAGGGAAACATTTTCCCCAACTCAAAGGGATAAACAGCGGTTGAAGGAGTGATTAATACATCGTATTTTTGAAACTGTTTAAAGATTTCCTCATGGATTAGTTTTCTTTGATACATTGCCCGTTCTAAATCCACTGCTGAATAGGTAAGACCGGCCTGAACCATCCGAACCAAATTGGGACTCATCTTCTCTTGCCATTCTTCCAAATACGCTTCCAAATCATGTGCCAAGCCTGCTGTTACCAGAGTGTTAAAGGTCATTTCGGGTCGTTTGAGCTTCATTTTTATTTTTTCTTGTTGCCAACCAAATTCATCGAATTTTTGAACGGAATCCATAACAGCTTTTTCTACTTCAGGGTCTACTGCTTTTATAAATCCCAAATCAAAAGAATATCCGATTTTTAAGTTTTTTGGTTTTATATCAACAATATCAAAATAGGTAATATTAGTCTTCGGTAAAGAGTGTCTATCTCCGGCGAAAGGTCCCGCCATTACGTCTAACATCAGCGCCGCATCTTTAACATACCGGACAATGGGGCCATAATGGTCTAACCCAGTCCATTTAATTCCCGCAGAGGGATAATGGGGGATCCGACCATAGGAAGGTTTCAAGCCATATACACCGCAAAAACTACTCGGAATTCGTATTGACCCCCCTCCATCAGAGCCGAGGGCTAACGGACCCATTCCCGATGCCACGGATGCTCCAGCACCCCCACTAGAACCTCCTGAAGTACGTTCTATGTTCCAAGGATTTCTTGTTTTTCCAAAAATAGGATTATCCGTTACGGCTTGATGTCCAAATGCGGGTGTATTAGTCTTTCCGAGTAAGACCATACCAGCATTTTTCAATCGTTCAATCACCACTTCATCCACTTCGGGTACATTACTCTCATAGAGAACACAACCGAATGTAGTTCTAATTCCTTTTGTAAGAACCAGATCTTTAATCGATGTTGGAATTCCATGGAGAGGAGGTAAATCTTTTCCTTGTTTAACTGCTTTATCCGCTTGTTTGGCGATTTCTCGGGCGATATCGAAGGTAGGCGTACAATATGCATTAATTTTATCGTTGAATTTTTCGATTCTTTCAATGATGGCTTCAGTAATTTGCAAAGAAGTTAATTCTTGTGTCTTAATCTTTTCGCGCATCTCATAAGCAGAAAGATAACAAATATCATTTGAATTCATATGTTCAAAATTGGTTTTTCATATTAAAAAGAATTACGGTAAATTTTCATACGGTCTTGCCATTTGTTTAGGAATATTTATAATCTATATTGAGAAAGCCTAAATTAATCCCCATGATTATAAGATCTATCTATATTTTAACTTATGTAAGAAATTTTAAATGGTAATTACTAATGGAAGAGTGCAAACTGGAAAAATTAAAAAATTTTGCAGGAACGCGGGGTCCCTTAACGCTAATTATTATGGATGGGATTGGATTGGGAGAGCCCTCCGACTCGAATGCGGTGTACCGAGCTAATACTCCGTTTTTGGATAAGCTAAGAGGAGAGTGTCCTAAAAAGAATCTATTTGCAACTTTAAAAGCCCACGGGACTGCAGTAGGTCTACCCACGGATGAGGAGATGGGAAATTCTGAAGTAGCTCATAATGCTCTAGGATCTGGAAGAATAGTCAAACAAAGAGCAACCTTAGCAAAAGAAGCGATTTTATCTGGGCAATTATTCAAAAGTGAGAAATGGAATACACTGACATCTAAATTGATTGAAAATAATAGTACTTTACATCTTATGGGATTATTATCGGACGGCTATGTACACAGCCATATTTCACATCTATTTGGATTGTTAGATGGAGCAAAAGACTCACAAGTGAAAAAGGTTCGAGTTCACACCTTATTAGATGGGAGAGATGTACCTCCGCAATCTGCCTTAGAATATATAACACAACTTAACGATAAATTAGAACAGATAAACACTCATCATTCATACGATTATAAAATCGCCTCTGGGGGGGGAAGGATGAAAGTCACTATGGATAGATATTATTCCGACTGGGAGGTAGTAAAAAGAGGATGGGATGCTCATGTATGTGGCATTCCAGAACAGCATTCAGAATACTCAGGATACTTCAGCTCGGCCAGCGAAGCTATAAAAAGCGCTCGAAAGCAAGACCCAAATATCAGCGATCAATATTTACCCTCCTTTGTTATAATAAATAATGATGGTGATCCAATTGGAAAGATGGAAAACGGAGATGGAGTAATTAACTTCAATTTCAGAGGAGATAGAGCCGTTGAGATTTCAGAAGCTTTTGATGATTTAGATTATGGATTTGAGAAAAAATGCGACCCCAATATATACTATTATGGTTTGGAGCAATACGATAAAAAGAAAGATCTTCCTAGAAATTATTTTATTGAGCCTCCTGAGGTTGATGATCCACTTTCAAAATATCTCTGTGCTGAAAAGATTCAACAATTCGCGATCGCAGAAACGCATAAGTATGGTCATATAACTTATTTCTGGAACGGGAATAAGGAAGGATATGTTTGTGAGGATTACGAAAAATATATCGAGATAAAGTCGGATCCCAGTGAAATGATTGAAGACAACCCGAAGATGAAAGCGATTGAGGTGAAGGATAGACTTATTGATGCATTAGCATCTAAGAATTATGAATTTTTACGAGCAAATTGGGCTAATGGAGATATGGTCGGTCATACAGGAAATATTGATTCTGCAATCATCGCTGCCGAAACCGTCGATAAATGTGTGAAGTCGGTGGTTGAAAAGGTTTTGGAACTCAAAGGAATTGCGTTAGTCACAGCAGATCACGGAAATTTAGAAGAGATGGGCGAGGGGCAAGAAACAGCACATTCTCTAAACCCGGTAATGTTTGCGATTATTGATGGAAATTATAATGGCGAATATCAAATCAATCACGATATACAAGACCCCGGTTTAGGAAATGTGGCAGCGACTATCTTGAATCTTTTAGGATATAAAAAACCAGATACTTTCATGCCATCTTTAATCGTTTTCAACTAAACATTTTTTATTTAACACAAGGCTTTTTTATTAAAGAGTAAAAATATATAATAAAACTTAGAGTTTTTTCATCCATTCTTGAATTGAGTAGTTTGAATTATGTCAGAAATTACCGTAAAAGGCAGAGTAGTAGGTAAGTCAATGCAATATACTTCCGATAAGAATTACATTGTTTTTCCGCTTCAAATTACTGAGGAAGTTGAATTTAATCTTGATGAGGAAGTGATTAAATTAAACCAACTTGAATTTCTTCTCATTGTCTGTCCTTTTTTATGTTGGGTTAGTAAAGAACACATTTTAAGCATTACGGGGATTATAGAACAAGGTGAAGGCTTTTTTTACATGATTCCATCAAAAGTCTTTAGTAATTTTTGGAAATTTACCTTTACCAAGAAATTTGATGAATCTCTGCCTTAGATTAGAGTTCAATTAGCAAAAAATCAAAACAAAATCACAACAACAATTTTTGTTATTTTTTTCCTTATTTCATTACTCAAATTTGGATTTAGAAACATAGCTAAATATTTTAAAGATACTTTTAGTTAATAGGAATAGAATTAATATGTGTAATTATAATATTTAACTCAGATAGCTGAAAACATTGTAATAAAATTTCGAAAGATGGATTAATATGGTAGAAGTTAAAGTTAAACTGCTAAATTTGTATAGAATAAAAATTGGGAAAAAATATCTAATCTATGAGGGAGAGACGGTGCGGGACATTGTACGCCAATTTATTGCCGATTATAAAGATATCATTAAACCAGAATTTATCGAAGATGGACTTTTTATTGATAAAAATCTTATATTCGTAAATGGGAGAGATATAGATTATTTGGACAAATTCGACACCAAATTAAAAGATGGTGATGAAATAATGATGTCCTGGCCGCTTAATATTGGTCTGGCCTAAATTTAGTCAAAATAACTTCCTAATCACTAATTATAATAAAATGAAAAATTAAGAAAAAAAATTTTTGGATGTTAGATATTTTTAGTATTATTCAGTTTTCTTAACTCGGGAAATAATTAGTAAACCAATCGCCATTATTATCGAAACACCAATCAAGGCGAAGCCATAAGCATCTGGACCTATAATATCTTTAGTTGTTAGGATTAATCCAAATACTAAAGGCCCTACGGATGAAGAAATTTTCCCGCTAAGCTTTGAAAAACCAAAATATTCGCCAAATTTCTCTGGTGGAGCAAGTTCTGTCACCATAATACGTTGAGAGACCCATGTACCCCCTAAGGCTGGCCCTGCCACTATGCCCATCACAAGACTTAATATAAATGGTGGGTTTAATCCAATATCTATAGACGGCAATGAGAAAATTAGGATAATACCAATCAATAGAGAAATTGACCAAAGTATTCCAGTTAAGAAAAATGTATTTTTCCCCCCATACTTATTTCCAAATTTTCCAATAGGATATGTCAAAAGAACCGCAGAGACCGTAGATATTACTATAAATATAAGGGCAAAAGTTCCACTTCCTACTCCGCCTGTACCAATGATTAGACCATCAGTTACTAAAGGGTTCATATAGAGAACTAAAACATTAGCAATATCTGCAAAAAAGAAATAACCAATAATAAAAACAAACATTGGTTTATGCTTACGTATATCCTTGAAAGTTCCTTTTACTTGTTTGAATGAGCCTTTTATTAACCTCCCAATTGGAGGAAGTTTCCCTTTTTTCTGTTTCTCCTTCACGAATAGAAATGGTATCGTAAAAACTAAAAACAATAGCATTGGCATTACAAAACTAATCCAATAATCTGTATAGCCATAAGCAATACTACCTTGGGTAGGATCGGAGGTCATATCATCCCAAATTAGGATTAAGGGATATAATGCAAATAAAGCAATAATCGTTCCCAAGTATCCCCATGCAACACCGAAACCCGAAACTTTTCCTATATCCTCCTTTTTGGCTATAAAGGGAAGCATTGCATCATAAAATGCTAAACTAAATTGATATGATACATTCGCTATAATATAGAAAGTAAAAACGAGTGCTAAGTTATGGGTAAACCCTAAAAGACTCGAAAATAAAAGAATTAATCCCGTAAGACTAATAACAAAGGGTTTTCTTTTTCCCGCAGCATCACTAAATGCGCCAACAACTGGTATTATAATAGCTACTCCAATCTGCATAATACTACTAACCAATCCATAGATAAGACTTGTCTCACCATAAGTTAATCCGTTTTCCAGTTGGCCAATAACGAGTATGTATCTATTAATTATCAGGCTTACTATAACCATACTATATATAGTGTTTGCTAAATCATACATAGCCCAAAAAAATACATTTCGTTTAGAGGTTTCAGTTTCAAATTCTACCCTCTCTTCACCTGTGATTGCGGCTAATGGTTTAATTTCTCGTTCTTTTTCTGAATTGTCAGACATGTATTAATTTACCTTTTTTATAATTATGTGTGATATTGGTTGATAATCTTATATAGTTTACTTTAAGATTCTATATATTCAATATATCCACATACTATATAAAAATAGCTAAAACCAAGGATTTCTTCTTGTATTATTAAGATGTTTGAAAGAAGTTGTTCTCTTTGAAGTATAATAAGACAATCCAATAATCTCTTCAAAGATAAGAAATATAGCAATTAGAGATGTGAATTCTTTAAAAAAACTAGTATAGGCTTAAACTCTTGTAGAAAGAATCTAAGATCTCAAAAATAGAAATTTCTATTTTTCAGATAAATATCGATTAATGGTTTCCTTAAATTTTTTGACTCGAATAGGTTTCTCTATATATTCATCAAACCCCGCCGCGAGGATGCGCTCTTCATCTCCTTTCATAGCGTAGGCAGTTACGGCGATTATAGGTACGTGTTGAAATCGCTCGATTTTTCTTAATTCTTTACAGATTTCTATTCCATTTATCTTTGGCAATCGAATGTCTAAAATGATCAAATCTGGATTACCATTTTTAATTAGTTCGAGGCCAGAATCTCCTTCTTCTCCAGTAAAGAGAGATACCTCTGGGAATTTATTCAAAATTGCTCTAAATAACTTCATATTTTTTGAATCATCCTCTACAATATAGACATTCTTCATTGGTTTAGATTTAACTACCTTTTTTATTGAATATAAATTGCCTTAAGTTATAATAAATTTTCAAAATATAATACACTTGATATTTTATCTTAAAGATTCTTTCAGACGTGAAAATAAAGATTTCAGCACTAATATTTCTTTTTGCTTCTTACTAAAATTTTAAAATATATAAACTAACTTTTTATGTCTCCCATAGTTAATTTTCACAATATAATGGTATGATTCCTAAAAAATGAGTGATAAGGAAGATTTAAAACAAAAAGTAAGAGGTGGATATGGAATCGCGAGATTCTTAAAGGAATACGGTGTCGAACATGTATTCGGGATACCGGACGGGCATACACTAGGATTTTATGATGGTATACTACGAACAGACGGAATTGAACATATATTACTTAATGATGAAAGGAATGCTGCATTTGCAGCCGACGCTTACGCCCGAATCTCAGGAATGCTAGGAGTATGCGATGCGGGTGCCGCGGGTTCGATGAATTTTCCTGTGGCACTTTCCGAAGCGAATGGAGCGGGAAGTCCCGTATTAGCGATAGTCGGATTGATAAAATCGAAAGAAATGCTTAAGAATATACCACATGACATCAATGTTGAAGATACTTTAAAACCACTAACTAAATGGTCGGGAAAAGTCCTCGACTCCGAATATTTACCACGTTTTTTGAGATTTAGTCTTAAACAAGCTATAAATGGACGACCAGGTCCAGTAGCGCTAAGTATTGCTGAAGATATCATCTCTTCAAAAGATATAAGGTTAAAATATTATGTCCCACGGGAAAGAGGATCATGCGCGATAAATAGTTGTCGTCCCTCTGCGGCAGAAAACGAAGTAGACCGAGCGGTAAAACGGATCCGAAATGCTTCCCAACCGGCGATATTTTCGGGAGGGGAGGCAGTCACATCCGGCGCATTCCAAGAAGTCAAAGAATTAAGTAGGATGCTAGAGTGTCCCGTGTTTTCAACAATTCTAGGTAAAGGAATAATGAAAAGTAGCGATGAATATTATTTCGATACCGTCGGACTTTTTGGAGAAAAACCTAACCATAAATTCATCCGAAAAAGGTGTGATCTACTTATAGTTGTAGGGAATAGATTGACTGAGGATGATACAGCGAACTTCAAAGTACCCACTAAGGCAACTAAAATGGTACAAATTGATATCGATCCCGCTCAAATTGGGCTCTCTTATAATCCATGTGGTGTAGTGGGAGATCCAAAAGGAGTTCTCTATTCCATTATTTCGAAACTAAAAAAGAGAGGGATAAGCACCAGTGAAAATACACAGGAGATTTTAAGCACCCGAAAAGAAAATATGAGTGAATTAAGAACGGATTTAGAGGATTATCGAAAGGAAGACAGAAAGCAATGGATAGATGCAGAGCCTATTAAACCACAACGAGTTTTAAAAGCAATTTCAGATAATTTGGGAGAAAAAGACTATTTGATTACTGATGCGAGTTCTAGTGCACGATGGATTGGAGCTTATTATCCGGTTAAGAGTATAGGGAGGAAAATAGTCACTCCGCGTGGGGTTGGTCCTACGGGTTTTGGAGTCGGTGCGTTGATCGGTACATCAATCTATGTTGATGCATTTTCGTCTTCAGAGACTAAACCGAAAAAAGTATTATTTACTGGCGATGGTGGGTTAATGAACGGGGGTATAAATGAGTTTGAGACCCTTAAAAAATTAGATTTGGATTGTACGATCGTGGTGATAAATAACAGTGCCTTAGGATTCGTCAAGTTTGGACAAGCAATGTTGTATAAAAAACGATATTATCAAACTGATCGACCAAATACGAACTTTGCCAAATTAGCAGAAGCGTACGGAGGGACGGGTGTTCGGGTAGAAAAGTTACAAGATTTAGATGGAAAAATTAAAAATGCAATTGAATCCGAAGGCTTTAATCTTGTCGATGTAGTAATAGACCCTTGGGAATTACTTCCACCAAATAATTATTAAAATTGTAATTCATAACTCTCTATTTTTTCAGTAAGAGTATAGTCACGATTCCGTTCTTATACTCCATTTTAAGATTGTTCAGACTGCAATTATAGGGTAAGGGAATTTCTTTAAAATAATTTCTATTTTCATTTTGAGCATTAAATAATAGTGTGGATCCCGCATCATCCAATTCGATAGAGATTTCCCCAAAAATAACTCCTGGCACTTCTAACAGTATTTCAAGTCCATCCTCTTTTTCAGTTATTTCACTTGTCGGGTCTGTAAAAAATATTGAATTCCGAGTGAAATCTGGCTCGAGAGAGATATTTTTTGCGTCTAAAACCTTTTTAGGTTCTTCAAAAGGAGAGGTAAATTGTCCAAAAAATTCCTTCATGATGTCCTTATTAAAATCCCCTTCCACTCGGATATCTGGTTTATCCATTCCCGTTTCATAGAAATATGAGATCTCAAAACTCTTTTTCTTATCTCTCTCATCTTCCTCATCTTGAGAATTAAAATAGTCTATTAAAAAATTATCAAAAGGATCGGAGTTCATATTGAAAAACCGTTTAATCTCATCAATAAAATCATCAAAATAATCATCATCAAAAAAATCCATCTTAATACTTACTCTCCAAGTGCTTATATGACTTTATCTTAAATTTATTTTAATGTATTAATTTAAGGATAAAAATTTGATGAAAAACCGAAATCACCGATATTGACGATTTTGGGTGTATAAATTAAAAATTTCATCTTAAAAATAATTAATGAACTTAGAAAAAGATTGAATTAAAATCTTAAAAATTGAAATCGCTCTGCCATTTTTTATAGCCTAATTTCCAGAGTTTTAAACGAGCTTTGTCAATCTTGTTATCTATTTGTAGACCAGGTTTGGGATTTTCCATAACATGTTTATAACGTGAATAATATTCATCCGCATCTGGAGAATCTTCGATCAAATTCAGTATTGCCCTTTCAGTAAAATATAGTATGAGATCAGGTTCTATTCCTGGGTCTTCTTTTGTCATTTTTAATGAATCTTCTGAATCTTTAAATAGAAAATAATGCAATTTCTGCTTGTCTTCTTCGATGGAATCTTCGAAAATGAAATATTCCCAACATGCTCTCACATCTAAATGCCTCATTAAATCTAAGGTATTGGGAAAATATTCTGCTAGTTCATTATAAAGTTTATCTGGCTCCATTTTTGGCAATTATTATTTGATTTTATCCAAATTTACGGGCGTTTGATCATTTAAATATTTCTGATAAACAAGTTCTTGGGGATAATACTTAGCTCCTGGGGGGTAAGCACTGTCTTTAATACCACCCAAGGCTACTGTTATATCCGTTAACATCGGTTTTGCATTAATATAAATATTTGCAGCTTCTAATCTTCTTTTAAACTCTTCGTTTTTATCTAAATCGGCGCAATACACTGCTGCCCGCATCCCATAGTTACTTGCGTTTGCCAGTCGGATTGCATCATCCATATCATCCGCCTTTGTTACTGAACGAACTGGTCCAAATGCTTCTTCTCTCCACAGGAAGGGTGCTTTACTTAAATCCTCACATAATTCGGGTTTAATTTCTACTAATGTTGGTTTATAGAAAAGACCATAATCTTCCCCCGTATCTACTTTTTCCCCTCCCGTATATATCTTTGCATCATATTTTTTCGCATCAGCAACCATCACCTCCATCATCATTAAAATTTTTCTACTTCCCAATGGACCAATATCTACTGTTGGGTCAGTTGGATCTCCATACTTAAGTTTCTCCATTTCATTAACTAAGCATTCAATATAGTCGTCGTAGATGTCCTTATGTACTATGATACGTTTCATAGAAAAACATTGTTGTCCAGAATTCGTATAACTTGCGTCAGCATTCCATTTCGCCACTTGTTCGAGATTCACATCGTCCATGATAATACCCGCGTCATTTCCAGCGCATTCAAAGACAAATTTTTTGAATGGCATTGTATACATGGGCACACCCATAGATTTGTCCACGGATTTTTTAAGCATTTTGGCATAGCTCACTAAAATATCTTTAGCGGTATGGGAGGAGCTTATCGAGAGAAACACCTTGATAAGGTCATTTTTAATAAATTCATCCACCGCCCATCTTCCTGGAGCAATCGCAATATTTAACGCATCAATACCCGGAACTTCGGCATCTTCCATCATATTATATGCTTCTAACATGGTTAACGGACAAGCTGTAGACGGTTTCACTATTGCTCCATTACCTACCAAATAATTAGCCCCCAATTGATATAGGGGTAAACTTAAAGGGGTATTTCTGGGAGCCACACATGCCGCAAGACCCTGCGGAATATGCCGTATTTTGACAAAGTCCTCTCCTTCGATGCTGGTGAGTGTTTTTTCTTCAATAAATTGATAGTACCATTCACAAAATTTGAAACCATTCGATACTATCGCAATTTCCCAATCGGAATATTTGATTGGAAGCCCTCCTTCAGCAACGATAAGGTCTTTGAGTTCCTTTTTCTTAAATCGTAGTCGGGTAGCAAATTTTGATAATATTTTGGCTCGTTCATGGAAATCCATCTCTTTTATTTTATCTTGATTTCGATGGATCGTCTTTATTTTCGATTGTAGAGTTTCAGGGGTATCAGAAGGTATTCTGTCAATTATTTCCCCTGTATATTTATTTTTGATTTCTAATTCTTGACTTTTTGACATAGTTATTTACTCTTAATTACATATTAAAAATTCATAAATTAGGTTAAAAAAATATTATAAAGCATCTTCCTCGTCTTCCAGGATACCAGCAGATTCGGCGAATCTACCGTAACCCATATTAATAAGGGTCTTTGTTCGTTTATGTAAGAGGAAATCTATCCATCCACCGTCCATTTCAGGTTCATTGTAAAACTCCCCAAATAGGGACGCATAAGCGCTCTTATTATCTGTTTGAATCAATTGGTTGACAGCTTCTTTAGAAAGTGCCAATTCTAAATCCGCATCATCCGCTTTTCCCGCAATGATTTCAATACCCTCGTTCTTGCGTAGGACATGAAATATATCCATGGGGTTCTCCTCATCAAAATCGTCAAATGAATCATAGATCGCAAAGTTCATATCGGACCCTTCAATCAAATCAGAGAAGATTTCGGGATATTCTCCCAAATATACCATATAGTTTTGGACTAATTCTGATTGTACGCCCGTTTTATCTAGTACTTCGCTCGAGAGTTCTTTTTGGAATGCATTAGTAAGCAGCTCAGTAATATCAACAATTTTAAATCCGTTTGAATTTTCTGGGATCCCATCCTTCAGATTTCTTTCACAGAAAGGGCATGCTGATACCAAGATATCTATAGATTTATTTATCGCTTCATTATTGCGATTTTGCGCTACTTGGACGGCTAATTCCGGATTGGAAGATTTAACTCCGCCCCCGGCTCCACAGCAATGGCTATAATTTCTCAAGGCATCGAGTTCAATGAAGGTCGAGTTGTCTATGAGGCGCAATAAGGTTCTCGGAGCTTCATACACGCCCGCATGTCTCCCGAGATGACAAGGATCGTGAAAAGCGATTTTTCTATGATTTTGTAGTTTAAACGCATATGGATGTTCTTTTAAAAAATCTTCTAAAAATTCAGTGAGATGATAAAATTCAAGATCCGTGTTGTTAAAATCTTGATAGTCTAGTTTAAACGTTCGATAACATCCAGAACATGGAAAGATAATCTTTTTAATATCCTTCTCCTGGAGCTGTTCAAGATTTGCTCTTCCAATATCTTCAAACTCTTTTTCATAACCATAGCGCTTTAGGATGGAACCGCAACAAGGTTCATCTTTTAAAATAACAAAATTTACTCCCAAATTTTTTAACAATTCCACTGCCGCCAGGGCAATTTCTTGTTGACGATACGATGAAGTACATCCAAGATAAAGAATATAGTCGCCTTCTTTAGTATCCAATGCTCCATTGAGAAAGTCAAATCGAGTAGCTTTTGGTTCATTGTATGGGTTTTGATTTTTTATGATACTCTGCAGTATTTTTTCATGTTTCTCGAGTCTATAATTATTTTCTACTAAGTCATGGCGTAAAGCTTCCATTAATAAAGGAGTATCTATACCACCTTCGATTGCTAAGCAAGTCTCCCGACAGCTACCACATTCCGTACACGTGTAAGCCCATTCTAAGAATTTATCAGTAATCTTAAAATTATTTTCTAATAAACGCTTCATTATAAGAATACGCCCTCTGGCATCATATGCTTCGAAACCAAGGACATTCTTAATCGGACAAGGCTCACTTACATGTCGTTTGGCTGTAGAAATTTGGGTACCCGTGGTTCCGCAATCTCCACATTTACCGCAAATTTGGATTAATTCCGAATGTTTTCTTAAATCTGAAAAATTTACCATAAGTATCACCAATTATAGTTCAAATGTATTAGGATTAATTATGTTCAATGGATCTAATGTATTTTTCAATTTTTTAAGCATATTGTAAAAGGTAGGATTTACACGCTTAAGTGCATATGGCTCCCATAGTTTTCCTGTCCAATAAGGGACTCCATCAAGTTCCATTTCTGCTTCTCTCAATTCGTCCCATACATCATATATAATATCCTTTTTTAGATCATCCTTCATGTACATAGTAATCCATCCCGATGTGAAGCAATGATCAACCCCTAAAGCAGAAATAATCCAATTAAATCCATTTTCTTTAAGTTTATATTTATCCGCGAGTTGATGGAACTTGTCAATCAATCGTGGTAATGTTGAGATAGGTCGAATATGACATGTATTATACCAGAAACCTTCTTCGAAGAGAGATTGTACAAGATTGAACATATTTAACCAATGCGCCTTAGATAAAAACATCCCAATTGATTTACCCCCATGTTTGCGCACTATTTTTTCACATAGTTCCTTTTTATGTTGGGCAAGCTTCTCATCAGCCTCTTCTACAATAATTGCCAAAATACATTCCGTATTTTCAAAGGTTGAGAGGTAGCTTGAAGCTAATAAATCTATGGAGTTCCTATCCCCTAGCATCACCGCCTCTTCTACTAAATGTGATTTTTGAATTTCATGGAAAGCTTTGGATGCTTTTTCGATACTTGAAAATCCAAAATCAGAATATGCCTCTCCTTTCGGCAAGGGAAATATTTTTAGGGTGGCAGCGGTTTTAATTCCGAGCGTCCCATGATCACCGAGAAAAACCCCCGTCATATCATTAAAAGTACAATATCGGGCAAAAGTGCCATCCATATCAATAGATTTATTTCTCCATCCCGAACCCGTTTTAAGAATTTCCCCAGAACTAAGCACTACTTCTAACCCTATAACATTATCACATACTCCTCCGTGAGCAGAAGCTCCACAACCAATACTATTTGCGCTGAGAGAACCTCCAACAGTGCCTGCATTTCCACCATATGGACCTCGAAAACCTAATTTAAATCCTTTCCCTTTGAGGTGATGGATTAATCCCGACCAGGTAATTCCCGTCTGGACGGTCACTATCATTGTGTCCTCATTGATTTCGATGATATCCGTCATTCCCGTGAGATCTATCATAATGGCGTTCGGTACTCGAGGAATTGTGGAGCCGTTAATAGAACTTCTTCCCCCAACAGGGATTACGGGAATTTTTAACTCCGTTGCCAGATTCATAATTTCAGAAATCTGATGGGTTGATTGGGGTCTTACAACTACTTGAGGCAGAGTCCCCTCATACGGAGATGCATCTTCAGAATATGAGATAAGTACGAATTCCTCTGATGAGACGTTTTGTTTTCCCACAATCTTGCTTAATTCTAATTCCAAATCTTCATTTAATTCGTAAATTGTAATGTCAATACACCTATATTTTCTCTATTTTAATGTGATTTTGATGATTGTAAGTGAAATTTTCTTTATACAATTACTTTAATATCTTCAGTTTCCTCAACCAAGTCTTCCACTGTTAATGTGTTATTACCAACTTTTCCATCTTTATTGTGTTCGATATAATTCTGATACCACACAACTGTTTCTCTTAGGCCCTCTTTAAGAGGTGTGATTTGGTAATTTAATTTCTTTTTAGCTTTTTCCGAGGAGTATGCTCGATGTAATTCGAAGCTTTCAAGCGCTTCTCTCGTTATATAAGGCATTTTTTTGGTGATTTTCGCTTTTAGCTCACATAGCCACGCATAAAATTTTGCCATCGAGAATGGAAATTTGCGTGGTTCTTTTTCACCCGCGAGATCAGCAATCATACAGAGATAATCATAGAATTTCACATTTTCACCGCCTAAGATGAAATCTTCCCGATTAACTTCTTCATTCTGAAGAGCATTGATCATGGCATCTACAATATCATTTACATAAGAGAAACATGCCATTGAGTCTCCATCGCCGGGACAACCCATAAATTTCCCACGCACAATATCATAAAGCATTTCCCCAAAAATATTAAAATCACCTGGACCATACACTATACCAGGATAAAACATAACACCATTTAAGCCTTTTTCAAAATACTCTTCGATAAGCTTTTTTGCTTCATATTTTGTGCGTTCATAATCCATACAGAATTGGTCTGCTTTTTCATAGGACTCGGTAATGGGTTCTTCAGGAGTTGGGCCTAGAGCGGTGAATGAACTCACATATAAGAAGCGAATATCTTTTTTAATAGCCATATCTGCGATATTTTTAGTAGCTTCCACATTAATTTCATCATATACCGATTTATCTTTAGCCCATATCGAAACATAAGCTGCTAAATGGAAAATAACGTCAATTTCATCGGTAGCTTTATCAATATCATCCAGATTAGTAATATCACCAACATAATACTCTAACTTTTTCAAATCCTTAAACGATGACACGTCACTCGTTTCACGAACAAAAAGTCGTAAGTTGTATCCTAATTCATATAAAGTCTTAACAAGTTGGGTTCCGATGAATCCAGTTCCGCCGGTTACTAATATTCTCTTTTCAGTATTCGACATTTTTTTATCCCTATTTACACAATAATCAGTAGAAATAGCTTGAGAATTGAAATTATAAGGATTTTATGCTTAAATCCTTTTAAATAATATCCAATAATTACAATTATCAACAGTTAAAAATCTTAAAAATAGGGGAATAGTAATTCTTACAAATAATATTATGTAAAGTATATTTCAATGACTTTAATTTGAATTTTAGAAATACCATAATAAAAACTAAATTAGGTATCAAATGACCTATACTATACAAAGAAAATAAATTAACTAGAATAATTTATCTATATGAAATGAAAAAGGAGGATTTCTATTCTTTTAATTCCCAACTCTCATTACCCTTTTTAGAATCAGATGATTCCGTGTTTGATAGGATTTTTTTAATTCTTGAAGAGAGATTTAATCTTAGAGAGGGCTCAGAACAGAGATTTATAGACCTTGGAGCGGGAAACGGTAGCATTGTCATATATTGTGCTTTAAATTACAATATTCTTTCCAAGGGAATTGAAATCAACCCCCATTTGATAGAAGAAGCGAAGGAAAGGATTGAAAAGCTCAAAAAACAACAAAAATATGTACCTGAGAGATATTTAAAAATAGAGATGGAACGTGGAGATCTATTCGAAGTGAATTTAGCGAAATATAAGTTCATCTACATCTTTTCACTTCCGACAATGCAAAAATACCTTAAACATGTATTCAGAACAGCAAAAACCGGAGCGATATTCATTTCGTATAAGTATCCCTTAGAGAATTTTGAGTATTTGAGGGAAGCCCATCAGATAAAGATATCCAAAACACAAAATGATATACATATCTATTTTTATTGTAAGATATAGAACTCCTTTCCTAATTCTGCGTGTTTTAAATCTTGATAATGTAAGAAAAAAATTTTTGTCTAAACACAAAAACCGCACACACCTTCTTTTTATATATGATGCGAATAATCAAAGAGTAATATCAAGATCCAAGTAGAAGGAAAAAATGGCATCGAATGTTTACATAGAAAGAACACATATCGAAAAATTTTTTCAGAGAGATCTTGATAGGTTTTCCATAAGTTCGGAAGAATTAAATTTCCATGAGCAAAAATTTAATTTTATTTCCGAACTTCTATCTTTCTTATATTCTCAAATCAGTAGGAATATAATTCAAGATATAGAGAATCTAATCAATATTTTAGTCGATATCCCTAATAAAAAGTTCGAAAAAAATATTTTTAGCGAATATAGTTCTTCTTTGGCAGAAGTGGGAGATTTTGAGGTGACATTCACCCTAGATAAACAAACTATCTATAGTGTTGAGGATTACTTGAGAATGCTCAATAAAGTACGAGAATTGACTACTTCTTGTTCAGAATTAAGCCTTCATGAAAAGGCAGAGTTATGTAAGCTTGAGAGATGTTTTATGAAGAATTATCTGAAGGAAGTAAATCAGAAATTATTGTAGTATAATCTTCAATATCCAAATTTAAATAAATCCACTTGCTATGAAGTAAGTCACTACTTTTTTATTGAGTTTTCATTATTTCTATTTGACATGTCTGAGTATGAATTTGATTATGCTTCACGAATTAAAAAAATTCAAGCGTTATTAGAGCGTTTAGAATTAGATTTTATTATTATCACCAACATACAGAATCTCTATTGGTTAAGCGGTACAGCTCAATATGGTGTTTTACTCCTCTCGGCAAAAGAGAAACCCGCTCTGTTTATCAGAAGAAATCTTTTCAAAGCTAAAGAAGAGGCGTATATCGAAAACATAATCGAAATGAAAAAAACTTCTCAAATAAAGGAATTCATATTCAAACTGAGTAAATCTCTGGATAATTTAAGAATTGGTATGGAACTTGATTCCTTACCTGCATCATTTTATATTTACTACAAGAAGATGCTTAATGGGGCTGAAATAAGAAATATTGAGCTTGATGTGCGGAAATTGAGAATGATTAAAGACCGGAAAGAATTGTATTTATTCAAAAAAGCGGGAAAGATTGCTCAGAAAGCACAAGAAAGGATTCCAGAAGTATTAAAACCAGGGATAAAGGAATATGAGGTTGCTGCTGAGGTTATTTATCAGGCAATCAAAAATCAATCAGTTCATTTTAGTAATGTTAATAATATATTTGGAGAAAATTGGTTTATACTGGCAAGCGGAAAGAATTTATGGACACCGAGCTATTTTCCCATTCTTTCAGGGGAAGGTCTTTCAAATGCAATTCCCTATGGGTATTCTGATCGAGAAATTAGAAAAGGAGATATTATTATGTGTGATTATGCGATAAATTATATGGGATATCATGCAGATCATGCTCGTACTTTCTATTTAGAGCCGTATCCAGAAGGATTTAAGAGGAAATATCGAATCTTAAAAAACGCATATGAAGAAATTAAACAGGATTATTTAAAAGCTGGGATTAAAGTCAGTGAAATATACAATCAAATGAAAAAGCTACTAAAGAAAGAAGGACTGGCCACGTTTTTTCAAGGAAATGGCTATTATTATCAAGGTCTCGGGCATGGAATAGGTTTAGAACTTGATGAACCGCCTGCGTTCCTTCCCAATATAGATCTGGAATTAAAAGAAAACATGGTCATCGCAATGGAACCGAAAATTATCATTCCAGAATGGGGTGCAATAGATTTGGAAGATGATTTTATCATTAAACCCAATGGTGCAGAACAGATCACTAATACTCCCTATTTGTTTGAGTAGTATTGGATTAGAATTTCTGAATTGAAAGAAGAATATCTCTAATTAATAATATTTTAATAAAATCAGACTAAAATTTAAAATAACAGATAAACTTTCATTTACCATGCTAAACCATCGTCTAATAGACCCTCCTAAGGAGCCGGAACAATTTGTCGCGTCTGCAGTGAAGTTCTTACGGAAATACGCACAAGATAAGAAAGTTTTTTGCGCTTTATCAGGGGGAATTGATAGTTCTGCTACATATCTTCTATTAAAAGAAGCGAATATTGATACTCTTCCTGTATTTATTGACCACGGGCTCATGCGGATTATTCGAGGTGTGGAAGAACGAAAATATATAAAAAAATTATTTCCTGATGTGAAAATAATTGATATTCGAGAGGATTTCCTACCCAAGATTTATGGAGAAGGAGACGCTGAGAGAAAACGACAATTATTTAAGGACGCTTATTCAGATGTAATTAGTAGAGTAATAAAGGAAGAGAACTGTGACCTATTAGCTGATGGTACGATCTTACCCGATATTGAAGAGAGTTTTGGCGTGAAAATACGCGATCTTAAGGAAACTATAAGTTTAGAGGAGGAACAAGCATTAATGGAGCAAAATAAAGAGGGATTCGTAAAAAGCCAACATAATCTAAATATTCGATATGAAGTGGATGCCACCCTACAACCGGTAGCGAGCTTGACAAAGGACGAGGTAAGGGAGATATTAAAACATTTCGATATGCCTTCAGAGTTAGTATTTCGAAAAGCATTTCCCGGTCCAGCATTAGCAGCCAGAATAATTGGTCCAGTAACCGCAGAGAATCTTGCATTTGAAAAAAAAGTGCATGATATTGTTGAAAAATCTGTGGAAAATCATTATGAAAAAAGATATGGGAAATTTATGATAATCAATAAAAACAGGGAACAAGAACCGTTTCAAGCCTTTGCTGCCATCTCAGAGAACATCTTAGAGACTAAAGTCACCGGTTTAATCGATGGAAAACGGTCTTATGAATATCCGCTACTCGTTAAAGCGAAATGGGATTTTAATAGATTAGTAGAAACGGCATCAGATCTTAAAAATTATTCCCGCCTTCTTTATGAATTAGGGCGCAATCAAGTAGGTGAATTTGATGTAATCATTCGAAGCGTAAATAGTATCGACGCGCGAAATGCCTCCGTAACCGAATTCTCACTGGAGTTTCTGACAGAACTTTCTAAGGAATTATTAAAAGATAATAAGACACGATGTGTTTATTATGATATAACCTCAAAACCACCAGCGACAATAGAATATGTGTGATATTGAAACAAAAAATAAAGATATAATAAATAAAAATTTGAGTTACTGAATTTTTGAGCCACAATTCTCGCAAAATTTCGCTTCCGCTCTTAACTGATGACCACAATAAGGACAATAATTTCTTTCTCCTGAAGCGACTCTTTCTACTTCGGCTGACTCAGATTTAGCCTTTTCTACGGGTTCATATTCCATTTTCTCCCCTAAAATAATCTCTCCGGTTTCTGGGTTGAATTTATATCGAATCTCTCCGCTTTCTCTTAAATCTAATAATACACGAAGAACATCCGAAGGTTTTATACCTACTTCCAAGGCAATATTCTCCAATTTATGGGTTCCTTGATAATTACGTTCTGCTATTGCTACCTTAACGGATTTTTTGTATTTGTAATTCGTATAAAGTTGTTCAAATCCCCCTAAAATAATGAAAAAAGCGGGAATAAATAACCAATACCCCCAACCACTTAATCCGATAAAATCCACATCAATTGCCAAAAATACAAGCGATAAAATCGCGACAAATAGGAAGACAAGTCCGCATCCAAATGTCCCAATAGCAGCCTCATATTTCCCTTCTTTATATTCTCTTTTATAAGACGAATCAGTCATTTTTTCACCAACCAATTAATATTTAGTGTTTAGTATTAATAATCGAGATTTCTATTTAAGATATTCATAATCCAATTTTTAATAAAAATTTCATCTTTATAGAATAGACATTTCACTTTCAAACTATTTCGCATAATTATACAGTCTAAAGGATGATATCTGAATATATTTGGATTTTTCACGAATTTTTGTTGGGAAGTAAGTTTAAATATTTCTTACGACCGATATATGATAAGAAAAATATCTTAGATCTTAAATGGGAAAATTACGATGAGCAAGCGAAAATGGTGGCACCTCACATTTAGTGAAAAATCCAGGAAATCGAGAAAAATCCTTGCGATCTTTCTACTTATATTAGTAGTCTTGGGCTATCTAGCGTTTTTTGCGTTGAATGCTTATATCATTGCTTCTACTTTGTTTATTAGGATGAGTCCTCAGGGATTTACAACCGAAAATCCAGAGCCAGATGTGATGATACTCAATGGAACCTTCCTACTAGATAATTCACATTGGAATTCTATAGATATAGCAGATTTCGATTTGGATTACACCTTATATGCTAATAATACTCTAATAATTCAACAAGAAAGAGATCCGATTACTATCCCTCGTCAAAAAAAAACCAATATTTCAATCGATCTTAGCTTTAATGCCTCAGAAATGACTCCAGAACAATTTAATGCGATAAATAGTAGCTCATATTTGATATTTGATGTAAGCGTCTCATTCAAATACTTTCTGTTTGGTTTCTTTGTCAATGTAAAATTAAACACCAGCTTATTGGGGGGATAATATGTCGGAGTTTATCAATTACAAGACCTTTTTCCGCAATTTAATAATTGCAGGAGTTTTAGGACTACTAATTCCCTATTTAGTGTTAACATACGCGATCCCCTCAAACGCGGTGTTTGATTATCCACTGATTATGACTAACGGATTCATTTGGCTAGCAGGATATGGTGCGCTAGGGCTTTTTGCGAAAAATACATTTTATCGTTTCTTAATCGGGATGGGATATGTGGCACTTATGGCTTATTTTTATACAATCGGGAGTAATTTCTTTACAATTTTCATCCCTCACGCTGGATTTGGATATATGTATGCCAGTGGCACGATATTTGGTATCCCAATTGCAGTTGGATACAATTATGCCTGGGTTGCGGTGGTACTCCTTATTCTAACGGGTTTAAACGTTTTAAGAAAATTCATTAAACCCGTAGATGAGACGACCGAAAGGGTGGAGAAAAAAAATTGAAAATCTAACTAATTATTTTTTTCTTTAGCATATATTCCTTTAGAATTATTAGATTAAATCTTTGAAATAAATGAATAAATTTTTCGTCGATTTATAAAGAAAAACGAAATCTCATAATGAGAATTTTAAAGCTCCTTTTAAAAACTTATTATCGTCAAATTATAGAAATAAAGATGAAAGGTATATATACTTTAAAATATCGTAATAAGATTATGATTAAATGGTTAAATGCGATTTTTTATTTTATAAATGCTGAAAATTTCACCTCGTTCATTCAAATCGCTACAATTAATCTCCTTATAGTCGTGATAAGTCGTTCACTATACGCTATATCGTATTATTATCGATATCCAGAGCTTTTTGAAGGGAAAGGAAGACCATTTAAGGTCTATTTTTTAAATAATTATCTGTTATATTTCATCTTGAAGGAAATAACTCTCATTTTAATCGGGATTCTCTATTATCCAATAAGCGTGGGAATTGGAGTCTATTCGTTCATTTTAATGGGAGATAATATAAAAAATATTGGAGAAAAAAAGGAGAATCATATAATTAAAAATACAGGCGACTCGATACGTATAATAATACCCCTGATTGGAATAATTTATTTTATCATTACACAAGATTATCTTTTAGTGGGTTTCGTAGCTCTGAGTCTCCTCATATATATGATTTCGGGATTTAATAGGATGGAAAGGACTCTTTCGGATTTAAAAGAGAAAATTTTAAATAGTAGATTTAATCGAAGCAGAGTCGGGAAGATTGGGCATGTCAGTCTCTTTATTCTCACGATCGGCTTTTCGCTTTTTAGTATTAGTGCAGTGGGAATTTATAGCCCACCGAAAAGACAGACTTATTATATACAGATGAGCGACGGTGTAAAGCTTGCAACCGATGTATATTATAGTCCTGGATCGTTCGGAACAGCTAAACCCGTAATTCTTGTTAGAACGCCTTATGGAAAAACTGGCTGGGCATATGATCTTTATTCCTTGTTTTATTTTATTCAAGATTACCACTTAGTAATTCAAGATCTACGGGGCACATTCGATTCGGGGGGAGGTCAAGATTTTCTCCTTTTCACTCAATCTTATAAGGACGGAGTTGAGACGGTAGAGTGGATAATGGAACAATCGTGGTGTAATGGAAAGATTGCGAGTGTGGGCGTTTCTGCCCTTTGTATCAACGAATATTTCTATGCGGGAATGAATCCCAATGGCTTAGAAGCCCAATCATTATGGTTTGGCACTCCAGAACTCTTTGATCACGCGATTTATCAAGGATCCTATCATAAATCATCTGTAGAAACTTGGATTGAAAGTACCGCGCCAGAGAATTACGACCATCAAATTGGGATGATTTTTGAATATTTTCCTAAGAATGAAACTTTGTATAATTCAACCTCTCTTAAGATTAATTCCGGACCTACATATTCAAACATATCTGTACGCGCTCTACACGTTGGCGGTTGGTATGACCATTTCCTCCAAGGGACGATTGATGGCTATGTTGGATATGATGATTATGGTACTTCGAGAGCGAGAAATCATCAGAAATTAATAATGGGGCCATGGACGCATGGATCTATATATGGTGGAAAACAGGGTCAACTGACCTATCCAGACAATTCAAATGGATTCAATATGATATTCGAATGGGAGCAAGAAATATTTGATGAGTCTTTAAGAGGGATTGCTGCGAATTGGGATGGAGCTCGAGTTGCGTATTATTTAATGGGTGATATTGAAAGTTCTGGAAAATGGAATTATTGGCGCTATGCCTATGATTGGCCACTTGATTATGTAAATACAACATGGTATTTTCATGAAAATAGGGTTTTAAACACAACTCTTCCAACAACAGGCTACAATTACTCATACATTTTTGATCCACGGGATCCAGTAGAAACTTTGGGAGGCCAAAATCAACCTTTTGATTTAAACGGACCATATGACCAAAGACCAATAGAAAATAGATCCGATGTTTTGCTATTTGAAAGCGACGTCCTAACAGAACCATATGAAACCGTGGGAAGGATATGGGGGCATCTATGGGTGAGTTCCAATTGCACTGACACAGATTTTACTGTGAAACTTACTGATGTATATCCCGACGGTCGCTCTATGTTAATTACTGACGGATCACTTACCGTTCGGAGTAGAAATGGATATACTATAGAAGATTTTATGAGTGGTAACCAAATTGATGTGTATGAACTCTTGGTGGATTGTTGGAGTACGGCATATACATTTGCTCCGGGACATAAGATACGAGTTGCGATATCAAGCTCTAATTATCCACGGTTTGCCATCAACCCAAATACAAACGCCTCCCTGGCAGAGAGTTATTTGAATTATAATATTGCAAATAATACCTTATGTACAGGACCACTATATAACTCTTCAATTATTTTACCAGAATTGAGAAATATGAGCGCTACCCACACATATTACTAAAACTATTTCCCTTTTTTTTAATATTTTTTCTCAGAATTGTAATTTTAAGGATTAGGATGTCCTAAGCGTGTCTTCAGTTCTTTAGAAATCCCCCGTAAATTTCTGATGTCAATTGCAATAAAATCAAGAATGTCTTTCGGAGCTCGGTTTAAGTCAAAAATGATCATCGCCCATTGTTCAATCATCAAAGGAGTGAGTTCATTATCTTTAAGGACTTGCCGCACTGCCTCGATTTTTTGCGTATAGGGTAGATTTGCCTCTAGCATAGTTCCAACCGTCCACATATTAATAATTGCTTCGAGCTTTTCATTAGAACCGACAATCTTAAACGCCTCTCTAAACATTAGTCGCTTATCCTCGATATTTAAGTCTTTTTTAATGAGCGACTCTCCAAATTGCATGGCTGAACCTATTGTTGGGTTTTTCTTGAATTCGTCTAATTCCTGAATATCCATATTAGATAGATAGGATTTGAATGATTCTTATTTATTTGTTTTTTTAGGAACGAAATGTAAAAAGCATTATACATCAAAATCTATTTCCTGAGCAATCCTATTCAAAAAAATTTTCAATAAGACATGATTTCAAAAAAATCAAAAGTTTTAAATATTAGGATGATTAATTATTACATGTAATACAAACTTTACATAGATTGAAGAACCATGAATGAACAAAAAAGTGATTTTGAAGGAAGAATAGATAAGAAATACAAACCCAAAGTGCTTTTAAAAACCAATGTTGTAATGCTGGCAATCATAGGGTCTATATTACCGTTTTATCTGGTTTTTATATTTATTGAAAGTCAATTAATGATGTTATGGATACTCTTAATTATTATCACAATCATAATTCCTTATGCAGTTGTGAAAATTGTAGCTAATTGGTATCTTAACCGCTATGTCGATTATTTCTCATATAGATTCGAAAAGGATAAGATTATCATTAACCATGGTGTTCTTACCAAAACGAGGGCAACAATACCTTACAGCCGCATTCAAAATATTAACATTGTGAACGGAGTTTTCGATCGATTATACGATATTTATACCGTAAAAGTCCAAACCGCGGGGAGTAGCGCTCCAGCTCAAGGACAAGGAGGGGCTGGTAGACCAGAAGGATATATTCCTGGACTTAGAAATCCGGAAATTGTTGAAAAAAAGATCAATGAGATGATAACCGAGTATGCTGGCATTCCTAGTGGGCTTGAAGATAAGGTGTTTAAACCTGAGGAATTGGCTTTTGATAACTTCATCAGCTATGTCTTATCTAAAATGCGTCAAGGAGATCGTTTAAAGACCTCAATATCGGAGTTAAGAGAGGATCAAGGATTATCCCAAGCACAATTAGCAGAAAAGGTCGGTGTACCTTCTCAAACCATCGAATATCTTGAAGAAGGTAGGTATAGCCCAAGTTTATTGCTCGCGTATAATATCGCAGAAGCACTCAATTGTAAAATCGAAGAACTTTTTAAAGTATCATAACTAATTCAATTTTATTTTTTTTATGTTTGGTTTTATTTATAAAAATACTAAATTTATAGATATATGTTATAATGGGTGGGATAGGCATCAAGTTTAAGAAAATCATTAAGTCCAGAGTAAGAGAAAAGCGAGAAGAAATGGATTTAACACAACAAGAATTAGGAGATTTGGTAGGGGTGTCCCGGCAAACAATATACTATATTGAAAAAGGAGATTATAACCCATCCCTCATATTAGCATTTAAAATCTCAGATGTATTGAAAACACCCGTGAACAGCTTATTCTATCGTGAACCGATAATTAAAGATAAAGTGGAATCTTTATCTATAAAGGAAATGAAGGAAATTGCTGAAGATTTAAAGATGAACCAAGAAAGGATAGTCTCCCTAAGCGAAATAGATGAGGGAGAGCTTCTAAAAGAATTTGAAAAGAATGAGTTGGGAAATATCGCCCAAAAATTAGGATATTCATTTGATGATCTATTCCAAGAGGATTAAATTCATCTGCTTAACTTTTTAAGCCAATTATCATTAGTTTTGAGTTGTTCATATACTCCTATATCCCCTAAATCCGCCCTGAATTCCTCTTTCTTCATCTTGATTATTCGCACCTTCCACTCGAGATTTTCGATTCCATAGCAAATAGCATCTGGAATTTCGAGTTCGCCTCGCTCCGAGGGTTCTATTTCTCTTAATATGTCAAATATTTCTGTGGATAAAATAAAGATGCCACAATTATTCAAATCCGTCCCTTTTAGATCTGAAGGCGGTTTTTCAACCATTTTTGTACAATATTTACCCTTACAGAATATAGCGCACCCTTTTTGAAGGTCTTTTAAATGATTAGTGACTAATATAAAGTCTTCTTTATCACTTTGATAAGTGGAATAGACATCTTTATATGTGTTATAAGGGACCAAAATATCTCCCCATGTTAGGAAAAAATGATGCTTATATATCAGCTCTTCACATAAGAGGGCAGCTCCACCCGTTCCATTCAATTTATTTTGCTCTACATACTCAATGGATATGTCCCATTGAGCACCATCTTCAAAATATTCAATTATCTGTTGCTTTTGATAACCCACCACAAGTATGATATTTCTGAACCCCGCAAATTTCAATCCTTCTATGATATATTCCAAGATTGGCTTTCCATGAATTGGTAACATCGCTTTCTGGTTTGTATATGTATATGGTTGCATTCTGGTACCATAACCCGCACAAAGCACGATTGCTTTCAATAAGTTTTAACCCCCGCAACCGTTGAAATTTTATAAGGAATCCCAGCAGATTGTTGAATTGCCCTCGTGATATCTTTTTGTTGACCAATACCGAATGCAAAGATGGTTCCTCCAAATCCAGAACCATTAATCTTTGCACCTAATGCTCCAGCATCTATGCAATGTCTAATCATTTTGTCAATTTTCTTTGTGGTTATTCCTATATTATGCTGTAATTGAGCTTGATGCTTATTTATCAAAACACCTAATTTCTTATAAAATTGATTTATTTGATTGTGATTTTGATTTTGCTCTTTTAAATAGTGAAGATATTTCTCAAGGTGTTGTTTTGCCCGAATTGTAATATCTCTGTTGATAAGATTTCCTATAATTTTTTTTCTATATCTTTCTTTGATGCTTTCTAAGTGTTCTTTGATATCTATAAGTTTTGTAGTGAATTTATTGAATTGAGGCAATATTTCACCAACGACTTCAAATGCTCGAAGAGAGTCTTCTTTAATTCTTTTTAAGTCTTCAACGGTTTTCTTTTTCTGCAAAGAATGGCCCAAAATGAATCCTGGAAGTTGTATTCTATATAATCGCTTGTGTAAATTTCTTTTTTGAGAATTAAGAAATAAGACATGACCAAAAACAGCGTTGTAGAAATCCATATATCCCCCCGCCTCCTTGAATTCCTTGACCTCTGTATTAAACCCTTCTAATGCCAATTCTCTCTTATTTAATGGACGATTCGAAATTAGATTAAGAAAATATAACCAAGCAACTACTAAAGCGGAAGAGCTGGCAGCCCCCGCATTAATAGGGATATCTCCATTGATTTCTATATCAAATCCTTGTTGGAATTTGATACCTCTTCTAATAAATTGATTATATCCACTAAGTAGATAGTCTCTATCGGATTCATATGCTAATTGTCTATTTTTGAGGGGAATTTCCAAATCTCTATTAAAATCGGATAATTGAATAGAAAATCTTTTTAGATTACTTTTTTTGGCTTTTAAATAGATAAATTTAGAGATCGCCATAGAAATAGTAGGATATCCCAAATAATCTTGGTGTTCTCCAAATAAACATATCCTTCCTGGGGATTTAATTCGTATCATATAAAGTATTAAATGTCTGTTTAGATGGATATTAATCACTAATAGTATGACAAGAAGATAATATAGGGATAATATAAAGGAATAAAATTTTTCGAATTTCTTTTTTATGTGTTCAATTGAATAGAATAGCTAAGTATGATTTTTAATATTTTTCAATAATAGCAGGAATTCTTTTGTCTAAACCATGATCCGAGATGTATTGATAATTAAGGACGGTCTACCAATGTTTTCAAAGAATTTTACTGATAGAAAAAATTTCATCTCTGATCAAAGTAATTTAATTCTTGTATCGGGTTTTCTCTCAGCCTTGAATTCTTTTTCTGAAGAATTTGAAGACCTTGGTTCTATTAAGGAACTAAAATTATCTCAATCTAACTTTCGCTTAGCTTTTCTGAAAGATAATTCAATTCCAAACTTAATATATTTAGCATCTTTTGATGAGGAGACGAATAGTGTAAATGTCGAGCGATTTTTAAAAAAGATGTCACACAAGTTTCTTAAGAAGTATACCATCAATAAGATAGTCGATTGGGATGGTAGATCTGAAATATTTGAATCATTTACAGAGACAGTCAAAAATTATATAGAAAAGGAATCAGATCCGAATAAGCAAGGTTCGGAAGATGAAATAGTTAATTTATTTAAAGAAATACAAAATAATATAGAGGAAATCTCAGAGAAGGATCTTAAAATGAGAAATTTATCACAACCTACAGAAAAGAATGTCGATTCCATTTTTCAGAGGATTATCCCAATCTCAGAAATTTCCGAAGATTTTAATCCCGAATTTTATTTAACAGGAGACATATCAAAGAAAGTACTTAAAAATATTGATGGAAGAAAATCTATTTATGCATTATCAAAAGAACTGAACCTAACAGAAGAAAAGATCTATAATATATGTAAAAACTTAGTTAAATTGGGATTTCTCAGATTAAAAGAAGTTCAACTCCTCACAAAATCAGAATAAGGAATTTGCTTTACTTTTTCTTTTCTTCACGTGCAACTTGTTCTTGAAGTTTTTTCATTTCATTTTTATCAATTGCAGTGAATTTAAATTCTCCCGAAACTTTGCTATCTTCTTTTTCCCCAGATTTAGAAACTTTTTCAAAATAAATCTTAACAGGATTGTCTTGATTTATGCAGAGATTTACAAAGTTGATAAATCCAATATGTTGAGAAGGTGCAATATTGAATTTAATCGCAACTTCTTTATTTTTTTTCGTTGTTGTCTTTAAAACCAGCCGTAATTTCATAATTCTTTATATGTTTGAATTATTCTGTTAATCTAAAATATTTATAATGATAAAAAAATTTCCTTCTTTTTTCACAAAATCTAATTTCCCAAAATTTAGATTAAAATTTACATTAGTTTATTTTAATTGGAAAAACACCTAAATGGAATGATTAGAAATAATTATAAAAATGCCCTCAAAATATCGTTTAAGATATGTTTTTAAGCCGGTTATTCAGGCATTATCTCGACCTTTAGCAAAGATTGGAATAAGTGCGAATGTTGCTACCTTAATCATGCTCTTCCATTCAATCGTTAGTTTTGTTTTCTTAGTATTTTTAGAAAATCTTATTCTATTCGGTATTTTTGTCTTTTTGACGGGTATTTGGGATGGACTTGATGGAGCTATTGCGAGGGTAAATAAAAAGTCAGGTGAATTCGGTGGTTTTTTTGATTCTTTTATGGATAGAATATCAGAATTTGTGATTTTTACCGCCTTATTATTATATTTCTGGGAGGAAGTGCTATGGAATAGCATTGATATGAAGCTAGTAGTATTTATTATGCTTATGGCTTCAATAATGATTAGCTATTCAAGAGCCCGAGCGGAGACAATATCAGACGGAGATTTTGATATTGGTCTCATGGCGCGCTCTGAGAGATTGTTTTATCTTTTTTTAACAATGAGTCTATCATATTTCATTGGATATGAAAAATATTTTATCTTTTTATTTATGATTTTAGTAAGTCTAACTGCTCTTTACAGAGGAATTAAGATTTACTCAATAATTAAACATGAATCTCACAATGAATTGGGATAAGATAAGAATTAGCATTCATTAATTCGGTTTAATTTTAATACCATTTTATCACCATCTTTCAAGTTAAAATAATCTCGTAAATAAGGTTTTGCTAGGATTTCGATGATATTTTCTTTATGGTGTGTTCTTTTTATATCCAAAATAGCAGCTTTTCTTTTGTTTTTTCGATTTAATAAGGGAGATATATAAACATCATAACAATGAACATCACCATATTCCCGCTCCATGGTCTTAAATCCTTCAATAACTACGGGATCAATTTGATTTATCAATTCTCTTAAGATTTTATTATCTGTTTCATTTAATTTCAAATTCAATGTTCCTTTATATGGTTCAAATCCAAGTTTTTCTTTAAATTGCTTATAATATCCTTTAATCGAAACATAATATCCCCCTTCTCCCATACCTTCTGTAACTTCTCCAACGATAAGAATTTTTTCGAGAATGTCTCGGAGATTTTCATACATTTTAAATAATTCATTTATCCCTCGATCTGTTATCGAAATATATTGACCTTTTGCTCCAACCTCTCTTTTGATCCATTTTAATTCCTCAAGATCATTCAGACGACGGCTAGCAGTTTGTTGACTTACATTGAGCAATTTTCCTAACTCAATACTGCTTATTTCTAATGAAAGGGTATCTTCGGAACATTTTGAAAGCATATATAGAGCAAACCAATTAGAATAATTCTCTGGTGCGATTTCGGTATTATTAGGCATGATAATCAATCTTTATTATTCTTATATCTTTTTACAATCTTTTCTTTAATTTTACTTGAGCTATTTAATTCATATTTGTCATAGTATTCATTAAGACGGGTTACCTCGATATTTCCAAGTCCAATCTTTGCTAAACCTTCTTTTAACTCTTCAATATCATATTTCTGGTCGGGTCCCAAGAGAATTATATCTGGGTCAATCTCTGCCACTGTCTTAAGGGTATTATTATCCTCCCTGCCTAAGCGCGCTTCTGTTACATTGTTAATACTTTTTATAACTTCTAATCTCTGTTCTTCGGGAACTATGGGAGCATCTCCAGAATACTTTTCTCTGTTTCTATCAGTTGCTACAATTACATAGACTTCTCCCATTTTTGCCGCTTGATTAATCAGAAAGATATGTCCAGGATGGATTATGTCAAAAGTACCAGCGATCATAACTCTTTTTTTATTCATAATTCCCTTTTACTCATTAATCGTTTTTAATTTTGAATGAAAGTCCTAAAAAAACGGGTCCTCTTATATCAATTTTTTTCTGGTTTGAATGGATATATTCCATTATAATATCATCCACATCAATATTAACTTCTGAGGCTCGATAGCACATTTTTACTCGATGATCATAGGATGTTTTATTTTGATCAAGGAGAATTTCGATATTATATGCCATTTCATTGGCTATTCCTTCGAGATATGTCTTCCCGGTGAATATCGCATCTTCTGGAGTCTCATTTGGAGGGAATCCAAGTATATTTCCATTTTTTATCCAAATCTTATTCAATGTTGCGGGTCCTAATAAGGAAACACCTTCATCATGTTCCCAGATATGTACTTCAATTTTTTTTCCCTTTAAATTTCCATCCCATACTTTTATATCGAGTGGGGATGATTTATCTTGATTTTCTAAGGCAGATTCGATGATTGCATTCTTTATTTCAATCCCTTTTTCAGTTGAAGGAATATTTTTATATTTGATACCTTTTGCGATTTCTTGATCTGTGAAAGAAATGTCTTCATAAAAATAAGGATAGACAAGTTTTCTTATATCTTCTATACCTGTTTTAATCATACATATTCTTTCAACACCAAAACCTATATTAAATACAGGATATTCAATATTATATTTAGATAAACTAACTGGACTATAAAATCCCCCATCTCCAATTTCAATCCATTCTTTTGTAGTAGGATGTTCCACAAATATTTCAAATTCGGTTTGAGGAGCATAATATTTAGAGGTGGCCCTTTTTATCTCTGCTTTACTATTAGAAAATCCTAATAACTCACAGATTTCCATAGCAATACCCTTACAATCTTCCAAGGATATCTTTTCTGACATTACCACTAATGAGAGCGTATAGGAATCATAAAGATGCGTCGCATCTATTTTTTGTTCTCTTCTGAATTTTTTTGCTACAGAGAAATATTGTAAAGGAAGTGGTTTTTTCTTTTTAAGCTCACTAAGCACCTTAAACCATAAAGCAGTTGTATGGCTTCGAAGTGTGGTCTTTGTCGGAATGGGTTTTAATTGTTTTAATTCTGGAAATAGATTATCGATAATTTTCGTGGCTTCGTTCTCCTTTATTTCTAGTTGTACAATAAATTCATCTATTAAATCATCTGCTTCTATATCTCCCTTTTTATAATCTCGAAAGATTTCTTGTAACTGTTCAATTTTATTAAAATGTGGGATTATTTTCTTAATATTTTGAATTTTTTGGTTAGAAATCCCAATATCGGGTCGCGGAAGTCCTGCTAAATAGAATAATCGATCTAGGATTAATGCTGCTTCTGGACCGTATTGCTTGTAAATTTCATCTTCTTCTACGAACATTGGTAGAATAAGTTCCTCGAAACCCAAATTAATAAAGGTTTTTCGCGCTTCAGCGATAAATTCCTGAATTGGATGTCCATCTCCTTTTTTCTGAAGAGTGAAATATTTTCCCTTTATATCTAATAGATCCCTAGATTCTAACCACGCTTTTTCATAGTCAAGTTTAGCTTTTCGTTTTATCTCATCAGTATCAAAAGGCATAGTAAATAGTATTAAAATAATATTCTTTAAGTTCTTTAATTATTCTAATTTCTTTAAGTTTGTTATGTGAAATACAAACAAATTAGGGTGTCTTATAGAGCTTTTTTATAGAATTCTGCCGATTATTACAAAATTTAACGGTCTTATAGATCTTCATTTCTACCCTTTAATAGGGAAGATAAGGTATTCATTTGAACTGATAAGGACACATCTGCGCGAGTTTTTTCTATCAAGTTTCTCGCCGTATCTGTTTTGTGCCTTAGATCCTTGGTTAGTCCACTCGGATAATCCAATGAAAATAAATATGAATAAATCTCATCCATTTTTTCTAAGATTTTATTAATCTCATCCACATTGGAATTTCTAATATTATCCAATACATGTCGTCTCAATTCTCCGACCACATCTGCCAAACCAAGAGAATAATGAAGGGCATCTACATTCAATTTAGTATGATCGGGAATGTTTTTATCATTTATCAATGCATTCAGCACAATTGCTTCTACATATTCCTGTTCTGGGGTTTTAAGATATTTATATAGATAACCAGGACTTTCATTAATCACATTTCTCATATCATCCAAATCCTGTTCTATTCTCTCTATTTTTTTTGTATATTCATCAAAATTACTTCTATGTATCGATTTAATCGCATTGCTACATTCCCGTATGATATTACGAGAAATTTTTAAAACCTCCTCCCTGTTTTCGTCCAAGGTATCTAATTCATCTGTTACTTTCTCGAAATTATCTTCTAACGTATCTTTCAAATTGTTTCCCTTTATGCGTAAAATTTTTTCTAACTATATATTTTTAGGTTTTTCTAAAATGAAGATATTGTTAATCCATTCTGATGGTGTAGAAGTTCATAAAAATAAAGAAGCAACTGCAAATCCTCAGGAGTTTGATAAAGACGTTATTTCAATGGAAGGATTAGTGCTAGTTGCCTATGTGTCTGTAGAAGATCAAGATACCTACGATATTGATGTTATCTCTAAACAAGGGGCGGATGTAATAGAAAATGCTATCCTATCCATTACGGGCTTCCCTGAACGCATACGTCAAAAAAATGAAGAAACTAGAGAGCATAACCGAAAAATCGAACAAGGCAAGCTTAAAGGCAATACTCGAGAATTAAAGGAGCTAATTCTAGAACATACTCAGTACAGAGTAGATAAGGTATTGGTATATCCATGGGCTCACTTAAGTAAGTTTTTGAGTAATAGCCCAAAAGCAATGGATGTCTGTCCGCGTATAGCAAATATTCTTGAGGAAAGGGGAATTGAAGCAAATTATTCTCCTTTTGGGTGGTATAAATCATTTAAAATCAATTGCTTAGGTCATGAATTAGCAGAAATGTATCGAGACGTCAAATTATATATCCAACCTGAAGAACATCTTGAGACAGCAAAATTTAAGGTAATATCTTCAGAAGGTAACCTATATGATATTCAATTCGATAGCCAAGGGGGATATAAAGGAGTAGCTCAAATTGAAGATAAAGATTTTGATTTATTCCTACGTTCTGAATTGGGTTCTCGGGAAGTTAATAAGGAAGGGGAAGAACCACCTCATATAAAAGCAATGAAGGAATTTGAACTCGTTGATTTTGAACCAAATACAGATTCTGGGAATCTAAGATGGTATACTAAAGGTGTTATAATGAAGAATTTGATTAAACAATACATAGAAGATTCATTAATTGATTTTGGAGCGGTTTTAGTAGATACACCAATTATGTATACGGTAAAGAATGATAAGCTCACAGCTCAGACTGCTCGGTTTCCCGCTCGAACTTACTGGGTCGAATCTGGTCGTAATAGATACTTATTACGCTTTGCAGGTGATTTTCTGCAGTTTGATATGTTTAGTGAGATGAATTTACGTCCTGAATACTTTCCGCTACGAGTATATGAATGGGAACAATATGATTTTCGACGAGAACAAGAAGGAGAATTAACGGGTTTACGAAGATTAAGAGGGTTTGTCATGCCAGATTTCCATACCTTATGTAAAGATTTACCATCGTCTGTAAAAGAATTCAAAAAGCAATATGATTTAGACAAGTCTCTTATGGAGGATTTAGGTTTAAAATCGTATATAATATTTCGAACCACCGAAAAATTTTTCAAAGATAATAAAGAATGGATTGTAGAATTAGTGAAAAAAGAAAAACAGCCTGCTCTCTTAGAATTATGGGAGGATAGATATTATTATTTTATTCTCAAATTCGAAAGAGCTGTGCTCTCCGCTCAAAACAAAAGTGCAACATTAGCAACTATCCAAATAGATGTGGAGAGTTCATTGGAATTTATAGAACAAGATGGTAAAAAACGACAGAAATATAATATTTCGTTTAAGGATATAGATGGAGAGATAAAGCATCCAATAATCCTTCATAATGCACCTGCGGGAGGATTAGAACGGATTATTTGGGGTTTACTCGAGTCTGCAGAACGAAATATCGAAAAAATAGTTCCAGGGTTTGAAACGTGGTTGTCTCCAATTCAAGTAAGAATATTGACCATTAGTGAAGATCAAAATAGTTATGCTGAACAGATTTTAGAAGAACTAAACAATGCTGGTTATCGAACCGATTTTGATGACAGAGATGAAACTTTAGGTAAAAAAATACGAAGAGCAGAAATTGATTGGATTCCATATACGATTATAATCGGAGATAAAGAACAAGAAAATAAAACTATCTCAATCAGAAAGAGATTAATAAATCAAGAATTCAAATCTAAGAAAAGAACTTCGCAACAAATCAATAATATAAAATTAGAGGATTTACTGAACATGTTGGGGGAAGAGACGAGTAATTATCCTAAATATAAACTTCCCAAACCTTTTAGAAGATTCTCTACAAAAATTTATTTCAGAAAATAAATTCGGAGATATAAAATGAGCATAAAAGTAATTCTTTTTGATCTGGGAGGAGTTTTTTTGGAATTAGATTTTTCAAATTTTTATGATAAAATAATCTCTCCAAGTCCACTTAATAAACCACAAGCACCCCTAATGTTACGGTTCTTTCGACAATCTGATATCTATCACGAGGGGAGGATGAGTGACGAGGAATTTTATAATTTAGCATGTGACATCCTTCAAGCAAACAAGGAGGAACTTAGTCAAAAAGAATTTTTTGATGCTTTTAATAGCATCATATCTAGCATAAATAAAGATATGGTAGAGCTATTGAAAAAATTAAAGGAACACGGGAAATACAAGTTATTGGCTATTTCAAATATCAATTCAAGCCATTGGGAATATTTACAGAACCGTGAATGTGATTTTATCGATTATTTCGATGAGTTAATCCTCTCTCATGAAGTACATATTACTAAACCCAATCATAAAATTTTTCAAATTGCAATTGAACAAGCGAATTGTGAACCCAGGGAAATCTTGTATATCGATGATGGATTAAATAATGTGAAATCTGCCAGAGAGCTTGGTATAAAAGGAGTGAATTTTACCGATACACAGGATTTGATATCCCAATTTGAGGACTTAGGAATTTATGTATAAGTTACGAATCTATGACCTAAATTCATATATTTTGAAAGCTTTCTAAGCATGCACGAGCTATTCTTCCAAACGCCTCATCCACTTTTTCTCCTGTTTTCGCAGAAGTTTCCAAATAGTCACATTTCAAGCGTTCGGCCAAATCTTTTGCCTCGGAGGGATCAACCTTCCTTTCTAAATCAATTTTATTTCCGAGTAGTATCATAGGAATATTCTTTTTCACCGATTTCTTAATTGAAGAAACCCATCCTGGAATTTTCAATAGTGTTTGGGCTTCAGTCACGTCGTACACACCTAAAGCTCCATTACTTCCCTTAAAATATATTGATCTCAATTTCTGGAAAGCTGTTTGCCCTGCTATATCCCAAATTAATAATCTTATAGAAATGTCTTCTATAGTTAAATCTTTTACCAAGAAATTAGAGCCTATGGTCTTCTTTAAATCAGGTGTAAAGGAGTCTTTGATATAGCGCAGAAGGAGGGAGGTCTTTCCCACGGCTTCACTTCCAAATAATGTAATTTTAAATTTATACTGACCTTTTTTTGAAATTTTAATAACCCATCTAATTAATTGAAATATCAATGAAAGTAGAGATATATTTCTAATATATAACTT